>JAKEIC010000020.1 GCA_022614695.1 Planctomycetales bacterium | reverse complement strand
TCTCGTGGACCTCGGCGCCGGGACGGGCCCGGCGAGCCCCGCGGGCCTGGTGGATCGCGGCGGCGGTCTCCGGGAGGACCGTCCCGCGCGGCCAGCGGGTCTCGGCCTCGGCGAGCGCCTCGGCGAGACGCCGGGCGAGGTCGCGCGGCGAGATCTCACCGCCCTCCTCGGCGAACACCGCCACGGCCGAGAGGCAGCCGCGCTGGTCGTAGAGCGCCACGTCGCGGGCGAGGGCGCGGGCCAGCCCGGGCCCGGCCGGGGTCCGGAGCGACTCGCGCGAGCCGACGGCGACCGAGACCTTCGGCCCGTGCGGGAGGAGCCGCGCGCCCGCCGGGAGGCGGCCGGCGATGCTCCGGATCGTGGCCTCCTCGCCGTGGACCGCGACGATCCCGGCCCGCCCGAAGGCTGCCGCCTCGACCTCGGCCTCGCCGCCCGGCCACCAGAGCGCGGCGACTGCGCGGGCGGCGGCGCCGGACTGCGCGGCGATCTCCGCGAGGAGGAGCGGCGCGAGGAGCGGCTCCTCGGAAGAGAGCTTCAGGAGGACCGGCGACCGGAGGAGGACGGCTCGCGCGACGGCCTGGGCCGAAGCCGGGAAGACGTTCCCCGGGAGCACCTCCACGAGGAGGCGGGGACCCCGCGCGCGCCGGAGCGTTCCGGACGGGCCGGTGACAGGGCCGTCCAGGGCCGCCGGATCCCCGACGTCCGCCCGCAGGAGCGCCTCGAGCGCGGGCCGGCGGAGCGCGGCGGCCACCAGGTCCAGCCCCTCCCGGACCGTCGGGAGCGAGAGGCCCGTCGTGCGCGGGAGGCCCTCCTCCGCCCGGGCGCGCAGCGCGGACGCGCCGTCCCCGAGCCGGCGCGCCGTGGCGTCGAGCGCGCGCAGGACGGCGTCGAGGGACGGGCCCGGGGAGCGGCCCGCCTCGAGGAGCCCATCCGCCGCGCGGGCCAGGTCGGCGGCCGAGAGCCGCGGGGCCCGGACGGCCCCGGCCGGCGGGACGGGGACGGCGGGCGCCCCGGCGATCCAGCCCGGGTCAGGGACGAAGGCGGCGAGGAGCCCGTCAGACATGGCGTCTTCCCAGGAGGTCCTCCATGGCGAGCGAGCAGCCGCGCGCCTCGGCCCCCGACGCGCGGCCGAGCACCTCGAATCCGTCGCCGCGGCGGCGGCCGAGGTCGCCCGTGAGCAGCGCCGCGACGGAGCCCCGGTTCACGAGGTCCACGTGGCGCAGGAGCCCCACGCCGCCGTCCGCGACCTCGTCGAGCGCGCTCTCGGTGTCCGCGACCATCGTCCGCACCCACGGGGGCGGCCTCTTCACGCGGCCCCCTTCCCCAGGGAATTCGGGGCCCGGGAGCCCCAGCGCCGCCCGCAGGCCTCCATCGTAGAACTGCGAGCCCATCTCCGTCATCCCGTACTCGTTCACGCAGAACGCCTCGGGGATCCCGAGCCGCTCCCCGGCCCGGTTGTAGAGCTCGTCGCGCGGCACTTCCCGCGAGCGCCCCTTGTAGCCGCCGGTCTCCATCAGGCGGCTCGCCGCGGGGAGCGCGACCCGGACCCCGCGCGCGGCGAGGTCGTCGAGGAACTGCACGAGCGCGAAGGCCGTCGCGAGCACCGCCACCGGCTCGCCCGCCCCGGCGGCCACCCGGAGGGCCTCCTCGGCCTCGCGCGCGAGGAGGACCCCGCCCCGCACGAACCAGGCGCTCGCCGGGGTCCCGAGGCGGGACCGGACCGTCGCCAGCATGTGGCCGAGCGAGCTCCGCGGCGCTTCCTCGGGCGGCGGCGCGAGGATCGCGAGGCGGATCGCGGGCCGGTCGGGCAGGACGTAGTGGCGGAACGACTCGAGCAACGCCGCCTCGTAGAGGTCCAGTCGCGGGAGGAAGTGGCGTCCCGGGCGTCCGCGCGAGGTCCCGGAGGACTCGAAGACGGCGGCCGCCTCGGCGGGCGGGAACGTCGCCAGGTCCGCCTCCTTGAAGGCGTCCGTCGGGCACGCGGGGAGGTCCCGCCAGGTGCGGACGGTCTCCGGCCTCCCGCCGCGCACCCGGGCGAGCGGCCGGTACGCCATGTTGCGCGCGTACTGGTGGACGTAGACCCGGCGCGCGAGGGCGTCGAAGCGGGCGTCGTCGCGCGGGCCCTCCTCGCCGCGGGCGACCAGCGCGAGAATCTCGGCGTCGAGGGCGGCGGCCTCGGGGTCGGGGATCATCCGCGCGCGGCTTCCCGCACCGACTCCGCGACGATCTCGGCCGCCGCGTCGGCCTGCGCCTCCGAGATCGTGAGGGGCGGGGAGAGCACCAGGACGTTCTGCCCGGGGCCGTCCGGGAGGACGATGGCGCCGCGCCGGAGCGCGGCCCCGGCCGCGGCGGCGGCGAGCCGCGGGGCGGGCGCGCGCCCGGGCCGGTCGAGGACCAAGTCCACGCCCAGCAGGAGACCCGCGCCCCGGATATCGCCCACGTTCGGGTGGGCCTCGAGGC
Source organism: Planctomycetales bacterium (assembly GCA_022614695.1). Classification (GTDB taxonomy): domain Bacteria; phylum Planctomycetota; class JAKEIC01; order JAKEIC01; family JAKEIC01; genus JAKEIC01. The sequence continues at coordinate 41,004 of JAKEIC010000020.1, read as the reverse complement.
GGCGCCGGAGATCCCCGAGGAGCCTCTCCCCGAGACGAGCCGCCCGCCCGGGGAGGTCGCGCCCGACGATCTCGTCGAGGGCCGCGAGGGCGGCGGCCGCCGCAAGGGGGTTCCCCATGTGGGTGGCCGTGTGGAGAGCGTCCCCGCCGTCGGGCGGGGCCCAGCGGGCCATGGTCTCCTCGGAGCCGATCACGGCGGAGATGGGGAGCCCTCCGCCCAGCGCCTTCCCGAGGCAGACGAGGTCGGGGACGACGCCGGCGCGCTCGCAGGCGAGGAGGGTCCCCGTCCGGCCGAGGCCGGTCGCGACCTCGTCGGCGACCAGCAGCGCCCCGTGGCGCGCGCACGCCTCCGCGAGGCCCCGGAGGAACCCGGCCGGGGCGGCGACGGCTCCTCCCCGGTACTGGACCGGCTCGATGAAGACGGCGCCGACGCCGCCCGTCGCGGCCCGAGCGTCCTGGAGATGCCGGTCGAGCCGGGAGATCGCCTCCGGGACGCCCCCCGGGTAGGGGCTCCGGTAGGGGTCCGGGTACGGGAGGCGGAGGACGCGCGGGGACAGGTTCCCCTCGAACGGCCCTCGGAACCTCGCGCCGTCCGTGAGCGCCAGCGCGCCGTGGGTGAGCCCGTGGTAGGCGCCCGTGAAGGCGACGGCGCCCGGCCGTCCGGTCGCGAGCACGGCGGTCTTCCAGGCGATCTCGACCGCCTCGGACCCGGTCACGCCGAGGAACGCCCGCCGCAGGGGAGCCGGGGCGAGCGCCGCGAGCCGCTGCGCGAGCCGGACGCGAGGGTCGGCCGGGTGGACGTCCCCGAGCCCGTGCCAGAGCCGCCCGGCCTGCTCGCGGATCGCCTCCGCGACGCGCGGGTTCCCGTGGCCGACCGCCGCGGCGCCGAACCCTCCCGCGAGGTCGAGGAGGACGTTCCCGTCGGCGTCCTCGACCGAGGCCCCCTCGGCGCGGACCCAGACGACCGGCCCGATCGGCGGCCCCGCGACGAGCCCGGGCGCCTCGGCGGCGGCCAGCTCCGCCGCGAGCGCGCGCGACCGCGGGCCGGGGACGCGGGTTCTCAGTCGGGGAAGATCCGGGAGGGACACGGACGGATTCTAGGAGTACCGCGGGAGGTAGGCGAGGCTGCGCGCGAAGACGCGACCAGTAGGGCGTGTCGAGTAGACTCTTGGGAGGGCTCGGCGCTTGCTGACCAAGACGAGGTTCTGGCTTGGCTTCGCGAGCGCCGTGGCAACCATCGGCCTGTTCGTGACCGGGTTCTGGGTCTACGGCCTCGGGATCGCGCAGGGGCGATTCCAGCCGGACGCCTGGGCCGAGACCGACTGCATCATTCTTGCGGTGGACACAATTCCACCGTGGTCGGTGATGACTGCCGACAGCGATTTTTCACCCGCGGTTCGTTACGAGTTCGAGGTCGGCGGGAAGCACAGGCAGGGGACCCGGTTCGCCGAGTGGCCCGAGAGAGTCACCCTCGACTTCGAGCAGGCCGAGGCCCTGCTCGTGAACCTGAGGCCCGGAACCCGGACGACGTGTTGGGTGAACGTGACGGACCCGTCGCGAGCGGTGCTTCACATGACGTGGGGACCGCCGAGGTGGAGCTGGCTGCTGGCAGGCGTCGCGATCCTATTGCTCTGTCTCTTCGCTGTGGCTCGCTGGATCGCCGCGGATGGAGTCGCTCCCCGGTGGAGTCGGACCCGACGGCACTAGGGTTGGGGATACTAGCCCGACGGATTCGCGCATTGTCCTTCACCTCGCGCGGATCCGTCGGGCTAGCTACGTCTTCCCGAGGAGTCCCTTCGCCTCCGCCTCCAGGGCGTCGAGGTCGGCGCCTTCGAGAGCCGTTGCCATGGCGAGGTCGGGGTCGCGGTGGCGGCGGAAGTCCTCGAGGAAGCGCGGGACGACCCCCTTCCTCTTCTCGTCCTTGCTCGCGCGCGAGGCGAGGACCACGGCCATCGAGAGCGCGAGGGACTCCGGCTTCTCGGGAGTGAAGTCACCCGCCTTCGCCTCGAGGAGCGCCCGGATCGGGGGGTAGGGAGCCTTCCGACCCGCCTTCCGGATCCAGTCGGCCAACGGCGAGGACTTCGAGTCGAGGACCAGCTTGCTCCCCGACCTCCTTGCGGATCGGGCGGCCTCCCGGAGACCCGCCTCGAGCCAGGGCGGGATCCCGAACGGGGTCCCCAGGAAGGCGTCGAGATAGGCCGCGAGCACCCCTTCGCACCGGCTCCCCAGGGTCCGGGCGGGGGTCGGGCAGGGGGTGACATGGGCGAAGAGGAGACGCCCCTGGGGGCAGTAGAGGACGGCGGGGAGGTCCGCGGCGGCGCCGTCCCAACAGGCCTTCATCTTGGCGGCGTCGGCGAAGAGGTGGGCCTTGAGCTTCCCGGCGGCCGGGCCGCCGGTGAGGTCGCGCGCCAGGGCAAGAGCCGCCGCCACGTCCTCGCGGAAGGCCCGGACGGCGGGCGCCGGGGTCGCCTTCGCGTGCAGGAGGATCAGCGTCTCGTCCTCGGCCCGCTCCGCGTTCTCGGGTGGCTTCAGCCGGTCGTCGGGGACCCAAGTCACCCGGAACGAGTAGAGGATCTCGCGGGCGACGCGGCCCCAGAGCTTCTCGGCATCCTTCCAGTACCCGAAGCTCACCATCACGGTCCGACCCGGGGGACCCCCGTAGAAGTGCTCGAACCAGACCCAGCCTGTCTCGGCGTGGAGGGAGCGGTGGAAGCCCGAGGCGCCGGTGCGGGGGTCGAAACCGCGACGCTCCTCGGTGATCGTGAGCCCGTCGCGCGCGGAGGCGAGCTTGTTGTTCTCCATCAGCTCCTCGAGCGTCTCCCCCTCCCGAGCCTGCGCAAGGGAGAGTCGCCCGCGGGAGCCCTCCCCTTCCACGTCGAGCGCGATCAGATAGCTCAGCTTGAAGAACGAGTGCTTGGGCTTCTCGGGCCGGGCGCCCTTGGGGAGCCTGAACTCCACCCCCAGCTCCTCGCTGCGGACCGTCTCCGCCAGCTCGAGGGCGGCCGCGGGGTCCTGCGCTCGGGCGCCCGGGGCGAGAGCGACGGCGAGCGCAAGCGTCGCGAATGGGCGGGGCCGCACGGGCACTACACCTTCGCGAGGAGGGCCCTCGCCTCCGCCTCCAGCGCGTCGAGGTCCACGCCCTCGAGAGCCGTGGCCAGGGCGAGGTCGGGGTCGCGGTGGCGCCGGAACTCCTCGAGGAACCGCGGGATGATCGCCCTCCGCTTCTCGTCCTTGCTCGCGCGCGAGGCGAGGACGAGGGCCATGGCCAGCGGCTGGGACTCGGGCTTCTCGGAGGTGAAGTCCGCCGCCGGGGCCTCGAGCAGCGCCCGGATCGGGGGGAAGGCGGCCTTGCGTCCCGCCTCGCGGATCCACTTCGCGAGGGGCGAGGACTTCGGGTCCGCCGTGATCTTGCTCCCCGCACGCTTCGAGGCCCGCGCGCCCTGCCGCAGCCCCTCCTCGAGCCACGGAGGGACCCCGTAGGGGGTCCCGAGGACCCCGTCGAGGTAGGCCACGAGCACCCCCTCGCAGCGCGAGCCGAGCGTCCGCGCGGGAGGGACGAGCGGGGCCGCGTGGGCCAGCAGGAGCCGGCCCTGGGGGACGTAGAGCGCCGCGGGGAGGTCCGCGCCCGCCCCATCCCAGGCGGCCTTCACCCTCGCGGCGTCGGGGAAGAGGTGGACCTTGAGCTTGGGGGCGGCGGGCCCGCCCGTGAGGTCGCGCACGAAGGCGAGGGCAGCGGCGAGGTCCTCCCGAACGGCCTTCACCGCGGCGGGGGCGGTCGTCTTCGGGTGGAGGAGCAGCAGGGCGTCGTCCTCCACCCTCTCCGCGGGGTCGGGAGCCTTCAGGCGATCGTCGGGGACCGAGATGATGCGGACTGAGTAGAGGATCTCGCGCATGACCCGGCGCCATTCCGCCGCCTGGGCCTTGGGATACGCGAAGCCCGCGAAGAGGACCCGACCTGGCTGGGAGTAGAAGTAGAGGTCCAGGGTCGCCTCCACCTGGACGAAGCCCTCGGGAGCGCCGCCCGCGGGGGCGTCCAGACGGAGCATGGCGGCGGAGCCGGTCTTCGAGTCGTACGTCTTTCGCTCGTCCACCGGCGTGAACCCGCTCGCCGCGAAGAGGGCCTTCGTCTCGTCCACGTACTCCCCGACCCGGAACCCGGGAGGCACGGGCTGGGCGGCCATCATGAACGAGCCCTCGTAGCCTCCCTCGTGGCTGTAGCTGAAGACCTTGCGGATGCTCGGATGGAGCGACTTGGCGGGCTTCGCCCCCTTAGGCACCCGGACCTCGAAGCCCCCCTCCTCGTCCCGGATCGGGTCGCCGAGGACGACGGGAGCCGGGTCCTGGGGACCGAGGGCGGCCGCGTCCGGAAACCCGCCCGCCACCGCAAGCGCGGTGAGCAGCCCCGAGGACCACACGGCGCGGTCGAGCGTCATACCCTGCACCCGGAGGGTGAAACGATCGCGATTTGAGTCCGGTTCGCCCCGGCCGTCAAGGTGGGGGGGGATCAGAGGTCGAAAATCACCTCGGCGACCCAGACGCTGCGGAGCCTCCTCACCGAGAGGCCATGGTGCGTCACGGCCTTGATCTCCCCGCGCGCCTCGTGACGGGCAGCGTCGAAGACCTCGCCGGCCGCCTCTGCCGCGAGGCGGGTCTCCGCCAGCTCCGAAAAGCGGGCCTCCGGGAGGAGGAGCCGGCGCGTTTCGTAGAGGTAGTGCAGCTCTGCGAGCCAGCGCCGGAGGAGGTCTGGCGTGTCCATGCCCTCGACCAATATGCGCACTCGTTCCCGGACCACCACGGTCCGCAGGTCCGTGTGCAGGTCCACGAGAGCCCGGGCGGCGTTCCGGAAGAGGTCTTCGAGGCTCCGGCCGCGGACGCGGATCCCGAGGTCCGCGGTGTGGGGAAGCAGCTCGTAGAACCTCTTGGCCCGCACGAGGTTGCTTCAAGATAGCACAGGAAGCGGCTGAGGCGGATGCCGCCCGACTCTGCCCGCCCCTCCATTACTTCAAGCCGAGGCAGGGATCCCGCCGATACGCGGGGCAGATGAACAGGACTCGAATCGAGAGGGTAGGAGGAGCCGCGTTGGATTCCGTTCGACCCTTCCCGTTCCGCCCGCTTCTCGCCGGGGAGCTCCGGGGGCTCAACGAAGACTCCGTGCGCGAGATCGCCGGCGAGCCCGACACCCGCTCCGGGGACGTCTGGGTCTACCGCATGGGGCGGGACGTCCCCGAGGGGACCCTCGGGGACCCGCGGTCCGTCGAGGTCCAGCTCTGGTTCGAGAGCCGGTCCCTCTCGCACGCCTGGCTCCGGCTCGTCTTCGCGGACGGACTGGACTACCAGGAGGTCCTGCACTGATCGCGCCGGGCGGGCACGGCCTGTAGAATCCTCGCGGAACATCCCCGCAAGATGCCCCAGAACCTCCCCAGGCCGCGCACGCCGCCCCCCCCTCCGGCCCGGCGTTTCACGCCGGGGACCTGGATCATCGTGCTCTTGGTCGTCGCGCTCATCGTGGTCATGATGGCGCGGCCGGACGGGGGCGAGGAGCTGACTTACTCGCAGTTCCTGGCGCTGCTCGCGAACGGTCAGCTTCTGAAGGTCCAGGTGGGCGACGAGCTGATCGAGGGGGAGTACCAGGGGGACCTCCCGGGCGGGACCGCCGAGCCTCCTCCCCCCGGCGCCCCCGCGGCCGCGGGCTCCAAGAGGTTCTACACGGTGCGGATCCGGCCCGACGACAAGCTGATCGAGACCCTCCGGGAGAAGAACGTCCCCAGGTTCGAGGGCCAGGTGAACCGCCACATCGGGCCGACGCTCCTGCTGCTGCTACCGACTCTCCTCCTCGTGGGGTTCCTCGCCCTCCTCTTCATGCGGCGGGTCGGGGGCTACGGCGAGCAGGTGATGGCGTTCGGGAAGAGCAAGGCGCGGATCAGCCTCGAGCGGAACACCGGGACGACCTTCGCCGACGTCGCGGGGTGCGAGGAGGCGAAGGAGGAGTTGCAGGAGATCATCGCGTACCTCAAGAGCCCGGACCGGTTCCGCCGCCTCGGCGGGAAGATCCCGAAGGGGGTCATGCTCGCCGGCCCTCCCGGGACGGGGAAGACCCTCATCGCGCGCGCCGTCGCGGGCGAGGCGGGGGTGCCCTTCATCACGGTCTCCGGGCCCGAGTTCATGGAGATGTTCGTGGGCGTGGGCGCCGCCCGGGTCCGGGACCTCTTCGCCAAGGCCAAGCAGAAGGCCCCGTGCATCATCTTCGTGGACGAGATTGACGCGGTCGGGCGCCACCGGGGGGCCGGGCTCGGGGGCGGGCAGGAGGAGCGCGAGCAGACGTTGAACCAGCTCCTCGTCGAGATGGACGGGTTCGAGCCGAACGCCGGGATCATCGTGCTCGCCGCGACGAACCGGCCCGACATCCTCGACCCGGCGCTGCTGCGCCCCGGCCGCTTCGACCGCCAGGTGGTGCTCGATCACCCCGACGCGAAGGGGCGCGAGGCGATCCTCGAGGTCCACGCGCGCGGGAAGGCGCTCGGTCCCGAGGTGGACCTGAAGGTGGTCGCCGCCCGGACCCCGGGGTTCACCGGCGCCGACCTCGCCAACGTGATGAACGAGGCGGCGCTGCTCGCCGCCCGCCGCGACCGGGACAAGATCACGATGGCGGACGTGGAGGAGGCCATTGACCGCGTGATGACGGGACCCGAGCGGCGCTCGCGCGTGATCCGGCCGCGCGAGAAGGAGGTGATCGCCTACCACGAGTGCGGGCACGCGCTGGTGGCGTCGAGCCTCCCCGGCGCCGACCCGGTCCATAAGGTGAGCATCGTCCCGCGCGGCCACGGGGCGCTCGGCTACACGCTGCAGCTCCCGGAGACCGACCGGTACCTCGTGACGAAGCGGGAGCTGCTCGACAAGATCTGCGTCTCGCTCGGCGGCCGCACGGCCGAGGAGCTCGCCTTCGGCGAGATCTCGACGGGGGCGGAGAACGACCTGGACCGGGTCACCGACCTCGCCCGGAGCATGGTCTGCCGCTTCGGAATGAGCGAGAAGGTGGGCCCGCTCACGTTCGAGAGGGCGGACGGCCGGGCCTTCCTGGGCGTCGCCCCGGCGGAGATCGCCAAGGGGAACTTCTCGCAGGAGACCCTCGCGACCATAGACAGCGAGGTGGCGCGGATCGTCCGCGAGTGCCGCGACCGCACGCGCGAGATCCTGACGGGGAGGCGGACCCTCCTCGAGAGACTCGCGAAGGACCTCCTCGAGGTCGAGGTGATGGACGCGACCGAGTTCGCAGCCGCGCTCGAGAGGCACCGCAAGGACCTGGGCCTCTCGGCGCCCGCGTCCCCGCCCCCCGGCGGGAACGGCGTCGAGCCGCCGCGCGAGAAGCCCGAGCCGCCCGGCCGCGCCCGCGCAGAGGCGCCGAAGGCGCCGGAGCCCCGTCGGGCGGCGGAGCCTGGGAAGGTCGCCCGGAAGGAATAGCCTCCGCGCCTACGAATCCGCGCAGTTCACGACGACGGCGCGGCAGCGGGTGCAGACGAGCTTGCACTTCACCGGCTCGACCGGCGCCCCGCACGCGGGGCAGACTGTCTCGGCCTCCCCCGCAGGGCACGTCTCGGGCTCCTGGCCGCGGTCCCGCGTCCCGCCCTCCCCTCTTTCGTGATTCGTGCTCGTGCTCGTCCTCGTGCTCGCCGGCCTACACCCCCGCCGGCCCGAACTCCTTCACCTTCATCGCCATCTCCCGGAGCTTCGCCTGCACGCGGCCGTTCACCGAGTCGGGGGGGAACGTCCCGTCGGGGCGCCTCTCCCCCGCCGCCGCGCCCGTGAGGAGGGCGATCCCTTCGTCCACGCTCCGCACGGACCAGACCTGGAACTTGCCTTCCTTCACGGAGCGGACCACGTCGGGGCGGAGCATCAGGTCGGCGACGTTCGCCTGCGGGACGAGGACCCCCTGGCGGCCGGTCAGCCCCTTCAGCAGGCAGACGTCATAGAACCCCTCGATCTTCTCGTTCACGCCCCCGATCGCCTGGATGTCGCCCTTCTGGTTCACCGACCCGGTCACGGCGAGGGACTGCCGGAGCGGGATCCCCGAGAGCGCCGAGAGGAGGGCGTAGATCTCGGTGGAGCTGGCCGAGTCGCCGTCCACCCCCGAGTAGCTCTGCTCGAAGGCGAGGCTCGCGGTGAGCGCGAGCGGGATGTCCTGGGCATACCGCTCGCGGAGGAACCCCGCGAGGATCAGGACCCCCTTGTCGTGGGTCTCTCCCGAGAGCCGGGCCTCGCGCTCGATGTTGATGATGCCGCTCCGGCCCGGGGAGACGGTCGCGGTGATGCGCGAGGGCTTCCCGAACGAGTGGAAGCCGTAGTCGAGCACCGCGAGGCCGTTCACCTGCCCGACCCGCTCGCCCTCGACATCCAGGAGGATGACGCCCTCGCGGATCCACTCGCGGAGCTTCTCCTCGGGGAGCCCGTGGCGGCGGCGGCGCGCCTCGATGGCGCGCTCGACGTGGGCGGCCGAGATCTTCCCGTCGCCTCCCGCCGGGGCGCCGTGGCGCCGCCAGTGGTCGGCCTCGCGGAGGACGTCGGCCACGTCCGAGAACCGCACGGAGAGCTTCCCCTGGCGCCCGGCGCGGCGGACGGCGAACTCGGCGAGCGAGGCGAGCCCGCTCGCCTCGACCGCCCCGAGCTTCTCCTCCCGGCAGATCTTGCTCGCGACCTGGGCGAACTGGCGCAGCCGCGACGCCGTCCGGTCCACCTCGGTGTCGAACTCCGCCAGCACCTTGAAGATCTTGCGGAAGTCCTCCTCGACGACCGAGGCCATCTGGTAGAGGCGCTGGTCCCCGATGAGGACCACCTTCACGTTCAAGGGGATCGGTTGCGGGCGGAGCGCCGGGGGCCCAAGCAGCGTCAGCGCCTCGGGGGGCTGGATCCGGAGCTCGCCGGTCTTGAGCGACCGCTTGAGGGTCACCCAGACGCCCGGCTCGGAGAAGACGTCGAGGGCGTTCATCACGAGGTAGCCGCCGTCCGACTCGAGGAGAGAGCCCCCCCGGATCTTCATGTGGTCGAGCGGGACGCGGCCGCGCACGTCCGGCACCCGCTCGAGGGTCCCGAAGAGGTTCGTGTAGGTGGGCGCGCTCTCCACGATCACCGGGCAGGAGGGCTTCGAGTAGTGGTCGAGGACGACGTTCACCTGGAACTCCGTCAGGTCGTCGGTGACACGGCGCCGCCGGCGCCGCCCGTCCTCATCCTCGCCGTGCTGGAATCGCTCGAGCCCCCCGAGGACGGCCTCCCGCACCTCCCGTAGGTAGTCCTCCACACCCTCGTGCGGGTACTTCTTCCCGAGGTCCCGGAGGGGCCCCTCGATCGCGAGCGTGGCGGCGCGGCGGCCGAGGTCCTCGATCTCCTGGGCCATGTGGTGGGCGAGGTCCCGGGCGCGGGTGAGGTGCCGTTCGAGGTCCTCGTGCAGGCGCCGCTGGCCCGAGCGCAGCTCCTCGGCCTTGGCGGTCGGGAGCGCCCCGCTCCGGACGTGCTCCTCGAGCTGGTCCGAGGTGACGGGCTGGCCCTCCCAGACGGGCACGACCTCGGGCTGCGAGAAGGGACCGACCTGGATCTGGACGAGGGCGAAGCCCTCCTTCTGGACGCGCCCCTGGAGCTCCCGGAGGTGCGTCTTCTCCTCCCTCGCGTACTTCTCGACGATCGCGTCGCGGTCGGCCTTGAAGCGCTCGTCCTCGAAGATCCGCGGGATCGTTCGGCGGAGGTAGTTCACGAGGTCGGCCATCTCGTCGCGGAAGAAGCGGGCCGTCCCGCGCGGGAGCGTGAGGAGCCGCGGCTCGCTCGGCTGCGCGAAGTTGTGGACGTAGCACCGGTCCGAGGCGAGCGCGCAGGCCGGCTGGATGTGCTCGAGGATGCGCTTCACCGTGGAGCTGCGGCCCGTCCCGGTGAGCCCCGCGACGTACACGTTGAACCCCGGCGCGTAGAGCTCGAGTCCGATGCGGAGCGCCTCGAGCGCCCGCTCCTGCCCCATCGTCTCGGCGAGCGGCGGGATCGCGGCCGTGTCGCCGCCCTGGAAGACCTTCGGGTCGCAGCTCCAGCGAAGCGCGTCCGCCGGGAGGGGGGCGGGCGCACCGGGGGGCGTTGGCAGCGGCGCCATGGGCGCTTCTCTATACGCCGCCCGGCGCCTCCGCTCAACCCTTGAGCGCCGCCACCGCCTCGGCGTGGAGCTTCGGGAAATCCACGCCCTCGAGCGCCGCGGCGAGCGCGCGGTCCGCATCGCAAGTGTCGCGGAACGTCGCGAAGTACCTCGGGAGGAGCCCCGCGATCCGCTCGTCCTTGGACTGTGTCGCGGCGAGCAGGAGGCCGAGGACGTACGCCGAGAGGGTGTCCTGCGCGAATTCGAGCTTCGCCGGGTCCCCGCGCAGGACGTCCCCGACGGCGGGCCACGCGGCCTTCTTCCAGCCCTTCTTGAGCCAGGAGGCATGCGGCGACGCGGCCCGCTCGAGGGTCGCCTTCTCGCCCTTCCGTCGGGCGGCGCGCGCGCCCTCGCGGAGCGCCGCCTCGAGCCAGGGCACGAGCCCGTGGGGAGTTCCGAGCCACGCGTCCCGGTAGGCGGCAAGCACCGCCTCGAACCGGCTCGCGAACGCCTCGGGGGAGGGCTTCGGGTCCCGGGCGTGGGTGACGAGGAGCCGTCCCTCCGGGATGTAGGTGGCGGCGGGCACGGGGTAGGGCGCGCCCGCCATCCTCTCCTTCACGAAGGACTCGTCCGGGAAGACGTGGACCCGGATCGGGTTCGGGGGCTCGGGCCCCCCCGTGAGTTCGCGGGCGAGGGCGAGCGCGGCGCGGAGGTCCTCGACGACGGGCTTCCGGCGGGGCGGCGGAATGGCCTGGGCGAATGTGAGTGAGAGGCCGGGCTCCTCGACTTTCTCGGGCGGGTCCGGCGGATCCAGCCAGCCGGTCGGTGCGGTGCGTACGCGGAAGGAGGCGAGGACCCGCGCAATCGCCGGGCGCCAGGCGTCGGACGCGACGATCGTATAGTCGAAGTTGAACATGCACGTCCGTCCGCGGTTGTTGAAATAGTAGGCGGCCATCGCGGACGGGGGATCCTTGGCCCGGAACTCGGTGATGAACCAGAGCGAGGCGCCCGTGCGGGGGTCGAATCGGGCCGACCGGGACACGATCTTGCCCCCCTCGGCGGCGAGCCTCGACTCGTTATCCCGGAGCGTGGCGCGGGGGTCGGGTTCGCCGGGCGCGGCCCAGAAGAGGATAGCGCCGCCGACGGACCCGGGAGGGTCCCACTGATACCAGGTCGTCTGCTTGTCCTCGACCCGCTTGTTCACCTTGGCACCCGCGGGCAGCCGGAACTCGCAGCCGTACTCGCAGATCGCCTCCCCGAGCGGAAGCTCGGGGGCCTTCTCCTGGCCGGGAGCCGCGGCGCCGAGGGCGAGGAGGGCGGCGGCGCAGAGTCCTACGGAGAGTCGTGCGGCCCCGCCCGCGGTCACGAACTGATCCTACCCGCGAGGCCCCAGCCGCACGCGCGCCGCCTCGCGGACGGCCTCGGTCACCGTCGCGAGCGGCACGCCGCGCTCCCGAGCGGCCGCGCGGCAGTCCTCGTACTCGGGCGCGACGCGGACGACCTGCCCTTCGCGGCGGCCGACCTTCACGCGGACCCTGCCGTAGGGGGTCTCGACCTCGATCGTCTCGCGCGGGAGGACCCGCCGGTCCGCCGCCCAGCGCCGGACGCCGAAGGTCGGCGACTCGCGGAAGAGGGCGTCCTCGACCGCGCCCGCCTTCGCCGGCTCTGCGAGCGCCTGGACGACGACACCCGGGCGGCCCTTCTTCATGAGCGCGGGTGTCACGGTCACGTCTAGGGCGCCAGCCGCGAGGAGAGACTCGACGAGGTAGCCGACCGCCTGCGGGGTCGAATCGTCGAGGTTCGTCTCGAGGACCGTCACGCGGTCGGAGTCGGCCCCCTCCGAGGCCTCGCCCACGAGCAGCCGCAGCAGGTTCGGCACCTCGGCGCGCTCGGCGGTCCCCGCCCCGCACCCGGAGCGCTCGAGGACCATCGGCGGCCGCTCCCCGAACCCGCTCGCGAGCCCGGCGAGGAGCGCGGCCCCGGTCGGGGTCGTCAGCTCTCCCTGGACCGCCGGATCGAGGAGCGGGACGCCGCGGAGGAGTTCCACCACCGCGGGCGGGGGGATCGGGAGCACGCCGTGGGCTCCCTTCGTCGTCCCGCGCCCGGTCGCGACCGGGGAGGCCCGCACGGTCGCGATCCCGAGCCGGTGGAGCCCCGCGCAGGTCCCGACGACGTCCGCGATGGCGTCCCACGCGCCCACCTCGTGGAAGTGGACCGCCTCGGGGGTCGTCCGATGGACCCGGGCCTCGGCCTCGGCGAGGAGGCGGAAGACCCTGCGGGCGGCCTCGCGCACGGGGACCGGGAGGGGGCTCTTCCCGATGATCCCCTCGATCTCGGGGAGCGTCCGGTGCTCGTGCGAATGGTGGTGGTCGGCGCTCTCCCCCTGGACGGTGACGTGGACTTTCGTGGCGGCGAGCCCCCCGCGCGTGACGCCTTCCGAGGAGAGATCGAGCCCCGGGAGCCCGAGCGAGGCGATGTCGCGGCGGAGCTCCTCGATCGGAAGCCCCGCGTCCACGAGCGCCCCGAGGAACATGTCGCCGCTCGCGCCGGCGAGAGAGCAGTCGGCGTAGGCGATCCGCACGAGCGGCGGAGTATACCGCCGCTATACCTCGAGCCGGCGCGTGCCGACCAGCGCGCCGCCCGGCCCGATCGAGACCTCGAGCGGGCTGGGAGTCCTCGCGCGGAGGCTCGCGTCGAGGAGGGGGAGATTCCTCTCCTCCTCCACGAGCGAGCGGATGGCGAGGGAATCCTGCATCGTGAAGCCGTTGAAGGCGTGCTCCAGGGCCAATGCGATCTCGTCCCGGGAGGCGCCATGCCCGAGGAGCCTCACCAGGTACTTGAGGATCATCTGGTGCTCGGGCGAGAGCATGATCTGCCGGGTGATCGTCCGCTTCTTTTCGGTCATGGCCGCCTCCGGTAAATCCCCCGATGGACCACAATCCCTTGGGGGCGGGGCGGGATGATGCCCCTAGGCGCTGGGGTGTGTCAAAGGAAATCCGGCTCTCCCTAACCCTTACCGGCGCGGGGGATTCCGAGCAGGAGGACCCAGGTGTCGCGGTCCATCCCGATGCCGATGTGGACGTACTTCCGCTTGAGCATGTTGGCGTGGTGGGCGGGGCTCGAGATCCAGGCGCGCAGCGCGCCCTCCGCATCGAGCGGGGCGCCGATCTGCTGGGCGAGGTTCTCGCCGATCGTGAGCGCGGGATAGCCCGCCTTCACGGCACGGTCCCAGGGCGTGCGGTGGCCGGGCACCGGGGACTCGTGCTCGAAGAAGCGGCGCTCGAGCATGGCCTTGACGTGTCCGCGCGAGGCCTCGACCAGTCGCAGCTCCACCCGGAGGATCGGGAGCCCCAGGAGCTCCCGGTAGCCGTTGACGGCCTCGATCCCGGCGCGCTCGTGGGGAATGAGCTTCGCGAGGTCCGCGTCGTTGTCCCTCCCGACCGCTGCGTTCGAGGCGGCGGGGCTGCCGGACTCGCCGAGACGGTTGGTCGAGGCGAGGGACTCTCGGAGGGGGTCGAGGAGTCTCTCGATCTGCGACTTCGGGTGGCCCGCCGCTCCGGCCGCCTCGCCGATGCCGGAGGCGAGGACGTGGAGCGCCGCGAGGTGACGCTCGAGGACCGGGTCCGCCGCGAGCGCGGCGGAGAGGTCCGACCTCCTCGCGAGCGCCCGCACCTCGAACCCGAGCCGCGCCACCCGCCGCGCCTCCTCGGCGCCCCCCTCGACGTAGCCCGGGTTCGCGACCGCGGCGAGGAGAGCCTGCTTCTTCTCGAGGAAGAGCTTCCGCACCCTGTCGGGGAGCGACGCGGCGGCCCCTCCGGCCAGGTGCTCGCGGGCGAGGGTCATCCGGAGGTCGAAGGCGCGGCGCAGCCCCTCCGCCGCGCGGTCCCCGTGGGCGCGGATCGCCGCGAGGATCTCGGGCCGGTCGGCCTCGGCGGCCGAGGAGAGTTCCAGGGCAAGGTCGGCGACCGTGAGCGCGGAGAGCCGGGCGAGCGGCTCGGCCGCGGCCGGGTCGGCCGCGAGCGCCAGCCGGTACTCCGCCCGCGCCTCCTCCGTGAGTCCCTCGGCCTCGCAGAACCGCCCGAGCGCCGCGTGGTCCGGCTCCCCGGCCGCGGCGGCGTCGGCCTTCCGCCGCTCGTAGGCCGCGCGCGCGGCCGGCCCCCCCTCGTACCGCAAGACCTCCGAGGCGGAAAACGTCACGGCGCCGTGCGGGAGGACGAGCTTCAGCCGCGAGTCCTTCTCGAGTCGCTCGACCCGCCCGCGGAGGATGCGGCCGTCCGTCAGGTAGAGCGTGTCCGCCGTCGCCGCCGCTCCCGCGAGGGCGACGAACCCGAGGGCCAGGAGCCCGCGAGACATCGAGGCGATTCTAGCGGACGCGGCGAGGGGCGCGCCCGCCAAGACAGGAGCGCGAAGCGCGACGAGGGGGGGCGAGCGCAGCGAGCAATGGGGTGGAGGCGGAGTCCGCGGAGCCGCCCCCCATCCAAAGTGAGCCGACGGTTACGCGCGGGACCTGGGTTCCGGCGCGCCGCCCGCGTTCTTCCTCACGACGCCTATGGCGTCGTGAAGAAGAAGGTCACGCCCAGGATCGCGTACACCGCCAGCAGCATCGCCCCCTCGAGCCAGTTGGACTCCCCGTCGAGCGCGGCGAGCGTCGCGGCGCCGACCCCGACGGCGATCCCGAGCACCTCCATGTGCGTGAACTCGAGCGTCATCGTCGGGCCGAAGAGCGGCGAGACGAGGACGAGCACCGGCGCGACGAAGAGGGCGATCTGCTTGGAGGACTCGATCGCGATGTTGAAGGCCAGGTTCATCCGGTCCTTCACCGCGACGAGGACGGCGGTCGAGTGCTCGGCCGCGTTCCCGACGATCGCGATCACGACGATGCCGAGGAACGTCTCGGTGAAGCCGAGGGTCTTGATCGTGTCCTCGACGGCGTGGATCAGGATCTCGGCGACGACGGCGACGCCGACCGTCGCCGCGAGGAGGATGGCGAACGCCTTCCTCGGGGCCCACGGGGCGTGCCCCGCCACCTCGGGGGCGTCCGTGTAGAGGTGGGCGTGGGTGCGGATCGCGAAGAGGAGCGAGAGCACGTAGACCCCGAGCATCACGACGGCGATGCCGACCGAGAGCTTCGGCAGGATGCGGACGGCGTCCCTCCCCCCGGCCAGGTGGAAGGCGTCCGGGATGCCGATCGCGACGAGGGCGAGGAAGAGCAGGTTCATCCCGGCCATCGCGGCGGTCGGGTTGAACTTCTGCTTCTCGCGCCGGATCCCTCCGGCGAGCATGGCGACGCCGAGAATGAGGAGGAGGTTCCCGAGGATCGAGCCCGTGAGCGAGGCCTTCACGACCTGGACCTTGCCGGCGTGGAGCGCCGCGAGCGCCAGGATCAGCTCGGCGGCGTTCCCGAACGTGGCGTTCAGGAGCCCGCCGATCCCCGACCCCAGCTTGTGGGCGAGCGCCTCGGTCGCCTCGCCCATGGTGCGGGCGAGGGGCAGGATCGCGAGACAGCAGAGGACGAAGACGGGGACCCCGTGCGAGAAGAGCGGGCTCGCGAGCGCGAGCGGCCCGCAGACGAGGAGCATGCCGAGGAAGATCCGGTCGGCGAGGGACCGGGGCGCGCGCGCGGCCACCGGCTAGGCCCCGACCGAGAGCCCGCCGTCCACGAAGATCACCTGCCCCGTGATGTAGGCCGCCTCGTCGCTCGCGAGGAAGAGGTGCAGCCCCGCGATCTCCTCGGGCCTCGCCATCCGGCCGAGGGGGATCCTCTTCACGAGCTGCTCCTTCGCCTCGGGGGGGATCCCCGCGGTCATGGGCGTGTCCACCGCCCCCGGAGCGATCGCGTTCACCGTCACCTTGTGGCGCGCCAGCTCGAGGGCCATCGTCCGCGTGAGCCCGATCACGCCCGCCTTGCTCGCGGCGTAGTTCGCCTGCCCGAAGTTCCCGAGCACGGCGATCGAGGCCGTGTTCACGATCCGGCCCGAGTTCTGCTCGATCATCGGCATCATCGCCGCGCGACAGACGTTGTAGGTGCCGGTGAGGTTCACCGAGATCACGGCGTCCCACTGGTCCTTCGCCATCTTCTTCATCGCGGCGTCGCGGTTGATGCCGGCGTTGTTGATGAGGACGTCGAGTCGCTTGTGCCGCGCGAGGGTCTCCTTCACGAGCGCCTCGGCCGAGCCGGCGTCGGACACGTCCACCTTCTGCGGCCGCGCCTTCCCCTCGGCCTTCTCGATCTCGGCCGCCGTGGCGGCCGCCGCCGCCTCGTTCACGTCGGCGCAGACGACGACGGCGCCCTCCGACGCGAACCTGAGCGCGGTGGCCTTCCCGATCCCGGACCCCGCCCCGGTCACGATGGCGATCTTGTCGTTCAGGCGCATGCGCCCTCCTACGCGGTCTTGGCTCCCCGCCGCATCATCACCGTCCACTCCCCCTCGAGCACCGACGCGCCGGCCTGGTTCCGGACGACGTTCTTGAGGATCAGGATCCCGCGGTCGGGCTTCGCCGTCTCCTTCTTCTCGGCGACCACCATTTCCATGTGGACCGTGTCGCCGAACTTGACGGGCCCCGTGAACTTGTGGGTCACCTGGAGGAGCGCGAGGGTCGTCCCCTCGAAGATCCCGAGCGCGTTCGCGAGCCCGGTCGCGACGGAGGCGACCAGCATCCCGTGGGCGATGCGCTCCTTGAAGATCGTCCCCTTGGCGGCCTCCGCGTCCGTGTGGAGCGGGTTGAAATCGCCCGAGAGCCCGGCGAAGTTCACGACGTCGGCCTCCGTGATCGTGCGGGACGCGGTCGTGAAGGTCTCGCCGGCCGCGAACTCGTCGAAGGTCCGGCCCTTCGGCTGGTACGGCATCGCGGCCTCCTTCCCCCGGCGCGGGGGGCGGGCATTCTATCGCGAGGCCGGTTCCTGGGAACGCCGCGGCGCGAGCGAGGCCAGGAACCTCTCGCGGACCGCCGCCGCCTTCGGGTTGAGCCGGAGCGCCGCCTCGGGCCCGAGCCTCCGGAACGCGACCAGCTCGGCCGCGACGGCCGCGGCGATCTCCTCCGGGGTCTCCGCGCCCGCGCCGACGCCGATCGGGGCGACGACGCGGGCGAGCGCTTCCGCGGGGACCCCCTTCGCGAGGAGCCGCCGGAAGATCCCGAGGATCTTCCGGGCGCTCCCGATGAGACCCACGTACCGCGCCGTCGTCGCCACGGCCCGCTCGAGGGCCGTCTCGTCGTGCCGATGGCCGCGGGTCACGACGAGGATCGCCGTGGCGGGCCCGACGGGGAAATGGGCGAGGGCTTCGGAGAAGGGCGCGAGGATCCTGCGGGCGTCCGGGAACCGGGTCCCGTTCACGAAGGCCTCGCGGTCGTCGGCGACGGTCACCGCGAAGCCGAGGGGGGCGACGGCCCGGGCGATCGCGAGCCCGACGTGGCCGGCCCCGAGGATCGCCACCTCGGGCCGCACGAGCGGGTCGAGGAAGGCGCGGCCCCCGCCGGGCAGCGGGACGGTGCGCGCCAGGCCGTCCTCGGCCGCGCGCCGGGCTGCCTCCCCGACGGGCGTCCCGTCCGCCTCGGCGAGGGTGGTCCCTCCGGGCCCGGGGCCCGAGGGCGCCTCCGGGAGGACCGTCGCGAGCACGGCGGGCTCGCCCCGCTCGGCCCGCTCGAGCCCCCTCCGGATCGCGTCGGCCGTCCGGCCGTCGGCGCGCTCGAGGAGGATCCGGAGGCTCCCGCCGCACGCGAGCCCCGCCTCGAGGGCCTCGTAGTCCGTGAGGTCCACCGAGACGAGCCGCGCGCCCCCCTCCTCCAGGACCCGCCGCGCGGCCCCCCAGACGTCGTGCTCGAGGCAGCCCCCGCCGACGGTCCCGGCGAAGGTCCCGTCCTCCCGGACCAGCATCCGGGCCCCGACGCCCGCCGGGGTCGAGCCGCGAGTCTCGACGATCGTGCAGAGGACGGCGCGGCGCCCGGCGGCCGCGGCGCGCGCCGCCTCGCGCAGGACCTCCCGGCTCACGGCCCTCCCGAGGGTCCCGGCCGCGGCGTCCCGAGGGTGGGTGTCGGCCTCTCGAGGTCGGCCGTCGCGACGTCGTCCCCGTGGCGGTCCCAGATCTCCTCGAGCCCCGACTCGGGCCGGAGCGCGCCGATCTCCTCGCGGTAACGGAGGTCGAGGACCGCCGGGAGCCGACGCCGGCCGCCCAGGGTGGAGACGACGAGGCCCCGCCCGCTCTTCTGCCAGAGCCGCACGAGCCGGTCGAGGACGGCCGTCGTGAGGCGCGCCGTGTCCGGAGTGGCGACGAGCACCGCCGTCGCGTCGGGCGAGACCGACCGGAGGCCCGCGGCGAGCCCCGACCGCCAGCCCTTCTTCCACTCGCGGTGCTTCTTCACCGTGAGGGGCTTCCGCCCCACCTGGAACCCGAGCGTCACGGCGGTGGGACCGACGACGACCACCAGCTCGGAGACGCTCGAGGGCAGCAACGCCTCGATCGCCCTCTCGATCGGCGCCGCCTCGGATACAGGGAGGAGCGTCCGCGTGCCGTCGCCTCCGTCCCCCTCGGCCGCGGCGAGGAGGATGGCGGCCACCGGCCCCCGATTGCCCGAGCCCATCGCGGGGAGTCTACGGGGGCGCCGGTGCAGGGGGCAAGGCGGCGGACTTCGCGCCCTTGCGTGGGTGTCGCACCCTCCGTAGCGTCGTCGCCCCGTGGGCGAGGTCGCACCCGTCGAGTCGTCCGGGACGGCCGCTCCGTCCTCGCCCGGCGACGCGGCCCGCGTCTCCGACGCCCTCGTGGCGGCCTGCTTCTTCTTCTCCGGCGCGTCGGGGCTGCTGCTCGAGGTGCTCTGGGTCCGGAGGCTGATCCTCGTCTTCGGCTCGACGACCCTCGCCGTCTCGACGGTCGTCGCCGCCTTCATGGCGGGGCTCGCCGTCGGGGCGGCCGCGATCGGGAGGCGCGCCGACTCGTTCCGGTCGCCGCTCCGGGCCTACGGCCTCTTCGAGATCGGCATCGCGATCTACGCGCTGCTCCTCCCCGCCCTCCTCGACGCTCTCGTCCCGCTCTACAGGATCGCATGGTCCGCGACGGGGGCGGCCTACCTCCCCCTCTCGCTCTTCCGGTTCGCCCTCGGGACCGTCGTCCTCCTGCTCCCGACGGCCCTCATGGGGGCGACGCTCCCCGCCCTCTCGCGGCACGTGGCCCGGACGCGGCCGGGCTTCGGGGCCGCCGTGGGCCGCCTCTACGCGGTGAACACCGCCGGCGCCGTGGCGGGCTGCGCGGCGGGGGGGTTCCTCCTGCTCCCGGGTTTGGGGGAGCGCTGGACGCTCCTCTGCGCGGTCGGGGCCGACCTCGCCGTGGGCACGGCCGCGATCCTGCTGGCGCGGAGACCGGGTGCGCCCGCGGGTGAGCCCTCGCTCCCCGCGCCGCCGGGGGCGGACCCGGCGCCCGAGGGGCTCGCGGCGCCCGCGGCACCTGAGGAACCCGACGACCGCCATACCGTCCGGCTCGCGGCCATGGCCTTCGCCCTCTCGGGCGCCTCCGCCATGGCCCTCCAGGTCGCCTGGACGAGGCTCCTCACCCTCATCGTGGGACCGTCGGTCTACGCCTTCACGGTGATCCTCACGCTCTTCCTCCTCGGCCTTGCCGCGGGCGGCGCCGCGGGGACCCGACTCCTCCGCAGGGTCCACGACGACCTCGCCGTCTACGCCAACTGCCAGGTCTACGTGGGTATCCTCTCGTGGGGGACGGCGTTCGGCACCGTCCTGCTGCCGTTCGCCTTCGCGCACGGCTCCGAGGACCCGCGCCGGCCGCTCGCGGACGCGGCCTTCCTCGTGGCGGCGACCGTCGGGGCCGTGGCGCTCGCCGCTCCGCCCGGGTCCCGGCGGGTGTGGCGCGCCCTGCTCGGGGCTCTCTGCGGCGGCGGCCTGGCGGTCGGGGCGGCGCTCTTCCTCGCTCGGCGGAACTCCGCCGGTTTCCTCTCGGCCATCGCCGCCACTCCGGGCGACCTCCCCACGGTGCTCGCGCACTTGGGCGACCTCGTGGCCGCCGCCGAGATCGCGGCGCCGGTCGTTCTCCCGCCGACCCTCCTGATGGGGGCCTCGTTCCCCTTCCTCGTGCGCGGCTGCGCCCCGGCGCTTGCACGGGTGGGCCGCCGGGTCGGGGGGCTCTACGCCGCCAACACGGTCGGCTCCATCCTCGGGGCCTTCCTCGGCGGGTTCGCCCTCGTGCCGTTGCTCGGGATCCGCGGGACCATCGCCGCCGCGGCCGGGGGCTCGGCCGCAGCCGCCGCCCTCGCCGTGGGCCGCCGCGGTCCGGGCGGCTCGCCCGGCGCGCGCCACCACGCGCTCGGGATCGCGGGGCTCCTCGTCCTCGCCCTGCTGCTGTTCCCGCTCCCGTGGAACGCCGCGGCCCTCTCCTCGGGCCCGTACCGCCACGCCTCGGTGAGCGGCTGGACGACCTGGGCCGCCTACGTCGCCGACCACGACGGGCGCTACCGCCGCGTCGTCTTCTATGAGGAGGGCCTCACGACGACCGTGACGGTCATGCGCTGGCCCGAGATGGTGGGCCTGCGCGTGAACGGGAAGACCGACGCCTCGTCCATCGGCGACATGCCGACGCAGGTCCTCTCGGGCCACCTCCCGCTCCTGCTCGCCCCGGGCCGGGGGGCCCTCGCCCCCAGGCCCCGCGTCTGCATCGTGGGTTTCGGCTCCGGAGTCACGGTTGCCGCGGCCGAGACCCACGCCCCCGCCTCGCTCGCCTGCGTCGAGATCGAGGCGGCCGTGCTGCGGGCGGCCCGCTTCTTCCGGCACGTGAACCGGGACCTCGCCGAGCGCGCGGCCTCGGGCGCGGTGCGGTTGCTCGCGGACGACGGGCGGAACTGGATGCTCGCGACCGAGGAGACCTACGACGTGATCATCTCGGAGCCGAGCAACCCCTGGGTCACGGGGGCATCCAAGCTCTTCACGCGGGAGTTCTTCGAGATCGCCCGGGCGCGCCTCGCCCCGGGGGGCCTCTACGCCCAGTGGGTGCAGATGTACGGGATGGACCTGGCGAGCGTGCGGTGCCTCGTGCGCACGTTCCGCGCCGCCTTCCCGCACGCCGTGCTCTTCGAGACGATCGCGGGGTCGGACCTGCTGCTCGTGGGCTCCGCCCAGACGCTCGGGCTGGACCCGGACGAGATCGCCCGGCGGGCCGGGGAGCCGGCCGTCGCCGCCGACCTCGCCCGGCTCGGGATCCGGGGCGCGGGGGGGGCGCTCTCCCACCTGGTCCTCGACGAGGAAGGGGTCGCGAGGTTCGCCGACGCCGAGCCGGGCCCGCTCAACACGGACGAGAACGCCTGGATCGAGCACCAGGCGCCGCGGACGGTGCGGAGGGGCTCGCAGAGCGGGAAGATCCAGGCCGCGCTCGGAGAGGCGGCCCCGGGGGCCTGGGTCCGCGCGGCCGGCGGGGTCGCCGACGCGGCGGCGCGGGGCCGGTTCCTGCGGGCGATCTCCCGCGGCGCCCTCGAGAGGCACGACGCCCTCGAGGAGGCGCGGGATCACGAGGTCGCCAGCCGGGTGCTCGCCGCCGGCGCGGAGGCGACGGCGGCTGCCCTCGTGCTGGCCGAGGCCGGGAGCGATCCGGCCGCGCGCGCCGAGGCGCTCACCCTCCGCGGAGAGTGGCGCGTGCGCGAGTCGCTCCGGCGGGAGGCGGAGGCGTTCGCCGACTGGGAGGAGGCGATCCGGATCGCCCCCGACCACCGGGACGCGAGCCTCCGACTCGCCCGGTTCCACGTCGAGTCGGGCCTCCCCGAGCAGGCGGCGCCCCTCCTGAGGCCTCTGGTCGAGGCGCGGCCGGACGACCTCGAGGCGCGCGCGCTCCTCGGGAAGGCCCTCCAGCAGAGCGAGGACCACGCCGGGGCGCGCGAGACGCTCGCCCCTGTGATCGAGGCGGACCCCGACGGCGACCGGTACCCTCTCGCGCGGCTCTACGGAGGCCTGGCGGCGCTCCGCCTGCGCGACCCCGCCGCGGCTGGTCTGCTCGAGGCCTATCTCTCCATGCACGCGAGCGAGACGAAGGCCCGCCGGGACTACGTGGAGGCGCTCCGGCTCGCGGGCCGCGAGGAGGAGGCCGCGGCGCAGGAGGCGGCCCTCGAGGGCGAGGACGCGGCGCAGCTCGCCTCCGACGACGCGGACGAGGCGTGGAAGGCGGAGCCGCGGGACCTCGCGCGGGCCGAGCGGGGCTGGCGGCGCTCGATCGAGCTGAATCCCTACGACGTCGGTCCCTGGAAGCGGCTCTGGGAGCGACTCCGGGACGGCGGGGAGACGGCCGAGGCCGAGGGGCTGCTGCGCCGGATGCTCGCCCGGCATCCCCGGAGCGCCTGGGCCGCGGCGCGGCTCGCCTATCGGGCCGAGGAACGGGTCCTCTCCGGGCGCCTGGCCCCGTCCGAGGCCCGCTCCCTCCTCGAGGAGGCGCGCGACGCGCTCCGCTGGGCGATCCCCGGCGAGAAGGGCCCGCTGGTCCGGGGCGAGATGAGGGGCCGGATCCGGGACCTGGAGGAGATGCTGGCGGGGCTGCCGCGGTAGCGGGAGGCCTCCCGAGCACGGGCACGAGCACGGGCACGAGCACGAGGACGAGCACGAGCACGAGCACTGCGCGGGGCGCGCTAGACGGAGGGGGGCCGCCGCGCGAAGCGCGGCGACGGGGGGGGAGGGGAGCGAAGCGAGTCTCCCCCCCAATCAAAGGGCGCCACCCGCAGCCGGCGCGACCCCTGGATCCCGGAACGCGCCGGGGCGCCACGCGCTACAGGCGCGACCCCTGAACTACGGAACCCGAGAGCGGGTGAGCGGGCTCGAACCGCCGACACCAACCTTGGCAAGGTTGTGCTCTGCCAACTGAGCTACACCCGCGACCATCGGCGGTAACTCGTAGCATCCACGCCCCGCCGCCGTCAAGGGTCGGCTACAGCCCCGCCTCGAGCAGCGCCCGGTGGATCTCGGCCGCGCCCGGCGCCGCCAGGAGGCGCTCCCGCAGCGCCTCCTCGCGGGCGATCCGCGAGATCGTCGCCAGGACGCGGATGTGGGGACCCGAGGCCTCGATCGGGGAGACCACCAGGAAGAAGAGGCGAACGGGCCGGCCGTCGCGGGCCTGGAAGTCCACGCCCGCGGCGGAGCGGCCGAAGGCGCCGACGATCCTCGGGACGCCCCTCAGCTTGCAGTGAGGGACGGCGATCCCCTGGCCGATCGCGGTGCTCCCGAGGGCTTCGCGATCCACGAGCGCGCGCACCAGCGCCTCCCGGTCGAGGCCCAGGTCCGGCTCGGCTCCCGCGAGGAGATCCGTCAGCTCCCGCAGGGCCGCGTCGCGTGTCGCGGCCGCGAGCGCCGGCGCGATCCCCCGGTCGCGGACGAGCCCGGATTCCATGAGGGAGCGCTCCCAGCTTAGGGATCGTGAAAGAACAACTGACGCATCGTCGCGCGGGCGGCGGGGGCGCATCCGCTTCGTTGCGCCCCCGTCGGCGTACCTCTCCGCTGGTACGCCTCGTCGGCGACGCCTCGCGGCTTCACCCCCGGCGCTCCGCGTGACTCGGTCATTTGTTCTTTCACGATCCCTTACCGAATCGGTCCGCCGGGCCGCTCGCCCCCGGCCCCGGGGGCCGCGCCCCCCTTCCCGAACCGGTAGGCCACGTGGAGGTTCGCCGTGACGAGGCTCGAGTCCTGACCCAGGTACATGCCGCTCCCGATGCTGCCGGAGACGATCACGCCCGAGATCATCGCCCGGAAGCCGAGGTGACCGGTCGCGGCCATGTCCTCGAGCACCCCCTCGCCCGTGTACGGGGACGAGTTGAACTGGAGCTGCCCGAGGATGGCGAGCCAGGGGGCCAGGCGGACGGCGAGGCCGAGGCCGCCGTAGAAGGCGAACTGGGCCTTGATCTCCGACGGCTCGGCCGGCACGGGCGCGGCCACGACCGCGACCGACGGATGCTCGAAGTAGTCGTCCTCGCCGATCGGGAAGAGGAGCCCCAGGTTCGCGTGGAAGAGGACGGGGTTCTCCTTCCCGGCCACGCGGTGAGTGAAGCGGAGCGCGAGGGCCAGGTCCATCGTGCCCGAGTTCGCGAAGTCGTCCGGGTCGCCGATGGGGACGGAGAAGTCGAGCCCGGCGCCGAACGCGTTCCAAGGCTCGGAAGTCCCCCCGTAGCCGTAGGCCCCCTTGAGCCCCAGGGTGAGACGCCCGATGTTGTAGTTCCGGTCCACCTGGGCCACGTCGGCGTGGCCGTCGCGGTTCAGGATGATGTCGGTCGAGCCCTCCCGAAGGTTCACGAGCGTGATCCCCGCGCGCGCCTCGAAGCCCGAGGCGATCCCGAACGCGAGCCGCAGCTCCCCCTCGTAGAACCGGTTCCCGCGGTAGCGGAAGTAGGTGCCCGACGGGTTCGGGACCGGGTTGGTTCCCTCCTTCTCGAGGGTCCCCTTGTTCTGCTCGAACCCTAGGCGCGTCTCGAAGACGCCCGACGGGAGGGTCCCCGCGCCCTCCATGGTGGGGAACCAGAAGAGGGCGGAGAAGGTGTTGTTCCGGCCCTCGGGGATCGGGTCCGCGGGGACGCCGCCCGTCGAGGGACCGCGGCCCTCCTCGGCTCGCGGCGCGGCCTCGGCCGGCGCAGCGGCGCGGCGCCCTGCCTGGGGCTCGAGGAGGAGCCGGACCGCGGGATCGGGGGGAGGCGCGGCCGCCGCGCAGCCGAGCGCGAATGGGAGGAAGGTCGCGAGGACCGCCGCCCTCACGCCGGTCACTCCCGCGGCTCTCCGCCGCTCGACGCCGGGGCCGATGCCGCCAGGGCCGCCGTCGGCGCGGCGATGTGGAGGCTCGTCCGCAGGAGGAACGCCGTCTGCCAGTCGGGCGCGCCTTCCGGCTGCGAGGTGACGACCCAGGACGTGGCGGCGAGCGGCTTCTCGCCGTAGTAGTCCACCCCGAGGCGCTGGGACCGCACGTGAGCGTCGCGGGCCTCGATCGAGGCGGGCCTCGCGGCGAGCGCCTCGAGGAAGAACTCGGCCGCCTCGGCGAACTTCCTCTCGGAGAGGTACTTCTTCCCGGCCTCCATCAGGGCCTCGTACTGCTTCTCGAGGTCCCCCGAGGCGAGGCGGCGGACCTGCACCATCTCCTCGGCGAACGTCCGCGTCGCGACGACGGGGCCCTCCTGCTCGCCCGACTCGCACCCCGCCGAAGCGGCGGCGACGAGGAGGGCGAGCCATGCGTGTCGCGAGAGGGAAGCCACGGGCCGGCGAAGAGCCGGCGATTATGGGTGGGGCCCGGAGGGTGGTCAAGGGAGACGGAGACCGGGATCGGAACGTGTGGACGGCGCCGCGTCACCGCGGCTGCCGCGCCCGGAGGGTCGCGAGACGGCCGGCGAGGCCGGCCGGGGCGTCGCGGCGACCCTCGATCCGGGCGAGGAGCGCCTCGGCGCCCGCGACGTCTCCCTCCGCCTCGCGCGCCCCGGCGAGGTTCCAGAGGACGTCGGTCGTGTCGGCGCCGAGGTCGAGGGCGCGCTCGAGGAGGGCGCGTCCCTCGGCGCGGTTCCCCTCCCGCAGCCGGACCGCGCCGAGCTTTCCGAGGGCGGGGACGAGGTCCGGCTCGGCGGCCACGGCCTCCGCCCAGAGGCGCGCGGCGGCGGCGGCGTCCCCGCGCGCGGCCGCGACGTCGCCGCGGCCGAGGAGCCCCCTCCCGCGGCCCCCGGGGCGCCCAGCGGCTTCCGCGAAGAGCGCGTCCGCATCCCCCCGCTGCCCGGCCGTGATGGCCAGCTCGCCGAGTCGGTGCCAGGGCTTCCACCAGGCGGGCTTCCGGTCGCGGGCCTGCCGGAGAAAACTCTCCGACTCCTCGCGGGCGACGGCATCCCCCTCGATGGCGACGAGTCCGAGAGCGTTCCCGAGCTCGTAGAGGGGCTCGTGATGGCCCGGGGCGAGGGCAGCAGCCTCGCGGAGCCGTTTCAAGCCTTCGGCCCGCTCGCCGGCCTCGATCCGGGCGTGGCCTGCCACGATCCGGGCGCGGACGGAGGATGGGTCCTCGCGGAGCGTCGCGGCCCACAGCGTCGCGTCGTCCCGGAATGCCGGGAGACGCGTTTCGAGCCGCACGAGCGCGAACCCCGCGAGGAAGGCCCCTGCCGCGATCGCGGCGCGTCTCCCGGAGGGTCCCCGCGACGCGAGGAGACGCCCGGCCGACGCGAGCGCCAGGGCGAAGCCGGCGAGCGGGACGTAGAGGAACCGGTCGGCGCGGAGGTTCGCCAGAGGCGCGAAGGGGAGCGTCGGGCCGAGCGTGAGCCCGAGCCACAGGAGGCCCGCCCGCGCGGCCGGTGCCCGGCGGGACCGGTGGGCGAGGACGAGCGCCGCGATGAGCGCGAGCGCGAGGAGGGCGGGCAGCACGAGCCGCCCGTCGGCCGGGGACCCGATCACGGGCGGCCACGGGTCCGCGGAGAGGTCCCAGGGGACGAGGAGGAGGCCCAGCTCCTCCCCGAGGACGCGCAGCGCCGTGAGGACTCTCGGGAGGCCGGAGGGGAGCGGGAACGCGTTGGCCTCCTCGAGCGGGTGGCGGAGCGCGCCCAAGCGCACGCACGCGTAGGCGGCGGCCAATCCGGCGTGGCCGAGCGCGAGGAGCCCGGAGGGGCGGCGACGGTCGGCCGGCGCCGCCGGGACCGCGAAGAGCGCCACGAGGAGGAACCCGACGAGGCCCGTTTCCTTCGAGAGCAGCGCAACCGCCCCGCAAGCGAGGCTCCCTGCGGCTCTCGCGGGACCTCCGGCGCGCGCGAACCGGAGGGCGAGGAGGACCGCGCCGAGAAGCCCCGCGAGGCAGAGGAGGTCCTCCCGGTACGAGACGACCGCCACGGCCTCCGACGGCCCCGGGTGCCACGCGACCGCAAGTCCGCAGGCGAGCGGGGCGAGCGTCCCTCCGAGCATCGCCCCGGCGAGCGCGGCGGCAAGAGCCGCGCAGGCGGCGTGCAGCAGGAGGTTCCCGAGGTGCCCCAGGAAGGCCGAGGGGACGCCCCCGCAGGCGAGCGACTCGAGCAGGTGCGTCGCCGTCGCGAGGGGCCGCCACGTCAGCTCGCCGCTCCCGAAGTAGCGGGAGTCCGCGAGGGTCCCGAGGCTCGCCGCCTCCGCGAAGAACGGGTTCTCGGCGAGGAGCGGGAGGTCGTCGTAGACGAACCCGTGGCCCAGGGTCGGGAGGTACGCGATCGCCGCCGCGAGCGCGGCGAGCGCGGGGGCGGGCGGGGGACGCACGGGGGAATCCTACCTGGGGCGTAGAATCGTCCCCGTGCCGACGTCCCCGCTACCCCCCGTCGAGATCCCGCGCGCGGCGCACGAGGAGATGCGCCGCGAGGCGGAGCGGGGCTATCCGCGCGAGGGCTGCGGAATGTTCACCGGCGCGGGGGGCGATCCCCGATCCCTCGCTTTCCACCCGTGCGCGAACATCCAGGACGAGGCGCACGCCGCGGACCCGGCGCGCCACCCGCGCGACGCGCGCACGGCGTACCTCCTCGACCCGAAGGCGATGCTCGCGCTGCTGCGGGCTTCCGAGCGCGAAGGGCGGGCGATCGCCGGCTTCTTCCACTCGCATCCCGAGCACGGGGCCTACTTCTCCGAGACCGACCGGCGCGACGCGACGCCGCTCGGGGAGCCGTCGTACCCGGAGGCGTTCCAGGTCGTGGTCTCCGTCCGCGGAGGCCGGGCCGGCGACGTCGCCGCGTTCCGCTGGGACCCGGCGGCGCGCGACTTCCGCGAGGTCCCGCTGCGGGTGCTCCCGTGAGGGCCCCGCCCGCCTCGTCGGCGGAGCGCCGCCTCGGGGCGCTTCTGATCGTCCTCGCGGCCCTCGGGCCCGTGGGAGGGCTCGCCGCCCTGGGGCTCGGGACGGTGGGGCTCTGGGGAGCCCCCGGGGGATCCGGACCGTTCTCCGGAGCCGGGATCCTCCTCGGGCCATGGGCTACGTGCCTGGGGCTCGGGCTCCTCGGCGCCGCCCCGTTCCGGCTGGCGGCGGGGATCGCCCTGGTCCGGGGCGCGCGCTGGGCGTGGCCGGCCACGGCGGTCGCTTCCGCCGCGGGCCTGGCCGATCTGGGTCCGGGGGTGGCGGTCGGAGTCCTCGCATCCGCGGTGTGGAGGCTCCGGAACCAGCCCGTGCCGATCCATCCACAACTGTCATGAGTCAAAGGAGTTGCGTCCGAGTCCTGCCGCGGTCTCCCACGTGGAGAAACTGTCGTTAAACTGTTGGCGTCCAGCCAGAAGGCGGGTGAGAACATGGGAGAGATTCCGAACGCCGGGACGACCTGGACCCCCTACCTGCGCGACTGGTACCGGGACTTCTACAAGGGCGCGGGGGACGACCAGGACGTCTTCCCCTGGACAAAGGACGCCGACCGCGACGCGTCGTTCCTCGCCTCGGTCGCGCGGCTCGGGAAGGGGGCGCGAGTCCTGGACCTCGGGTGCGGCTCGGGGGCCCACGCCATCGCGCTCGCGAAGCAGGGGCTACAGGTCACGGCGCAGGACGGGCTCGGGGAGCTTCTGGTCACGGCGAAGCGGCGGGCCGAGGAGGCCCGCGTGAAGGTCGAGTTCGTGCAGGCGGCGATCTCCGACATCCCGCAGCGGGACCATTACGACTTGGTCGCCTCGATCTACTGCGGGGGCCTCTGCTGCCTGCCCGGGGAGCCCGAGCGGGCGCACGCGCTCACCCAGGTGGCCGCCTCGCTCAAGCCGAGCGGGAAGTTCGTCCTCGGCGAGGCGCACGCCTTCTACGCGCTATCCCGCCTTTCGGGCCGGAGCTGGACGCGCATCGGAGACCACACGGTCCTCGAGGAGAACCAGTACGAGCCCCTCACGGGCCGGATCCTGTGCCGGGCGAAGATCGTCACGCCGGACGGGAAGACCCACGAGCGGGTCTCCTCGCAGAAGTTCTTCATGCCGAGCGAGCTGGTCCACCTGATGCAGGAGAACGGCCTCCGGTTCCTCAAGCTCTTCGGCGGCTACGCCGAGGACGCGCCGTTCCGCCTGGACCGGCCGGACATGGTGCTCCTCGCGGAGAAGATGCCGAAGGACCACCCGGGAGGGGTGAGGCGGATCGGGTAGCCCGCCGCGGCGTCCCGGGGACGCGGCGACACGAGGCGAGCACGAGCACGAGCACGAGGACGAGCACGGGAGGGCGGACAGCGGCTCGCCTCGGTGCGGGAATCGCGCTCGCGGCCGCCGTGCCGGGCCTGGCGCTGCTCCTCTTGGAGGCTCCCGGGGGAGGACGTCTCCTCGAGGACGGGCCGAGCGCCGGGGGCGCCGCCCCGCTGAGCGTCGGCGAGGTTCCGAGCCGGGATTCACTGGTCGCGCGCGATCGTCACGCGGGCGTCCAGCAACATCAAGCCTCGAAAGCAGAGGCCACGGAGGAAGCCGAGGAGCCTCGGGAGGAGCGGCCGTTCCAGGGCCGGTATTGGAACGACGCGCTCGCGGTCCAGAGGATCGAGGCCGACGGCGGCGTCTCCGTCGTGGAGAACCTGCGGCTCGCGAGGGGCGAGGATCCGATGGCCCAGGTCCGCGCGATCGACATACTGTTCCTGGAATTCCAGGCTGGACTCTCCCGCGAACCCACTCGGATTCGCCAGGCGCTGGAGGAGCGGCTACTCCCGGAGCTCTTGGCCCTGCGAGAAAGCGAGCCGAGCGTCCATCGGCGCAAGGCGTTCCTTCGTGCCCTTTCCCGGGTCCCGAAGCCGGAAGTCCTCAAGGCCCTCGGCGACGTTGTCCGGTCGAGCGATGAGTCGGTCGAGAGGAAGGTGGCGATCGAGTCCCTCGGTCTCTCCGGGCGCCTCGACTTCGAGGACTGGTATCTCACAAGACCGCGATTCACTTCGGTGAGACAAGCGACGGCCGCCCTCGCAGACGCGCGCCGCTCAGCGCTCCGCGAACTCGGGGAGCTTGCGAAAGTGCCGCGCTCCGACCGCGAGGCGGAGTTGATCCGCCAGTACGTGGAGCTCCTCCAGAAGCGTCTGGGGAGTTAGCGCGGGAGCCCCTCACCGCCCCGGCGCGAGTTCCCTCTGCTTCCGCCGCGACCAGGCGCGGCGGTAGTCCTCGTCGCCTCCCAGGCGCTTGAACTCCGCCTCGTCCTGCTTCTTCGCCATGTCGAGGAACGACTGGCTCTCGTCGTAGCGGCCGAGCTTCTCGAGCCGCCGCGCCTCGTCGAGCTTCTCGGGGACCGGGGACTCGTCGCTCGACAGGCGTCTCCGGCGCTCGTCCTCCCTGAAGATGGCCTCGAGCCTCTCCTTCAGCTCCACGGCCCCGCTCGCCTTCGCGACGACGAAGTCCGCCTCGAGCGCGAGCTTCGCGCTGTCGAGGGCCGCCTCGTAGTCGGGCTGCCTCTCGAAAGCGAGCCCGAGCCGGACGACTCTTCGGACGTCCTCCGGGTGGTCCCGGAGCCAACGGAGCATCTCCCGGAAGTCCGCGCCCGACTTGTCGGCGGGCCACCAGACGCACTTCTCGCCGAAGAAGCGCGCGAGGGGCGGCTGTGCCGCCAGCTCGCGGCGCAGGTCGAGCGCCTCGATCCCCGCCTCGAGGCCCGCGATCTCGCGGTCCGGGTCGTAGCGCTTCCTGAGCGCCGGCTCCGCCCGGCGCTTGGCCTCCTTCATGATCTCGAGAGCCATCCGGGGATCCCCGCGGACCCCGTCGGGCTCTGGCTCGTGCCAGGCGGCGCGCAGCATGAACCAGCCGTCGGCCCACTGGTCGTCGCGCTCGAGCGCGGCTCGCAGCACCTCGCGCGCCTCGCCGAGCTGCTTCCTCTCGGAGAGCTCCATCCCGAGCCTTCTCTGGAAGTCCAGGTTCTGCCTCCCGTCGGGCCCTCGCGGGAGGACCCGGACCGCCTCGCGCATCAGGTGGAGGAGGTCCCGGACCTCCGGGCCCTGGGGACCCTCGGCGCGGCCCGGGACCGGGACGGGGAGCCGCTTCTTCCGCAGCTCGAAGAGGTTCACGTAGGCCGGAGCGAAGAGGGCGTCGGCCTGGACCGTCTGCTCGTACTTCGCCTCGGCCATCCGGAGCCACTCCTGCCTGCGCCCGGGGTCGCGGCCCTCGTCCTCGGCCCGCTTCTGCCAGTAGACCCCGAGGTTGAAGAGGCAGCTCGCGTGCTTCGGCTGGATCGCGAGCCCCTTCTCCGCGTACTCCCGCGCCAGCTCCATCTCGCCGAGGAGCCCGTGGCAGGCCGAGAGGTTCTCGTAGGCCCGGGTGCGAGTGACCTTCGGGATCCGCGCGGCCACGCGCCCGAGGATCCCGATCGCCTCGCGCCACGCCCCGTCGCGGCGCTGGCGGAGCGGGAACGCCTCGTCCGAGAGCGCCTGGCGGAGGGAGACGATCGTCCCGATGGCGTCCGTCGCCCCGAGGGTCCGGGCCTCGTCCTCGAGCGTGACGAGGTGGTGGATCGCGAAGTCGTAGCCCTGGTAGGCCTGCTGGATCGCCTCCCCCAGCTCCCGGAGCGCGATGGCGAGCTGCATCTCCCCCACCTCGCCCTCGGGGGACCAGGGCGGGGCGATGGGGATCCCCTTGCGGCGGAGCGCGATCTCCCGCTCCTTCGCCTCGACCTGCAGCTCCACGAAGGCGAGCCGCTCGGGCTCGTCCTCGGTGAGCCGCTTCCGCTCCCCGAACCGCTCCCGGATCTTCGCGGCCCGGTCGCGCACCGCCTCGGGAGCCGGGGGCTCCAACCCGACGAACCGCCCCATCATCTGGGGAGCGCGGAAGCTCTCGGGACAGTCGCGTTGGGTCGTCGTCCAGAGGGTCCGGTCGTCGCGGAAGTCGCGGTGGCGGAGATGGCTGCGGACCGCCAGGAGGCCGAGGAGGACGGCAGAGGCCGCGAGGACCGCACGCCGGCGGCCGCCCGCCGACAGCGCCTCGGCCCCGATCCCCAGCGCCAGCGCCGCGCCCGCGAGGGGCAGGTAGACGTAGCGCTCCGCCATGATGTTGGGGAGCGGGACGATGTCGAGGACCGGGGCGACGAAGCACCCCGCGAGGAGGAGCCCCGTCGCGGCGCGCGGGGAGCGCCGCCAGAGGAGGGCCGTCGCGCCGGCGAGGGTCGCGAGGACCCCGAGGCCGGCGAGGGCGCGGGGGTCGGCGAGGCCGGAGACCGCGGCCGGGTTCCAGTCCACGCTCAGGTGGTGGGGGAAGAGGACGATCCGCGCGTAGCGCGCCACGACCCAGAGCATCGTGAGCGCGGCGGAGAGCGGGGACCCGCCGGGGTGGCCGACCCAGCCGAGGTCTCCCGCCTCCTTCCCGAAACTGAAGACGGAGACCTGGAGGATGAAGAAGAGGAGGAAGCCGGCGAGCCCCGGGAGGGTCCAGCGCCGGAGCCGCGCCCCGCGGGACTCCCCGTCCCCGGGGGCGAGCGGCAGGACGAGGGCGGCCGCGATCATCGCGAAGGGATAGGCGAACGAGACCTCCTTCGCCCCGCAGGCCGCGAAGACGAGGGCCCCCGCGCCGACCATCCGCCCCGGGGAGGCGGCGGCCTCCTTCGGGATAACCAGGAGGGTCGCGGAGAAGAGGAGCACGGCGGCGAGGAGGTCCTCGCGGAACGTGACCACCGAGATCGTCTCGCAGGCGACGGGATGGACCGCGAAGAAGAGCGCCGCGAAGAGGGCGCCCAGGCGGCCCCAGCCGAAGCCGATCGCCACCCGGAAGAGGAGCACGGCCGCCGCCGCGTGGAGCCCCACGTTCGCGAGGTGGTGCCAGACCGCGTCCCGCGAGATCGCGAGGTCCACCATGTGAGAGAGCGTCACCGTCGGGCGCCAGGAGAGCTCCCGCGCGTCGGGGAAGTACTTCTCCGGCGAGAAGAGATACGGCAGGTTCGCGAGAGTCTGCGGGAACGGAGCCTCCCCGAGGACCAGGCCGTCGTCGTAGACGAAGTCCCCGCCGAGGGCGTTCGCGTGGGCGATCGCGGCGGCGGCTCCCACCGCGACCGGGGCCGCGAGGGCGGCGCGCGTCGGGAGCTTCAGCCCCGGGGGGGGGCTCCCAACCGCCGCCGCGGCTCGGGGTTCTCCGGTTCGAGTCGTGCCCAACGCTCGAGCGCCTCCCGCGCGCCGTGGAGGTCTCCCGTCCGCTCGCGGGCGTCGGCCGCGGCCCTCGCGATGTCCGCCCGGTCGGGGGAGAGCGCGAAGGCCTGCCCGAGCGGCACGACCGCTCCTCCGAAATCGCCCTGCAGCAGCCGGAAGACCCCCAGATTGTAACGACTCTCGTGGTCCCAGGGATTGGCGGCGGCGGCCTCGGCCCAGTGCGAGGCGGCCTCCGCGGCGGCTGCGCCCCCCCGCGGGTCCCCCGCCGGGAACCTCGAGACGAGGAGCATCCCGAGCAGGCGGTGGAGCACCGACGAGCGGGGGTCGGTCCGGAGCGCGGCGCGGTACTCGCGCTCCGCGCCGTCCCGGTCCCCCGCGGTCTCGAGGAGCTCCGCGAGGTGGCCGCGAACCATCGCGTCCGAGGGCCAGGCGAGGCGGACGGCCTCCTCGAGCCGCCGGCGCGCCTCGGCCGCGTCGCCCCTCTGCTTCGCGACGAGCCCCAGCTCGTCCACGGGGATCCAGTGGTCGGGCGCGAGCCGGTGCGACTCGGCGAGCCACCGCGCCGCCTCGTCCAGCTCCGCCGAGGCCGGCCGGCCGGCGGCCTGGAGGTCGTAGGCCTTCCCGCGCCAGGCCTGGCCCAGGCCGACCACGGCGTGGAACCTCCCCGGCGCGGCCTCGAAAGGGAGCCCCTCGAAGAGGGCGAGCTGCCGCCGCGCGATCTCGATCCAGCCGTCCCAGTCGCGCGCCAGTCTCCGGGCCTCGATCTGCCACGCGAGCGCGCGGAGGGACCGGAGCCCGGAGCGGACCGTCGCCTCGCGGATGGTCTCGCCCGACTCCCAGTCGGGCACGCGGGCGCCGGTCCTGAGGGCGCCGAGGACGACCAGGACCGCGGCGATCCCGAGGGCGGCGGGACGCGCCGTCGGGCGTCTCACCCCGACCGCGGAGAACCCGGCCGCGAGGAGGAGGGCCGCCCCGGCGGCGGGGGCGTAGAGGTAGCGCTCCGCGAGCGGGTTCGGGAGGGGGGAGATCCCGAGAATCGGCGCGAGAGACGTGGCGAGGAGCGCGGCGCCGACCCCGGCGAGCGGAGCCCGGCGCCGCCAGGCCCACGCCGCCGCCGCGAGCACGGCGAGGCCCAGGACCGTCCCGCCAAGGAACCTCGCGTCCGACGCCGAGAGCACCGGGACGGGCCAGTAGTCCGCATGGAGCGTGGCAGGCCAGAGGAGGAGCCGCGCGTGCGCCACGAGCAGGGCCGGGAGGAGTAGGAGTCGGTAGGGGAGGGTCGGCGAGAGGTGGGAGTGGACCGCCTCCTGCGGGCTCACCAGCAGGAAGAACCGCGTGGCAGCGTAGAGCGCGGCGACGGCGAGGACCGGCCCGTGGACCCGGAGGATGGTCCTCCGGTCGCGCCGGGAGCCCGACGGGGCGAGGAGCCACTCCGCCGCGAGGAGGAGGACCGGGAGGAGGAGCGCCGACTCCTTCGAGAGGATCGCGACGGCGGCGCCGGCCCAGCCCGCGGCGAGCCGAAGCGGCGTGAGGGTCGGGCCCGGCCTGAGCAGGAGAAGCGCCCCGAGCGAGCCCGCGAGCGCGAGCAGGTCCTCGCGGAATGACGCGACGCAGACGGCTTCCGCGCAGACGGGGTGGGCGGCGAAGAGGAGCCCCGCCAGCAGCGCCGCCGCGGGCCCGGCGAGCGCGAGCGCGAGGGCCGCGACGAGCGCCGCGCAGGCCGCGTGGAGGACGACGCTGGTCGCGTGGAAGATCCAGGCCGGCGGCTCGCGGAGGCCGGCCGCCCAGGGGACCGGCTGCGCCGCGAGCGCCCTCTCCCAGCCCGCCGGCGGGACGTCCGGCATTCCGACGAGGGCCGCCTCGACGATGTGCGTGAGGGTGGGGACCGGCCGCCACGACATCTCGCCGGACTCGAAGTAGCGTGGAGTGACGAGCGCGGCGGCGTTCGCCGGGCTCCGGATGAAGGCGTTCTGCCGGAGGATCAGGTCGTCGTCGAAGGGGAACCCGTGGCCGAGGGTCCGCGCGTAGAGCGCCGCGGCCAGCAGCGCCGGGAGCCCGAGGACGAGCCCGCGCCGGGCGCGGTCCGAGAGGGGCATGGTGGCGTGCAGGATAACTGCTACTCTCCCCGGGCGATGCCCGAGCCCGCCCCCTCGCCCCTCGAGACCGCGCGTTCGCTCTCGTGGGCCCTCGCCGCGCTCGCCGCCGCGGGGGTGCTGGCGGTGGTCACGAGGGGGGAGGAAGGGGATCCGTGGGGCGGGGCTCCGGGCACGAGGACGGGCACGGGGGCGCCGGGGGAGGCTCCGCGCGAGCCCCCGGCCGTCGCGAGGTCCGGGCCACCCGGCAAGGTCGTCTTCGACGAGACCGAGCACGAGTTCGGGACCCTCCTCAAGGGCGAGAAGCGGGAGCACGTCTTCCGGTTCCGGAACGAGGGGGAGGGGCCACTCCGGATCGGCCCGATCCAGTCCGCCTGCGAGTGCGCGGTGATCGTGCTCTCGGGGAAGGAGCTGCCTCCGGGCGGCCGCGGCGAGCTGCGGGTCACTCTCACGACCGAGGTCCTCGAGGGAAGGATGGGGAAGACCGTCTTCGTCACGACGGACGACCCGGCGACGCCCATGGTCCAGCTCGTCCTCTCGTTCGAGATCCTCGCCCCGTTCCGCGTGGACCCGATCGCCCTGGACTTCGGGACGCTCGGGCCGGGCGAGCGTGCCGCGCGGCACGTGACGATCCGGCACTGGAAGGGCGAGCCGTTCCGGATCCAGTCGCTCTCCGGCCCGCCCCCTCCGTTCGAGCTCTCGCACGAGCCGGCGGCCGGGAACGCCCAGAGGGTGACCCTCTCGGTCACCGCACCGTGGCAGGGCGGCACGATGGCGGGGAGCGTGCTCGTGATGCCCCAGCCCGCCCCGACGGAGGCGCCGATCCGGGTCCCGTTCCGTGCGGAGTTCCGCCCGCTCCTCCACGTGCGCCCGAGCTACCTGCGCCTCGGCCGGCTCCGGCCCGACGAGACCCCGGCCGAGACGATCCGCGTCTCCTCGCCCGACGACCGCCCCCTCGCGGTGACCGGCGTCGAGGTGAAGCCCCCGGGCCGCGTCGCGGTGGACGTCGAGCCCGAGGTCGCGGGCCGAGCCTTCCTCCTCAAGGTCCGCGTCCTTCCCGTCGAGGGCGGCGCCCCGCCCGGCACGTTCCAGGGGGAGCTGCGCATCTCGACGGATCGCACGAGCGAGCCCATCGCGGTCCCGTTCGAGGGGTACGTGCTACCGCGGTGAACCCGCGCCCTCCGGCGCTCGTTCCTAGCACCAGCGCGGTCGAGTGACGACGGGGCCGGGGCCCCGCCCTCCGCCGCGCGAGGTCCCGAGGACGCGCCTCAGGCGCGAAGGGAGACTGCCCATGTCCCGCCACGACTCCGTCCACGACCCGGCCTACGGCGCTCCGGCCTCGTCCGTCCAGGCCGCCCTCCAGGACAACCTCCAGAGGACCCCCTGGTGGATGCTCTCGCTCGCCGCGCACGCGATGTGCCTGCTCGCGATGTACTTCGTGATCTACCAGGCGCCCGCCGAGGCGCGGAGCGTGGACGTCGTGACGACGATGGCGGACGAGCGGGAAGAGGAGTTCACGGAGGACATCCAGCCGGAACAGGAGCGAGACGAGGACAGGGAGATCGAGTCGGAGGATCCGCCAATCGAGGACCCGGTCATCAAGGAGGCGCAGCCCTCCGACCACAACGAGAGCCCGAACAACGAAGAGTTCGAGAGCCAGAAGGGCCGCGAAGACGCTCTTTCGGACGTGCCGCTCGACGGGAGATTCACGAACGCGGCGATCGGCGTGGGAGGTGGGCTCGGCGGCCCCATGGGGGACCGGTTCGGAGGCAAGCACGATCTCGTCGCCAAGCGCGGCGGGAGCCACGCGACCGAGAAGGCCGTCTCCGCGGGGCTCAAGTGGCTCAAGGACCACCAGGACCCCGACGGCTCGTGGTCCTGCGACAACTTCCAGAAGAACTGCCGGAAGAACATCTGCGACGGGAAGGGGTCCTCGGCCGACCACTCCAGCGGCGTGACCGGCCTCGCCCTCCTCGCCTTCCTCGGGGCGGGGAACACGATGCGCGTGGGCCCCTACCGCGAGGTCGTGAAGAGGGGCCTGAAGTACCTGCTCTCGGTCCAGTCCCCCGACGGCTGCGTGGGCCCGAAGACCGCCGACGGCCACTACATGTACAACCACCTGATCTGCACGATGGCGCTCGCCGAGGCCTACGGGCTCTCCGGGAAGACCCCCCAGCTCCAGGCCCCCGCCCAGAAGGCGGTGGACTTCGCGGTCCAGGCCCAGAACCCCTACCTCGGGTGGCGATACGGCGTCCGGCCGGGCGACAACGACACCTCGATGACGGGCTGGGCGGTGCTGGCGCTGAAATCCGCGAAGCTCTCCGAGCTGGAGGTCCCGCCCGAGGCGTTCCAGGGCGCGAGGAACTGGTTCGACAAGGTGACCGACGACTCCTTCTACAAGACCGGCTACACCCAGAAGGCCGACAACGGCGCCCGCACCGCCGACGCGCAGAAGTACGCGCCGACGGAGGCGATGAGCGCCGTCGCGCTCACCGGCCGCATATTCATGGGCGAGCCCCTCGACTCGCCGAAGGTGAAGGGCGCCGTCGCGCTCCTCAAGAACATGCCGCCGAAGTGGGACCCCGAGAGCGGGAACGACTTCTACTACTGGTACTACGGGACTCTCGCCATGTTCCAGGTGGGCGGGGAGCCCTGGAAGGTCTGGAACGCGGGGATGAAGGAGGCCCTCGTGAAGACCCAGCGCCGAGCCGGCGATGAGGACGGCTCCTGGGACCCGAGCGACGCCTGGGGCCACGCCGGCGGCCGCGTCTACTCGACCGCCGCGAACATCCTCTCGCTCGAGATCTACTACCGGTACGGGAAGGTGCTGGGGACGAGGAGGTAGGGACGGCTCAGTGGGAGGAGGGTGGCGGGGGCGCGCCCGCCCTCCTCCACTCCCCCACGAGCGTCACGGCCGCCGCCGCGAGGAGGGCGGCCTCGATCGCGATCGTCGCGGCGCCGATCTCGACGGAGTACTTGCCGAAGCAGCCGCATAGGGGATGAAGCCCGCGCGCGAGGGCGGCGAGGCCCGAGGAGAGGAAGGCCAGGCCGAGCGCCGCGGCGACGGCCGCCGCGCCGAGGCGGAGCTTCCCGCCGACCAGCAGCGCGCCGCAGGCGACCTCGATCCAGGGGAGGACCGCCGCGACCGCCGGCGCCGCGAGCGCCGGGAGGATCCTGTAGGCCTCGATCACGCGGCCGAGGTCGAGAGGCCGGCCGGCCTTCAGGACCCCGGCCGCGACGAGCGTGAGCCCGAGCGCCCCGGCGACGAGGCGGGGCATGGGCGGGCGCGTCACTCCGCCTCCCCCACTCGCACCTGCTCCCCCCGCGCGGCCCACTCCTCGATCCCGCCCTCGTAGATCCGCACGCGATGGAACCCGGCGGCCAGGAGCTTCGGGACGACCGAGTCGGCGAGCGTGCACGAGGGCCCGTCGCAGTAGAGGACGATCTTGTCCTCGGGCCGGAACCGTGTGCCCACCCGGCCGAAGGCCTCGGCGAAGGCCTCCGCCGGCAGGTGCAGCGCCCCCGGGATGTGGCCGCGCTCGTAGCCGGACCGGCTCCTCACGTCCGCGAACACCGCGCGGGAGGCGAAGTAGAGTTCCCGGGCCCGGGGGTGCGGGAGGTACCGCGGATCCGTCTCCGCCCGGCGCGGGAGGGGCCGCCCCAGCGCCACGCCTCGCGGGTCCACGGCGTTCCAGCCGAGGCCCCAGAGCGCCGAGAGCGCGAGGATCGCGGCGGACTCGGCGAGGAGGCGCCCGACGCGAGCGGTCACGCCGCGAGGCTACTCGTCCCGGAACGCCCGGACCAGCCCCTCCGGGTCGTGGCGGCCGACGGCCACCAGGACGACGTCGCGGAGCCTCCGGAGCGCCACGGTTCCGCCGCCGCCGCCGACGTGGGTCACGGCGTCCCCCGCCCCGACGAGGCACGACCGGGCCCCGGGGAACTCGTCGAGCACGGCGAGGGAGAACACGAAGACGCAGACCCTCTCGCCGCAGCAGCGGTAGACGGCGACGGGCACCTCGCGGCTCCCGAGGTGGGCGCTCACGATCCCCACGGCCTCGAGCCTGTGCTGGGGAGCGACCTCGTCCGGCCGGGGTCCCCGGACCGGTCGGCCCACGCGGCTCGCCGCGGACTTCCACATCTCGATCGGGCACCGGTGGCACTCGCGCCCGGGCGCGGGCTCGAAGTTCCCGACGGGCACGACCTCGCTCACCTCCCGCAGCGCCGCCCCGGCGAGGTCCTCGGCGCCGGCGGTCCGGGGATAGGTCCCGAGGATCGTCGCCGTGAGCGCCACCGCCGCCGCGACCGAGGCGACGAAGGTCCCCACCCTCACGACGCGCGCCCGCCAGGGGGCGCGCCCGAGGCTCCCCTCCAGACGGCTCCAGAACTTGTCGCAGACCGGTTCGCAGCCGAGCTTCTCGCGGATCCCGCGCTCGAGCCGGGTCTCCGCGCACACCCGGTCCCGGCACGGGGGGCACGCCTCGAGGTGAGAGGTCACCTCCAGGCTCTTCGCCGTCTCCAGCTCCGAGTCGAGGTAGGCCGAGAGGACCGTCCGGATCTCTTCGCAGGTCACGCCTCGCCCCTCACGAAGCCCGTCTCGTGCGCGTACTCGGCGAGCCGCTCCCGCAGCTTCGCCCGCGCCCGCGCGAGGTGGCTCATCACGGTGCCCACGGGGATCTCGAGCAGGTTCGCGATCTCGCGGTACGTGAATCCCTCGATGGCCCGCAGGAGGAAGACCGTCTGCTCGACCGGTCTCAGCGCCAGGAACGCCGTCCGGACCTGGTCCCCGACCTGCTCGAGGAACCGGTCGGGGTCCTTCAGCACCTCGTCGTACGCGAAGCCCGACTCGAGGTTCTGGAAGAGGTCCAGAGTCGGGGGCTCGACCGGCACCTCGAGGTCGCGCCGCGACGCGCGGTTGTAGT
Source organism: Planctomycetales bacterium (assembly GCA_022614695.1). Lineage (GTDB taxonomy): Bacteria > Planctomycetota > JAKEIC01 > JAKEIC01 > JAKEIC01 > JAKEIC01. The sequence continues at coordinate 917 of JAKEIC010000020.1, read as the reverse complement.
TGAGGACCGTGTTCAGCACGAACCGGTAGACCCAGGCGCGGAAGTCGGTCCCCGGCTGGAACGTCTCGAACTTCCTGTAGGCCGAGAGGATCGCGTCCTGGAGGGCGTCCTCGGCCGAGCTCTGGTCGCGGATGATGTGGCGGGCGTAGCGGTAGAGCCGCTCGCGGAGCGGGGAGAGGAGCGCCATGAACTGGGCGCGCTTTTCCCGCTCGTTCGCGATCACGCCCGTGTCCGCCACGTAGCCTCCTGCATTCCTGATGTCCGGACGCCGTCAGGATATGCCGTCGGGCGGTCGGACGCGAGGGGAAGGGGAATCGCCCCACGGATCGCCCTTGAACATGAAGCCCTAACGGATACCATACGAGCGCGGCGAAGCCGCGCTATGCAGGTCGTCCCTCTCCACGAGCCCGTGAAGGTCCGGGTGGACTTCGGAGGCGGGGAGGCGCGCCCCCTCCGGTTCCGCCGCGGGATCGAGGAGCACCACGTCGTCCGCGTGAACGCCCGCTGGCACGAACGGACCGATCGGCGAACGCTCCGCTACTTCTCGATCACGGCCGACACGGGCGACGTCTATCTCCTCTGCTTCCACGCCGAGGACATGATCTGGTACGTGGAGTCGGTGAGCCTGGACAGCTAGCCCGCCGGGCGGGGCACTCGCTCGAGGGCCTGGGCGAGGTCGGCCACGAGGTCCTCGGGGTCCTCGATCCCGATCGCGAGGCGGACCGTCTCGGGCTTGATCCCCATCTTGGCGCGCTCCTCGGGGGAGACGCCCACGTGGCTCGCCGCGACCGGGAGCGTCGCGAGTGACTCGACGCCGCCGAGGCTCGGCGCCACCGTGAAGAGCCGGAGCGCGTTCACGACCGCTTCGGCGTCGAACGGCGAGCCCGCCACCTCGAACGAGACGACGGCGCCGAAGT
>JAKEIC010000216.1 GCA_022614695.1 Planctomycetales bacterium | reverse complement strand
GGGCTCCTTCGCGAGGGCGGCCTCCAGGACCCACCCGATCCCGCGCGGGAGGGCGGGATCGAGCCTCCGGATCGGGACCGGCTCGCGCGTGAGCACGGCGCCGACCACCGCCGCGGGGGTCTCGCCCTCGAAGGGGGGGCGACCCGCGAGCATCTCGTAGAGCACGCAGCCGAGGCCCCAGACGTCGGTCGCGGGCGTGAGCGCGGAGACCTCGCCACGAGCCTGCTCGGGGGACATGTAGGCGGGGGTACCGAGGGCCTCGCCGCTGCGGGTGAGCCGGCTTCCGGTCGCGACCGACTTGGCCAGGCCGAAGTCGGCAAGGAAGCCGGCCGGGTCCCGCGGCCCGGAGGCTCCGGCCGGGGACAGGAGCGGCTCGCGCGCCCCCTCCCCCGGCCGAGGACTGAGGGAGGCGGACATGGGACCGCCCCCTACCGCGCCGGCGCCTTCTTCCGGCATTCGGGGCAGGGGCATAGCTCGCGGAGCCTGTCGAAGGTGTAGATGCCCGTCTGGTGGCCGTCGGAGAAGGCGATGTGGAGGGCGTAGCGGCCGGTCGGCTGGACGCCCCGCACGTCGAGGAGTGCGGGGACCGACTCGGCCCGCAGCAGCGCGCGCCCGCTCATCTCCTCGACGCAGAGGGCGCAGCGGCAGGCGAGTCGCAGCTCGCGGGCCGTGTACTGGCTCGCGTGGCCGTCGGACCACTTGATGGCGAGGCTCCCCGGCGCGGGCCGCGACACCTCGGCCGGCTCGGGCTTCCCGTCGCGCGGGCCGGCGAGCGCCGCGATGGAGACCTGCGCGGCGAGCGCCTTCGCGACGGCGGTGAACGCGCGCCCCCCGGGAGAGTCCGGCGCCGCCTCGACGATGGGAGTGCCGGCGTCCGAGGTCTCGCGGATCGCGGTCGCGAGCGGGATCGCCCCCAGGAACGGCAGCCCCTTCGCCTTCGCGTAGCGCTCCGCCCCGCCCACCCCGAAGACGTCCTCGTGGTTCCCGCACTTCCCGCACGCGAACCCGCTCATGTTCTCGATGATCCCGAGCACGGGCGTCCGGAGCTTCCCGAACATGATGACGGCCTTCTCGGCGACCGTGAGGGCCACGTCCTGCGGCGTCGAGACGACCGCCGCGCCCGTGAGCGGCATCATCTGGCAGAGCGAGAGCTGGACGTCGCCGGTCCCGGGCGGCAGGTCCACGAGCAGGTAGTCGAGCTCGCCCCAGTCCGTCTGGCCGAGGAACTGCTCCATCGTCTTGTGGAGCATGGGCCCCCGCCAGACGACCGCCTCGCCGGGCGGGATGAAGAAGCCCATCGAGAGGAGCTTCACGCCGTACCGGACGACGGGCACGAAGCGGTCGCCGTCCTGCCCGGGCGCCGTGGTCGCCCCGAGGATCGTCGGGAGGCTCGGCCCGTAGACGTCGGCGTCCATGAGCCCGACGCGCGCCCCGAGCTTCGCGAGCGCGAGGGCGATGTTCGCGGAGACGGTGGACTTGCCCACGCCCCCCTTCCCGCTCGCGATCGGGACGATGTTGCGGACGCCCGGCGCGAGACGGGCCTTGTTCTCGAGTCGGGACGGGCGGACCTGGGCCGTCATCGTCACCTGCGCGTCGCGGACCCCGGGGAGCGCGAGGAGCGCCTTCCGGGCGTCGGCTCGCATCGAGTCCTTCACCGGGCACGCCGGGGTCGTGAGCTCGATCGTGACGGCGACCGTCCCGTCGGCCACCTTCACGTCCTTCACGAACCCGAGGGTGACGATGTCCTTCCCGAGGTCCGGGTCGCGGATCGCGGAGAGGGCCCCGAGGACGGACTCTTTCGAGAGCGCGGTGTTCACGGGGGTCGGAGGGATGCTAGCCGTGCGTCGCCGAACCTGCAACGAAGGTCACCGCCCCTCCCGGAGCCGCTCCTCGCAGAGGGCGAGGGCCCGGCGGACGGTCTCGCTCCTCGGGTCGTCGGGCGCGAGCCGGAGGACCGCGCGGAAGCACTCGGCCGCGCCCTGGAAGTCCCCCGAGGAGAAGCGGGCGTCGCCGAGGTTCGCGTGCGGCCCGGGGTCCTCGGGCCGCAGCCGGATCGCGGCGGCGAAGTCCTCCATCGCGAGCGCGAGGTCGCCGAGGTGCCTGTGGGCGAGGCCCCGGTTGTTCCAGGCTTCCACCAGGTCGGGCCGATCGGTGAGCGCCTCCGAGAAGTCCTGCAGGGCCGCCGCCGGGTCCCCGGCGTTCAGCCGGGCGAGGCCGCGGTTGTGGAGCGTGAGCGCATCGCCGGGGCGAAGGCGCAGGGACTCGGCGTAGTCCTCGAGAGCGCCCGCGAGGTCCCCGAGCGCCGCGCGCGTGTCGGCCCGGTTGGCGAACGCCTCGGCGTAGGTCGGCCGCAGACGGATGGCCTGGTCCAAGTCGCGCATCGCCCCGTCCGAGTCTCCCCGCTCCCGACGGGCGACGCCGCGGTTGTTGAGGGCCTCCGGGAATGCGGGTCGGAAACGCAGCGCCGCGTCGAAGTCCCGGAAGGCTCTCTCGACCTCCCGGAGCTGCCACCGCGCCCAGCCGCGATTGAGCAGCGCCCCGGGGTCGTCGGGGCGGAGGCGGAGGGCGGTCTCCGAGTCGGCGATGGCGCCCTCGGCATTCCCGAGAGCCGTCCGGACTTGGGCCCGACTCACGTAGATCCACGGGAACGGGATCCCCTCGGCGAGGGTGGAGGTGAGGTCGCGCTCGGCGGCCGCGCGATCGCCCCGGGGGGCGTTGGCTTCCACGTAGCCCCGGAGCAGGGCGGCTTCCCATCCCGGGGCGTCCCGCAGGGTCGCGCGGGCCTCGTCCCACCGCTGCCGCCCCGCCGCGAGCGCCCCGGAGCCGAGACGGGCGTCGGCCCCGGCGCCGGCCGCGGCCCGCTCGAGGTGGGGTCGGGCCTGATCGAAGCGCAGGCCCTCCTCCTCGCGGAAGAACGCCTCGAGCCCGAGGTAGAGCTCCGCACGCGTCGCGCACGGCGACCCGGCGGGGATGAGGCGCCACTCCTCCCGGGCGCGCACGTTCTCCCCGGCCCCCCAGAGGACGAGTCCCCGCTCGAGCCGCCAGTCGTCGCGTCCCGGCTCCTGCGCGAGCGCCTCGGCGAGGAGCCGCGCCGCCTCGACCGGCGACGACGCGCGGAGCGAGCGGGCGCGGGCCGCGAGCGCTTCGGCGGACCCCGCGGCTTTCTCCGAGGGGCCCGCGGGCCGCACCGGACCCCCGCCGCGCCCGAGGAGGACGGCGGCCGCGGTGGCGGCGAGCGCGAGGAAGAGAGCCGGGACGACCGCCCGGGAGGGCCATCGGCCGCGGGGCGCTCCGATCGGCCGTCCTCCCGCGAGGAGGCGTCCGAGGTCATCCCGCAGGCTCCCCACGTCCGTGTATCGCTCGCGCGTCTCCCGTCTGAGACAGGCGCCGAGAACCCGTCCCAGGTCTCGAGGCACGTCGGGCCGGAGACGCCGCAGCGGGGGCGCGGCTCGGGTGAGGATCGCTCCCACCAGGGCCGCAGGCGTCTCCCCCTCGAAGGGAGGCCGGCCGGCTAGCATTTCGTGGAGGACGCACCCGAGGCTCCAGACGTCCGTCGCGGACGTGAGCGAGGAAACGTCGCCTCGCGCCTGTTCGGGGGACATGTACGCCGGGGTGCCGAGGGCCTCGCCGGTACGGGTGAGCCTGCTCCCCGTCGCGACGGACTTGGCGAGGCCGAAGTCGGAAAGGGACGCGGTCGGCACGCGTTCGGGATTATCCCCGGTACCCTGCGGGGAGGCGCGACGACTCCCGGGCGCAGGCGCGCCGGATCGCGTCGGCCGCCGCGGCCGGGGTCGTCGCCGAGGTGTCCACGGTGAGGTCGGCCATGGCGTAGAGAGGCTCCCGGCGGGCGAGGAGCTGCCGCAGCTCCTCCTTCGCGCGACGGCGTCCCTTCATCGGCCGGATGTCCCCTTGCGCGACGACGCGGCTCCAGTGGTCCTCGGGCCGGGCTTTGAGCCAGACGGTGAAGGCGCGCCGGCGGAGCAGCGCGTAGGTCTCCGGGGCCGTGACGAGCGAGCCTCCCGTGGCGAGGACCGTGGGGGCCGCCCGCGCGCGGGCCTCCGCCAGGAACCCGTCGAGGACCCGGTGCTCGAGGTCGCGGAAGTGGGCCTCGCCGTGGAGCGAGAAGAGCTGCCCGAGCCGCATCCCGGCGCGCTCCTCGATGAGGGCGTCCAGCTCGTGGAAGCTCCCGCCGAGCGCCCGCGCGAGGCGCGGGCCCACGGTGCTCTTGCCGGCGCCCCGGAGCCCGAGGAGCGCGACGACCCGGGTCCCGTCCGGCCCCGGCCGGAGGGCTCCCGCGATGGAGGAGAGTTCAGCCTCCGACATCTCGTCGAGCCGCGCGGCCATCCGGTGGCGGATCCCCTCGGGCGCGAGCAGGGTCCCGGCCGATGTCCCGAGCGCCCCGGCCAGCCGCGCGAGGTTCCGCACCGAGACGTTCCCGCGGCCGGCCTCGATGTCGGCGAGGAAGCGCGGCGACAGCCCCGCCCGGCGCGCCGCCTCGCGCGCCGTCCATCCGAGCGCCTTCCGCCGGGCCCGCACGCGCTCGCCGAGGCGAGAGAGCATGATGGCAGTATACTGCATACCACTCACAGAGTAAGCAACAAACTTCCGAATCCCTCCTTGACGGGTCCGGATCCCGGCTCTAGCCTTGCCTCGCATGGACACGGTCGCCGAGAAGAACGCCCCTCCCGAGAGCCCGGTCTCGTTCCAGACCGACCCCTCGCGCTACCGCCACTGGAAGCTCGGGTTCGAGGGGCCGGTCGCCGTCCTGACGATGGACGTCCGCGACGACCAGCCGCTCCGGCCGGGCTACCAGTTGAAGCTCAACTCTTACGACCTGGGCGTGGACGTGGAGCTGGCCGACGCCATCCAGAGGATCCGCTTCGAGCACCCCGAGGCGCGCTCGGTGCTCTTGCGCTCGGGCAAGGACCGGATCTTCTCGGCCGGCGCGAACATCTACATGCTCGGCACCTCGTCGCACCCGTTCAAGGTGAACTTCTGCAAGTACACGAACGACACCCGCTGCGGGATCGAGGACGCGAGCCGGCACTCGGGAGTGAAGTTCCTCTGCGCCTGCAGCGGGGTCACGGCCGGCGGCGGCTACGAGCTGGCGCTCGCCTGCGACGAGATCCACCTCGTGGACGACGGGAACTCCGCCGTCTCGCTCCCCGAGGTGCCGCTGCTCGGGGTCCTCCCCGGCACGGGCGGGCTCACGCGGCTCGTGGACAAGAGGAAGGTCCGCCGCGACCGGGCCGACGTCTTCGCGACCACGGCGGAGGGGATGAAGGGAAAGCGTGCCCTCGAGTGGGGGCTCGTGGACGCGATCCACCCCCGCGCCAGGTTCGAGGAGGCGACCCGCGCCCGGGCGCGAGAGATCGCGGGACCGGCGCCGACCCCGCTCCGCCCCGGCGGGAAGGGGATCGCGCTCTCGCCGGTGATGGTCCGGGGCGACCGCGACGTGCGCGAGTACGGTCATGTGACGCTCCGGATAGACCGCCCCGACCGCGTCGCCACCCTCACGGTCCGGGGCCCCGGGGCGGACGAGCCCAAGACGCCCGAGGAGTTCCTCGCCGCCGGCGACCGCGCCTGGGCCCTCGCCGCGTTCCGCGAGATCGACGACGCCCTCCTGCACCTCCGCGTGAACGAGCTGGAGACCGGGGTCGTCATCCTCCGGACCGAGGGCGACCTCGACCGCGTGCTCGCCGTGGACCGGGCCCTCGAGGCGGGGAAGTCCCACTGGTTCGTGAACGAGATCCGGCTCCACATGGCGCGGGTGCTCCGGCGCCTCGACCTCTCGAGCCGGTCCCTCTTCGCCCTCGCGGACGGGGGCTCCTGCTTCGGGGGGACCCTGCTCGAGCTGGCCCTGGCCGCCGACCGCGCCTACATGCTCGACGACGCGAAGCGGCCCGTCCGGTTGGCGACGAGCCCCCTCAACGGTGGCCCGCTCCCGATGGCCCACGGCCTCACGCGGCTCGAGGCGAGGTTCCGTGCCGACGCCGGCCAGGCCGACCGCGCCCTCGCGACGAGGGGCCCGATCGGCGCGAAGGAGGCCCTCGCCCTCGGGCTCGTCACCTTCGCCCCCGACGAGATCGACTGGGAGGACACGGTCCGCATCGCCATCGAGGAGCGGGCGAGCCTCTCGCCCGACGCCCTCACGGGGCTCGAGGCGAACCTCCGCTTCGCCGGCCCCGAGACCTGCGAGAGCAAGATCTACGGGAGGCTATCGGCCTGGCAGAACTGGATCTTCATCCGACCGAACGCGACCGGCGAGCGGGGGGCCCTCACGAGCTACGGGAAGGCCACCCCGCCCCAATTCGACTGGAGGCGAGCATGAACGCGGTGGACCTCGAGGCGAGGATCCCGAACAACGTCGGCCTGAAGGACGACAAGAAGCTGCTGCGCGCCCTCGAGCAGTGGCAGCCGAGATTCCTCGACTGGTGGCGCGAGATGGGGCCGAGCGACTTCCGCGAGGACCAGATCTACCTCCGGACTGCGGTCGGGGTGGGCCAGGGCGGCTGGGCGAACTTCGACTACGTGAAGATGCCCGACTACCGCTGGGGGATCTTCCTCGCCGAGCCCGAGCCCGAGAAGAAGATCCACTTCGGGGACAAGCTCGGCGACCCCGTCTGGGACGCGGTCCCCGGCGAGCACCGGAACGTCCTGCGCCGGATCATCGTGACGCAGGCCGACACCGAGCCCGCCTCGGTCGAGCAGCAGCGGCTCCTCGGCCACACCGCGCCGTCGCTCTACGACCTCCGGAACGTCTTCCAGGTGAACGTCGAGGAGGGGCGCCACCTCTGGGCCATGGTCTACCTCCTCCACAAGTACTTCGGGGCCGACGGCCGCGACGAGGCCGAGGAGCTGCTGCGGCGCCGCTCGGGCCACGCCGACAACCCGCGGATCCTCCAGGCCTTCAACAAGCCGACGCCCGATTGGCTCTCGTTCTTCTGCTTCACTTCGTTCACCGACCGGGACGGGAAGTACCAGCTCGCGGCGCTCGCCGAGTCGGGCTTCTACCCGCTCGCCCGCTCGACGCAGTTCATGCTCACCGAGGAAGCGCACCACCTCTCGGTCGGCGAGAACGGGGTGGGCCGCGTCGTCGAGCGGACGGCGCAGCTCATGAAGGAGGGGACCGACCCCCGGACGGTCGGCGCGATCCCCCTCGACATCATCCAGAAGTACGTCTACGAGTGGTCAAGCGCCTCCTACGACCTCTTCGGCGGCGAGGACTCGAGCAACGCGGCGACCTACTTCGGCGCGGGGCTGAAGGGCCGCTACCGCGAGGGCGACGGCCTCTACAGGGACCCGAAGGCGCTCGAACAGGCATACACGACGCAGGTGGCCGAGGGGACGGCGCTCCGGACGCTCGAGATCCCGCTGCGGCGCGCGATGAACGCGCTGCTCCTCGAGGCCTACTACGCCGACTGCAAGAGGATCGTGGACCGGTGGAACCGGACCCTCAAGCGCTACGACGTGGCCGCCGAGGTGAAGCTCCCGAGCCTCCGGTTCAACCGCCAGCAGGGGATCCACGCGGGCAAGTGGTACGACCCGGAGGGGAACCCGATCGCGCAGGCCGAGTTCGAGAAGCGCCGCACGACCTGGTTCCCGAGCGCCGAGGACTACGCCACCGTGAAGTCGTGCATGAAGAAGGTCTACGAGCCCGGCAAGATCGCGAACTGGATCGCGCCGCCCGCCCAGGGGATCAACAACAATCCCTTCGAGTGGGAGTACGTGAAGTTCCACTAGCTTGAGCGACGCGCGGCCACGCCTGGTCTACGTCTGCGAGGGGGGCGACTGCTCCGAGAAGGGGTCGGTCGAACTTCACAACGACTTGAAGGAGATGCTCAAGACGGCCGATCCGGACGGCAAACTCAAGCTCCGGAAGTACCCCTGCTTCGGCGGCTGCGAGCACGGGATCAACCTGGCGCTGTTCCCCGACAAGGTCTTCCTCTCGAAGCTCAAGAAGGAGGACCTCCCGCGCGTTTGCGACTTCGTCTGCGGGAAGTCCCCGGTCCCCGCGGGCCACACGGGGATCGTCGCGAAGGACGTGGAGCAGATCGTGTGGGATCTGCTCGACACGGGGTTCTAACGGCCGATGACCGACTCGGAGGCGTCGTCCCGGGCCCGCGACGTGGCGGCGGAGATGGAGGCCGGGCGCCGTTCCCTCCGAGACGGAGTCCGCGACCTCGCGCGGCTCGCCCGCGCGCTCGAGTTCCCCGGGGCGCTCCGGGTCTTCATCGGCCACGCCGACGCCTACGACCTCGCCGCGCGGGGTCGGATCCCGCTCTCCGAGCTCGAGGCCGAGATCCGGAAGGACCTGCGGGCCCTCCTCGACGAGGCCGCCGGGGGCGCGGCGTGACCGGCCCGCTCCTCACGCGCGCGCCCGGGTCGCCGCCCGAGCCGCTCGCCGAGTACCGGGCGGCCGGGGGGTACGACGGGCTGCGGACGGCCCGCGGGATGGCGCCCGAGGAGGTCGTGGCGCTCGTCACGGCCGCCGAGCTCCGCGGGCGGGGCGGGGCGGCGTTCCCGACCGGCCGGAAGTGGGACCTCGCGCGGAAGGCGGCCGGGCCGGAGAAGCACGTCCTCGCCAACGGCGGCGAGCACGAGCCCGGGTCGCGGAAGGACCGGGTGCTGCTCGCGACGCGCCCGCACCTCGTCCTCGAGGGGACGGCGATCGGCGCCCACGCCACCGGCGCGACCGAGGCGTGGATCTACCTCCTTGCGGACATGGCCGACGGCGTCGCGGCGGTCCGGGGCGCGATCGGGGAGGCCGACGCGGCGGGGCTCCTCGGCGCTCTCCGGGTCCGGGTCCAGATCGCGCCCCCGACCTACGTGGCCGGCGAGGAGACGGCGGCGATCGCGGCGGTGGAGGGGCAGCCGGCGAAGCCGCGGAAGAAGCCCCCGTACCCCGGGGAGTCGGGGATCGGCGGGAAGCCGACGACGGTGAACAACGTCGAGACACTCGCGCACGTCCCGGGGATCGTGCGGAACGGGGCGGAGTGGTTCCGCGGGCTCGGCGTCCCGGGGAGCGCCGGGACGATGCTCCTCACGCTCCCCGAGGGGGTCCGCAAACCCGGCGTCGTCGAGGTAGGACTCGGGAAGGCGGCGTGGCGCGAGGTCGTCGAGGATCTCGGCGGCGGGACGAGGAGCGGGCGCCCGGTCCGCGCCGTGCTGCCGGCGCTGTCCTGCTCGTGGCTCCCGGCCCCGAAGCTCGAAGCGCGTCTCGACCACGACTCGATGAAGGCCGCGGGTTCGTCCCTCGGCTGCGGTGGCGTCACGCTCCTCGAGGCGGGGGAGTGCGCCGTCGAGCGCACACTCGAGATCGCGAGGTTCTTCATGCGGGAGCAGTGCGGCCAGTGCCCTCCCTGCCGCATGGAGACGAACACGATCGCCGCCGTCCTCGAGAAGACCGCCCGCGGCGAGCCGGGCGACTACAAGGGCCAGGTCGAGAAGATCGCCGCCTTCACCCGGAAGAAGGGCTTCTGCAGCCTGATCGAGATGGCCGCCGCGCCGGTCCTGTCGGCGCTATCGCTCTTCCCGGAGGACTTCGAGGCTCACGCCCGGACCGGACGGTGCGGGCAGTCATGATCCCCGTCGGGCCGCAGGCACGCTTCAGGCCTGGGGAGGATCCTCTTCGAGCCCGAGCGTCGCCCGCACGGCTCGATACGCCTTGATCTCGATGATGTTCTGGCTCGGATCCTGGAGATAGAACTTCGCCTGTTCTTCGTCCGTCCCCTTCATGAGCACGGTCGGCTCCGCCAGGAATGGGACGCCCGTCGCCCGGATGCGTTCGGCTTCGCGCTCCCACTCGGGCCAAGGGAGCACGACACCGAAGTGGCGCTTGCCCTGTTGGAGCGATGGCAACACCTCGGCGGGCCTGTGTTGGAGGGTGACCTGGTGTCCCCAGAGCAGCACGTCCAGCCACTCCGGGTGCTCTCTCCCAGCCGTCGCCCGGAGGACTTCCACGTAGAATCGCCGGGCCGTTGCGAGATCCGAGACGGGAATGGACAGGTGAAAGATGCGCCGCGGGGTCATGCGGGACGACGCACTCCGGGCAGAGGTAGGCCGCTTGAGTCGTCGCCCGGACCCGTGGCGACCGCCGGCCGCGCAGCCCCTCCCCCCGACACCGCCTGCAGGATCGTGATCTCGACGCCGTCGCGGAGCGGGACGTCGAGCGTGCCGAGGTCGCGCGAGTTCGTCTCTCCCAAGAAGCAGAGGACGTGCGGCCGGAAGGCGCCCGACTCCTCGCAGAGGTGGTGGCGGAGCGCCGGGGAGCGGCGGTAGGCCTCCTCGAGCGCCTCGCGGAGCGTCGCGGCCCGGACCCGGAGGCGGCCGGCGCCGAGCACATCGGCGAGCACGCGCGGGAGGACGAGCACCGCCTCGAACTTCCCGGCCGGCGCGGGCACGGCTAGACGACCGCGGCGGACACCGAGAGCACGGGCGGGAGGTACGAGGCGAGCGCCGTCCACCGGCGCCCGCCGTCCGAGCCGTGGAACACCTGCCCGCCCCCGGTCCCCACGTAGAGCCCGCACCGCGGGAGCCCGTCCGAAGCCACCCCCTCGCGCAGCACGCTCAGGTAGGCGCCGTCCGAGGGAAGGCCCCGGCTGCGGCTCGCCCACCCGTGCCCCTTTCCGCCCCAGCGGTAGACGCGCAGCGCGCCGGTGGTCGCCCTGAACATCCCCCCCTGCGGCTCCATCGGCACCGTGTAGCACGTGTCGGGGTTCGTCGCATCGAGCGCCAGCCCGAACCCGAAGTCCGAGGGCAGCCCCTTGTCTATCCGGCGCCACGAGTCGCCGTGGTCGTCGCTCCGGTAGGTGCCCACGTGGTTCTGCTGGTAGAGCCTCCCCGGCGCCGCCGGGTGGCGGAGCAGCTTGTGCACTCACGTCCCGATGCCGAGGCCCTTCGGCGCCTCGGGGAACATCGCGACGCCGCGGTTGATCGGCTTCCACGACTTCCCGCCGTCGTCGGTGCGGAACGCCCCGGGGGAGGAGATCCCGACGTACATCCGGCGGGAGTTCTCCGGGTCCACCTGGATCGAGTGCAGGCACATCCCGCCCGCGCCGGGGGTCCAGTGCTTGCGCGTGGGATGGTTCGTGAGCGAGCGGACCTCCTCCCAGTTCCGCCCGCCGTCCTCGCTCCGGAAGAGCGCGGCGGGGGCCGTGCCGGCGTAGAGGAGCTTCCGCTCGGAGCGCGGGCCGGGCTCCACGTGCCAGACGCGCGACATCGTCGAGATCCCCCACTGGCGCATCATCTTCACCTGCGCGGGAAGGAGCTTGGGGGGGACGGGCGGCGTCTTCGCGGCCAGGAACCTCCGGCCCTTCAAGTCCCCCGACATGACGTTCGTCCCGAAGGCGTCCTGCACCGCCGCCGCGTGCAGCGTCGGAGTGCCGCGCGTGTCCACGACGGCGTGGAAGATCTGCCAGCCCTTGAGGAACGGCCCGCTCATCCGCCAGCGGGTCCGCGCGCGGTCCGACTCGAGGAAGAAGAGCCCCCGCTTCGTTCCCGCACAGACGACGACGCGATCCGCCATGACCCCTCCGATCGGCGCGGACGTCGGCGACGCCCCGGCGTCGGGAGACCCGCGCCCGCCGGACTATCCCCGCGACCGTCCCGCAATGCAATATGGACCGCATGAGCGCACCCCCCACGGTTCCCCTCGAGCCCCACGACCCGGGCCGCCCCGCGGCCGAGGCGGCGCGCGCGTTCTTCGAGGTCCTGCGCCGGCGGCGGAGCGTCCGTCACTTCTCGGACCGGTCGGTCCCGCGCGAGGCGATCGAGTGGATCCTCCGGGCGGCGGGCTCCTCCCCCTCGGGCGCGAACAAGCAGCCCTGGCGGTTCGTCGCCGTCTCGGACCCGGCGGTGAAGCGCCGGATCCGCGAGGGGGCCGAGGCCGAGGAGCGCGCGTTCTACGGCGGCCGCGCGCCTGAGGAGTGGCTCGCCGACCTCGCGCCGCTCGAGACGGGGCCCGAGAAGCCCTTCCTCGAGGTCGCGCCGTGGCTCATCGCGGTCTTCCGTCTCGCCGAGGAGGATGACGGCGGGAAGATCTACTACGGGATGGAGTCGGTGGGGATCGCGACCGGTCTCCTCCTCGCGGCCGTTCACCACGCCGGTCTCGTCGCGCTCACCCACACGCCGAGCCCGATGGCGTTCCTCGGCGAGATCCTCGGCCGTCCCCCGAACGAGCGCCCGTTCGTGCTGATCCCCGTCGGCTACCCGGCCGAGGGCTGCCGCGTGCCGGACATCCGGCGGAAGGACCTCGACGAGATCGCCCGGTTCACGGAGTAGGATTCCGGGCTCCCGCGGAGGCCCCATGAAGCTCGAGCTCGCCGAGACGTTCGCCGTCCCGCCGGACGCGGTCTTCCGCGCCGCGACCGACCTCGACCGGATGGGCGAGTGGATGCAGGGGCTGGTCCGGATCGAGCGGCTCACGCAGGGCCCCATCGCGGTCGGGAGCCGCTGGCGGGAGGTCCGGAAGATGTTCGGCAAGGAGGCCGCCGAGGAGTTCGAGGTGACCCACCTGGAGCCCGGCCGCCGCCTCGACCTCTTCGTGGACGGCAAGAAGGGCGCCTCAGGCCGCGGCGAGTTCCGGTTCCGGCACGACTTCCTGCCCGACGGGAGCGGGACGAGGCTCGTCCTCTCGGGTGAGATCACGGGGATGGGCTGCATGGGCGCCGTCTTCGGACCCCTCATGGCCGGGATGTTCCGGAAGGCGATCCGGAAGGACCTCGCGGCGCTGAAGAAGCGGGTCGAGGCCGGAGCGGGCTCCGCAGCGCGGTGAGACTCCAGCTCCTCCCGCACGGGCGCCGCGCCTGGACCCGTTTCGGGATCCTTGTCGGGTTCCCGCTCGCTTCCGCTCTCCTCGGGGGGTGCTACATGATCTCCATGCCCGGACGGACCCACCGCGGGCCGCTCCCGCCGCTCACGGAGGAGGAGCGCGCGCTGCGGGGCCGGCTTGAGGGCCACGTGCGGACTCTCGCCGGGGAGATCGGCGAAAGGAGCCTCGGGCGGCCGGCCGGGCTCGCGCGGGCGGCCGCCTACGTCGAGGCGGAGCTTCGAGGCGCAGGACACGCGGTCGCGTCGCAGGAGCACGTCGCCGGCGGCGAGAAGGTCCGGAACATCGAGGCGGAGATCCTGGGGACCGGCGCGGCCGACGAGATCGTCGTCGTGGGCGGCCACTACGACTCCGTGCTCGGGATGCCCGGTGCGAACGACAACGCGAGCGGCACGGCGGCCGTAATCGAGGTGGCCCGTGCGCTCGCGGGCCGGAAGCTCTCTCGCACGGTCCGGTTCGTCGCCTTCGTGAACGAGGAGCCCCCCTACTTCAAGACGGAGGAGATGGGAAGCCGCGTCTACGCCCGCCGCTGCCGCGAGCGCGGGGAGAAGGTCCTCGCGATGCTCTCCCTCGAGACGATCGGCTACTACCGCGACGAGCCGGGGAGCCAGAGGTACCCCTTCCCCTTCAGCCTCTTCTACCCGGGCGAGGGGAACTTCATCGGCTTCGTCGGGAACCTCGGCTCGCGCTCCCTCGTCCGCCGGTGCGTCGGCTCGTTCCGGAGCCACACGGCCTTCCCCTCGGAGGGCGGCGCGCTCCCGGGCTGGATCACGGGCGTGGATTGGTCCGACCATTGGTCCTTCTGGAAGGAGGGCTACCCGGCGGTGATGGTCACCGACACCGCCCCGTTCCGGTATCCCTACTACCACCACCCCGGGGATACTCCGGACAGGATTGACTACGAGCGGACGGCCCGGGTCGTCGCCGGGATCGCGCGTGTGGTCGTGGAGCTGGCGGGCAACGGGGGCTCGTAGGCCGCCCGCTAGAATCCGTCTCCCGTGGACGGCGGACTCGTCGAGCTCGACGGATCGCAAGGCGAGGGCGGGGGACAGGTCCTCCGCACGTCGCTCTCGCTCTCGCTCGTGACGGGGCGGCCGGTCCGGCTCTGGAACATCCGGGCGAACCGCGAGAAGCCGGGGCTCCGGCAGCAGCACCTCACGGCGGTCCGGGCGGCCGCGGAGATCGGACGGGCCCGGGTCCGGGGGGATGAGGTCGGCTCCCGGGAGCTCCTCTTCGAGCCGGGCCGCGTGGAGCCCGGGGAGTACCGCTTCGCCATCGGGACCGCGGGGAGCACGACCCTCGTGCTCCAGACGGTCCTGCCCCCGCTGCTCACCGCCGCCGGCGCCACGGCGCTCGTCCTCGAGGGAGGCACCCACAACGTGAAGGCGCCGCCCTACGACTTCGTGGCGCGGAGCTTCCTGCCGCTCCTCGAGCGGATGGGCCCTGCCTTCAAGGCCCGCCTCGAGCGCTACGGCTTCTACCCGCGCGGCGGCGGCCGCCTCCGCATCGAGGTCCAGCCCGCGACACAGCTCGGGCGCCTCGAGATCCTCGAGCGCGGCCCGGTCCGAGCCCTCCGCGCGAGGGCGGTCGTGGCTGGGCTCCCGAAGCACATCGCCGAGCGCGAGCTGGACGTGGTCCGCCGCGGGCTCTCCGGGGACGGGCCCGAGCGCGTCGAGGTCCGCGTCGAGGAGCGCCCTCCCGACGAGGGGCCGGGGAACGCGGTCACGATCGAAGCGGAGTTCGAGCGGGCGACCGAGGTCTTCACCGGGTTCGGCGAGCGCAACGTCCGGGCCGAGGACGTGGCGCGCGGGGCGGTCCGGGAGACGCGCCGCCTCCTCGCGGCCGGGGTCCCGGTGGGCGAGCACCTCGCCGACCAGCTCCTCCTCCCGCTCGCTCTCGCCCCGGCCGGCGGCGCGTTTCGGACCCTCGCTCCGACCCTCCACGCGACGACGAACGCGGAAGTGATCCTCGCATTCCTGCCGGACGTGAGGATCGCGTTTGCCGAGGAGTCGAAGGACGTCTGGCGGGTGGAGGTGGGACGGTGACCCGCCTCGTCCCCCTCGCCGGCATCTTCTATGGCGCACTCGCCGGAGTCGCGGGGCTCTGGCTCTGGCTCGCGGGGCGCGCGCCGTGGCCTCCGGGCGGGCTCGCGCCCGGGGCGCTCCTCCCGGCGCTCGCGGCCGGCGCCTCGCTCGGGCTCGCCCTGCACGTCGCCTCGCACGCGATCCGCGGCGCGCCCTGGATGCGGGAGCTCGAGGGCACCTTCCGCGAGGCGTTCGGGTCGCTCGGGCAGGGCGAGGTCCTGGCCCTCGCCCTGGTCTCCGGGATCGGCGAGGAGTTGCTCTTCCGCGCGGCGCTCCAGCCGGCGGTCGGGCTCATCCCGGCGAGCCTCCTCTTCGGGCTCGCGCACTTCCCGGTCCGCCGCGAGCTGCTCCCCTGGTCCGGGCTCGCCGCGCTCGCGGGGCTCGCGCTCGGGGCGCTCTTCGACGTGTGCGAGGGCCACGTCGCCGCTCCGATCGCCGCGCACGCGGTCGTGAACGCCGCGAACCTCGGGATGCTCCGCGAGGGGCGGTAGCGTCCCCGGGAGACCCGGGCTAGACTCGCGCCGTGGCGCTCGCCGACGACCTCGAGAAGCGGATCCGCTCGCGGGAGGCGCGGGTCGGCGTCCTCGGGCTCGGCTACGTGGGCCTCCCCGTCGCGACGCAATTCGCGCAGGCCCGCTTCCGCGTCCTCGGCTTCGACGTGGACGCCGCGAAGGTCGCGGCGCTCCGGGCGGGCGACTCCTACATCCAGACCGTCCCGGTCGCGGAGTTGCAGGCCGAGAAGTACGCCGGCCGCTTCGAGGCCACCGACGACTTCTCCCGCCTCCCCGAGTGCGACGCGCTGCTCATCTGCGTCCCGACACCCCTCGACCGTTACCGGCAGCCCGACCTCCAGTTCGTCCGGAACACGCTCGGAGAGATCGCCCCCCGGCTCCGGAAGGGCCAGCTCGTCGTCCTCGAGAGCACGACCTATCCCGGGACGACGGACACGGTCCTCAAGTCGGCGCTCGAGAAGGGCGGGCTCGCGGCGGGCCGCGACTTCTTCCTCGGCTACTCCCCCGAGCGGGAGGACCCGGGCAACCGCGACCGCACGATCAGCAAGGTGCCGAAGGTCGTCGGCGCCGACGACCCGGCGAGCGCGCGCGCCATCCAGGCGCTCTACGGCGCGGTGGTCCCGAAGGTGGTCGCCGTCTCCTCGACGCGCGCCGCGGAGGCGGCCAAGATCCTCGAGAACGTCTACCGCGCGGTGAACATCGCGCTCGTGAACGAGATGAAGATCCTCTTCGACCGGATGGGGATCGACGTCTGGGAGGTGATCGGCGCCGCCTCGACGAAGCCCTTCGGGTTCCAGCCCTTCTACCCCGGGCCCGGCTGGGGCGGGCCGTGCATCCCGGCCGATCCCTTCAAGCTCGCCTGGAAGGCGCGCGAGTACGACCGCCCGACGCGCTTCATCGAGCTGGCCGGCGAGGTGAACGTCGAGATGCCGCGCTTCGTCGTGGGGAAGATCGGGGACGCCCTCTCCTCGCACGGGAAGGCGCTGCGGGACGCGCGAATCCTCCTCCTCGGCGTCTCCTACAAGAAGGACGTGGACGACCCGCGCGAGTCGCCCCTCTTCCCCCTCGCGGAGCTGCTGCGGGAGAAGGGCGCGCTCCTCTCGTGCCACGACCCGCACGTGAAGCGCATCCCCTCGATGCGCCACTTCCCGGACCTGCGCCTCGAGCTCGTGCCCCTCACGCCCGAGACGATCGCGGCCCAGGACGCGGTCGTGATCGTCACGGACCACTCCTCCGTGGACTACGCGGCCCTCGTCCGCCACGCGAAGCTCGTCGTGGACACGCGCAACGCGACGCGGGACGTGAAGGAAGGGCGGGAGAGGATCGTGAAGGCATGAAGACGACGATCGTGGTCCTGGGCATGGCGATGTTCGTCTCCCGGGGCGGCGCGGACGCGCAGGAGGCGCCGGGCCCCCAGCCGGCGAGCCCCCCGGCAGCCCCCGAGCTCACCGACGCCACCTTCAAGCCGCTCCTCGAGCTCATCCGCCCGAAGCCGCAAGAGCTCGGCTTCGAGGAGATCCGGTGGCGGCCGACGTTCTGGGAGGCGGTGCTCGAGGCGCAGCGCGCCGAGAGGCCGGTCCTCGTCTGGGCGATGAACGGCCACCCCCTCGCATGCACGTGAAACAACGGAGTGATCGCCAGACGGACCGTCTGGTGCGACCCGCGCGTGAAGGACCTCGTGGCTCGGTTCGTCCCGTGCGCCGACGAGGTCTACGGGCTCCAGAGCGGGACGGGGCCCGAGTGCGAGCTGTTCCGGAAGATCGCCGAGCAGGGCCACTACGCCGGCCGGACGAAGCCCTCGAACACGCGCCAGGGGACCTACGCGGCGGCGCCGTCGGGGAGGCTCCTCGCCTCGGTGAACTCGAACGACCCGGCGCGGATGGCGCGGATGCTCCGCGACGCGCTCGCGGCCTGGGAGAAGCTCCCCCGCGAGGAGCGGCTGCTCCCCGGGGAGCCGGCAGCGAACGCCGAGAACCGCCTCCGGTGGGAGCAGAGGTATCCGGCAGACGGGCTCGTGCTCCGGGTGCACACGCGGGACCTGCCGCGGGCGGAGGATGCGGCGCGCGAGGGGAGCGCGAAGGACTGGCGCGCGGCGGCCTGGAACCAGGATTTCGCCTGGTTCACGCGCGACGAGGCGCGGCGGTTGCTCCCCGAGGATCCCGCGGCCGGCGCCGCCCGGGCCGTCCCCGAGTCCCTCGTCCGCCGCCTCGCGCGCTGCCACCTGCTCGACGACGTCCGGGGGCAGACCTCCCAGTTCGACGAGCGCCACGTCGCACGGGCGCGACTCGAGTCGTCCGTCGTCCGCCACGAGGGGAACCTGGTCGGGGTCCGGCTCGAGGGGGAGACGCGGACCTCGTCCGAGGGGAAATGGCGAGTTCATGGTCTCGAGGAGAGGAGCGTCGAGAAGCAGTCCCGCGGATTCGAGGCGCGGCTCCTCGGCCGCGCCGTCTTCGACCTCTCCGCCGGCCGCTTCGTCCGCTTCGAGCTTCTCGCGGTCGGCACGCGCTGGGGCGGGACCCAGTACAACTGCCGGCAGGACGACCTGGCGCCCGCCCCGATGGGCGTGGCGCTCACCCTCGCCGGGGACTCCCCTGCCGAGCGGGTGGCGCCGGCCTTCGTCTGGGCGTACGGATGGAAGTGAGGGCCGCAGCGTGACCGCCGCCTCCGAACCTCGCTGCCCGATCAAGCGCTGGAAGCAGCGGCAGCTGCCCACCGGCCTGGGCTTCGCCCTCGCCGACAGCATCGCCTACATGGACGGCTCCGCGTGGGACCGCGCCACCCAGGGCGCGAGCGTCTTCCTCGGGCGCCCGTACCTCGGGGCCCTCGAGCGGGCCGCCCCCGAGGGGCTCCAGCTCCGCTACGCGATCGCCTACCGGGGGCGCGAGCCCGCGGTCGCGCTTGCCGCGCAGCTCGTGGAGCTCTCCGGCACCCGGATGCTCCCGGCCGAGGCGGGGTTCTTCGCGAAGCTCGCGGGGAAGGTCCTCAGCGCCCGGCTGCTCGTGTGCGGGAACCTCCTCTCGTGGGGCCCCCACGGGGCCGCCCTCGCGTCCGGCGAGGACCCGGCGATCCTCTGGCCGGCCGTGGCCGAGGCGCTGGTCCGGCTCCGCCGCGCGGAGAAGCTCTCACAGAGGACCGACCTCGTGATGGTGAAGGACTTCCCGGGGAATGGGCCGGGGAACGGGGCCACGGACGGGGCGGCGCTCGAGAAGTTCGGGTTCCGCGCGCTCGAGACCGACCCGGACATGGTCCTCGAGATCCCCTCGACCTGGAAAGGCTACGACGACTACCTGGGGAGCCTCACGGGGAAGTACCGGAAGGCCGCGCGGGAGATTGCGAAGGAGGCCGAGGCGGCGGGCGGGCGGATCGAGAGGCTCGCGAACATCGCGGGGGAGCGCGACCGGCTCCACGCCCTCTACCTCCAAGTCCACGAGAAGGCCCGGGTCCGGCTCACGACGCTCCCGCCCAGCTACCTCCCGGCCCTCGCCGAGGCCCTCGGCGACCGGCTCCGCTGCAACGTCTTCCGGCTGGACGGCGGGATCGCGGGCTTCGTGACGACGATCCGCGACGGCGAGACGGCGGTCGGCTACACGATGGGAATGGACCGGGCGGCCGCCGAGAAGGCGCCCGTCTACCTGCGGCTCCTGCACGCGGTCGTCTCGGACGCGATCGAGATGGGCTGCCGCCGCCTCTCGCTTGGCCGGACGGCGCTCGAGCCGAAGGCGCGCCTCGGCGCGAAGCCGGCCCCTCTCGCCGTCTACCTCCGCCACCGCCTCCCCGTGCTCGGCTCCCTCGTCCGGAAGCTCCTCGGCTCGGTCCCGATCGAGGAGGCGCCGGAGAGGAATCCGTTCAAGTAACCGATATCACGACGTACCTCGCCCAGCGCCGGAGCGGGGGGCACAGCGCGAACAGCGCGCGGTCGAGAGCCTCGAGCGCGCGGACCGACAGGCGCGAGCGGCCGGTGTTCCGAAGGAGCCGCCGGACCATCGAGAGGAGCTGGAACCCCTCGGCGGTCCCGCCGCCGGCAGCGTCCAGGAAGGCCCGCACGTCGGCTCGCGTCATCGGCCGCTCTCCCTCGGTTCGGTGCTTCTTCCGGTAGGGGAGAGAGCGCCGGGCGAGGGCGAGGAACGGGTTCCCCGCGAGCGGCTCGGCGAAGGCGGCGCGACCGCCCGGGGCCAGGACCCGCCGGACCTCGCGGCCGGCGGCGGCCGGTTCCCCGAGGTGGTGGAGGACCCCGATCCCCAGGATCCGGTCCGCGGAACCGTCCCGGAGCGGAAGGCGGAGCCCGTCCCCGGCCGCCGCGGCCACGCGATCGCCGACGCCGAACTTCGTCGCCTGCTGGCGCGCGAGCTTGAGGCTCGCGCGCGAGACGTCCGCGACGAGCACCCGCGCCCCGCGGCCGGCGAGGACCACCGCCGCCGACCCCCCGCCCCCGCCCAGGTCGAGGACGCGCTTGCCCGCCACGTCCCCGAGCGCCGCGAGCGCCGCCCGCACGAAGTCCTCGTGCGCGAGGAAGGTCCTCTCGTGCTCGGGGAGCCCGATCGGCCGCGCAAGGACCTCGGCCGCGACCGCCGCGGCGCGGGCGTCGAAGTGTTCCGCTTCTCGTCGGGGGTCCGGCATGTAGAATCCGCGCCATTCTATGGGCGGAACGGCCGTCCCACTCGTGAACCTCGCGGCGCAGGAGGAGCCGATCCTGGGGGAGATGCGCGCCGCGATCGAGGGGGTCCTCCGGAGCCGCGCCTACGTCGGGGGGGGACCCGACGGACCGGTCGCCCGGTTCGAGGCGGCGCTCGCCCAGGCCGTCGGCGCGCGCCACGCGGTCGCGCTCAACTCGGGGACGGACGCGATCTCGCTCTCGCTGCTGGCGTGCGGGATCCGGCCCGGGGACGAGGTGATCGTCCCGGCGTTCACCTACAACGCCACCGCGGCGGCGGTCGCCCGGATCGGGGCCGTCCCCGTCTTCGCCGACGTCCACGCCGAGAGCCTGGACCTGGATCCCGGATCGGCGGAGGTGGCGGCCACTCCCATGACCCGCGCGATGGTGCCCGTGCACCTCTACGGGCTCCCGGCCGACATGCCGGCGCTGCTCGCGGTCGCGAAGGCGCACGGCGGGCTCGCCGTCGTCGAGGACGTGGCCCAGGCGATCGCCTCGGAGCGCGGCGGGAAGCGCGCCGGCGCGATGGGAAGCCGCGCGGGCGCCTTCAGCTTCTACCCGACCAAGAACCTCGGGGCGTGCGGGGACGGCGGGGCGGTCACGACCGACGACCCCGAGGTGGACCGGCTCGTGCGGACCTACCGGAACCAGGGGGAGCCGCCGGGGGGCAAGCGCTACGTCCACGAGCGCGTCGGCTGGAACAGCCGGCTCGACTCGATCCAGGCCGCGCTCCTCCTCGTGAAGCTCCCGAGGCTCGAGTCGTGGACCGAGGCGCGGCGCGAGCGCGCCGCGCGCTACCGTCGGCTGATCGCGGACGCGGGGCTCTCGGGAGACGTGCGGGTCCCCCCCGACGGGCCCGGCCGCCACGTCTACCACCTCTTCGTCGTGCGCGTGCCGCACCGGGACGACCTGCTGCGCCACCTCGAGTCGCGCGGGATCGGCTGTGGCGTCTACTACCCCGTGCCGCTCCACCTGCAGCCCTGCTTCCGCGACCTCGGCTATCGCCCCGGGCGCTGCCCGCAGGCCGAGCGCGCGGCCGCGGAGGTGATCGCCCTCCCTTGCTGGCCGGGCCTGCCGGACGCCGACCAGGAGCGCGTGGTCGCGGCGGTGCGGGAGTTCTTCCGGGGGAGGTAAGGGCCCGGGGTTCCCTCGACGTGTCGCCGCGTCGAGCGCGCCATGACCGCCTCCATCCTCCTCTTCCTCGCGGGCTCGGTCGCGGTGCTCGCGGCCTGGTCGGTCGTCCGCCACGCCCCGAGGGGGGCCGGCGGGGCGCTGCTCCAGTGGGGCGTCCTCGCGGGGCTCTGCTTCTGGCTCGTCTGGCGGCGCGAGGCGCGGCCGTTCGCGGTCGCAGTCGCCTGCGGAGCGGTGGCGGCCCTTCTCGTCGTCCCCTGGTTCCTCGCGGCGCTCGCGGCGAAGCAGATCGAGATCGGGCGCCCGGGGCCGGTGCGGGCGATCCTCCTCCTCCGCGCGCTCGTCTCCTGGCACCGGCGTCACGTCCTCGACTTCCTCGCGGCCCCGGTCCGGGTCGCTATCGCGGCGGGAGACGCGACTGGGGCGGTGGCGGCGGCGCGCACCCTCCGGGGACGGGCCTGGCTGCGCGGGCTCGAGGCCGAGAGCTTCGAGCCCCTCGCGCACGCCTTCGGGGCGGCGGACCGGTGGAGGGAGCTCCTCGCCGAACCAGGGCTCGAGGAAGCCGCCGCCCGCCTGCCGCGCCTCCTCCTCGTCCTCGGGCGGGCGCGGGCCGAGGGAGGGGACTTCACCGGCGCCCGCGACGCCCTCGCCCAGGCGGAGCGGGCGGGCGAGAGGGGGCGCGCGCTCGACCTCGCCTGGTCCCATCTGCTCGCGCTGGCCGGGGACGGCCCCGGGCTCGAACGCTGGCTCGCCGAGACGAGGCTCGGGGCCGACCCGCGGAGGGCGGGGCTCCTCGAGGCGCTCCGGGAACGAGCCCGGGGGCGCGCGGGCGCGGCGGCCCCGCCGCCCGAGCCGCCGTTCGCGCTGGTCCGGGCGCGCGCCGAGGACCGGACAGCGGAGGAGGCGCTCGAGCGGTCGGGTCCGGCCACGCAGATCCTCCTCGGGGGCGTGGTCCTCTCCTACCTCGGCCTCGCGCTCGCGGGCGCCCCCGACGACCCGGGCCTGCTCGTGGCGGCCGGGGCGATGGTCCCGCCCTTCATCCGCGCCGGGGAGTGGTGGAGGCTCCTCTCTTCAGCGCTCCTCCACGCCGGGCTCCCCCACCTCCTGCTGAACGGTCTCGCGCTCCTCTGGATCGGGAAGGTCGTGGAGGGGCTCTTCGGCGCGCGCCTCGCCGTCGCGCTGTTCGTCGTGACGGCGGTAGCGGGGGGAGTGCCCGGCCTTCTCGGCGGAGAGCGCTTCTCGGTCGGGGCCTCCGGGGCGATCTGCGGATGGCTGGGCGCGGCGGTCGCTGCCCTCTTCCGCGAGCCGCCGAACCTCCCGCACGAGGTCGCCACCCGGACGGGCGCGCGGCTCCTCGGCACGCTCCCGTTCCTGCTCGGATTCGGGCTGCTCGTGCCGAACGTGGACAACGCGGCGCACGTCGCCGGCCTCGCGGCGGGGGTCCTGCTCGGCCGGCTCCTCCCGCCGGCGCGCGTCGCCCGCCGCCCGCTCGGGACCGGCGCTCTCGTGCTCGCCGCCGCGTCAGCGGTGCTCGGTCTACTCGCGGTGGGATTCGCCATTGCCTCGCTCGCCCGCGGCGGAGGGGCCCCGCCCCTCCCGCGGGTCGCCGTCCAGGGACCGACGGGGACGCTCCTCGTCCCGTCGCACTGGACGAGCGAGCGGGAGGGCCGGGAGACCGTCTTCCGGGACGGCGCCTTGCCCCTCCAGGTCGTGGTCGGCGAGGGCTCGCGGCCGCTCGAGACCATCGCGAAGGGGGCGCTCCGGGACTACTCCTCGGTCGCGCTCGGCCCGCCCGACCGGCTCCCGACGGGCGTCGAGCGGATCCGGGCGTCCGGGAGCAAGGGCGACGCCCGCGCGACCCTGCTCGCGTTCCGGGCCACGCGCGACGACCGCACGGCGTATCTCTGGGGTGCCGGCCCCGGCTCTGTCCCCGACCGCGTCTACGGCGACCTGCTCGCCGACCTCGCCGCCCAGGCGACGCCGCGCTAGAACCCGAGGCTCCCTCGCAGCCCCACGCCCGCGTAGAGTCCGGAGTCGGGGGAGCGCGAGAAGAAGTTGCCGAAGATCACGTTCGGCGACAGCGCGAACCCCTTGTGCGGGCGCCAGGTGAAGCCGAGCGCGGCGTGGACGTCGTAGACGGCGTCCCGCCCGCGCCGGATCTCGTCCTCCTCGTAGACGCCCGACAGGTCGTCGTCCTGGCGGGAGGTCCATCGGGCGAACGGGAAGGCCGACACGCCGGCGCCGAGATAAAACCCCCCGAACGCCCGCCCCGACGTGTACCACCGCAGCTCGGCGCCGAGCCCGTAGCCCTCGCCCTCCTCCTCCTCCGCCCGGACCCCGGGGGCGAGCCGCTCCCCGTTCCCCCACTCGTACCCGTAGTGGACGAGCGCCGCGGCGAGCCCCAGCGGCTTCGCGACCCGGAACTCCGCCTCGCCCTCGAAGAGGTATCCCGAGGCGTCTGCGACCCCGCCCCAGACGAATCCGAGCCCGCCCTGCGTC
>JAKEIC010000215.1 GCA_022614695.1 Planctomycetales bacterium | reverse complement strand
GTTTACGGCGCCGGTTGGTATGCTGAAACGCAGCCACGACTACCCCCGGCTCGTGCTCAACACCGCAGGAGCGTACACGACGGACACGGCGTACCGCATCGTGAGCCGGGGGGTGAGCGCGTCCCGCCTAGTGTACTCGTTTGTGAATTCCCTGACAGCGCTCACCGCGGAACTGGAGGGCCGGCACTACGGGGGGGGAGTGCTGGAACTTGTCCCCTCTGAGATCAACAGATTGCTACTTCCCCTACCCGAGCACATGCCGGTCCGCCTGGAAGCCCTCGACGCGATGTGTCGGCGCGGTGCCAGCCCAGCGGAGGTGCTCGATGATCAGGATCGAGCACTGCTGGCCGGCGTCGGGCTGACCGCAGACGGCATCCGGGAGCTTCAGGCGGCATGGTGGAGGCTCAGGAATCGCCGCCAGCGTGCAGGACTTGACGACGACCGAACTGTCGAGACTGATGATGGGGTCGAGGCTGTCGGGCCACCGGCCACCGCAACAATCCTGACCGCCAAGTAGGCACCACTCCTAGCGTCGGTCGATGCGGATGCGGAACTTCGGGACTCCGTCGGGATTCAGTTCCCGGTCCAGCGTCATCACCGCGCCCAAGAGTGCCCTGCGTGCTACCCAGGGCTTCGCCTCACCCCAGCGAAGGTGGGTCATCTCGTTCTTCTGCCTGTACGTTGTGCTCGACGTGTCCGTATTGTGACTGACGGTCAACGCGGTCTCGCCGGCAAGTCCTCCATCGATCCAGATCTCGAACACCGCCGTCGTCACTTCGCGTGTCGTCTTTCGCGCGTCCCGGCTCCAAGGCAGGTCGGCGAAGACCTCCTCGCGGAAGTAGTGCCGGTGGTCGATTTCAATATCCCAGTCGCCCTTCTTGAGCCCCATCGAGCCCGTGGCGTTCGTGTTTTCCCCAGTCGGGATATTCAGGTCTCGCTCTGATAGGCCCTTTGAGCGCCAGACCGTCACCCAAGGTACAGCCGTGGAGCCAACGGGAACCTCATCGACCACCTCCCCCTCGTCCTCGTCGCTCCTCAGCTTCTCGGGAGGGGAAACTGGGGCGCCACCCCACCCAGGTACGCGGACGAGGGCCTGCAAGCGTGGGCGCGGGGGCCTGGCGCCCGCATTCCCGCCTCCCCCCTCGTTCACGGCCCGCGGTGGGGCAGCCTCGGCCAGCACGCCCTCGGCCACCAACCGCTCGATCACCTCGGACCCGTCGATCACTGTCAACCCGGCGCGCCCGCCCGCGCTGAACCACTCGTCGACGGCACTCCTCACGGACGCCAACACGCCCGGGTCGTCCCCCTGCCGCGTGTCGAGAAGCACCCCGGCCTCTACGTGGAGAGAGGCCGCGTGTCGAGAAGCACCCCGGCCTCTACGTGGAGAGAGCCGACGCCGGCAGAGGTCAGGTTCGCGGAGCCGACATAAGCTGCCTGGCTTCCGTCCCGGCGCGTCAGGTGATAGGTCTTTGGGTGGAAGAAGGCGCCGGTGAAGCTGACGACGCCGAGGTGAGCGCCAGGCCGCGGGATGCCAAGGAGCGAGACAAGTCGAGCCACATCGCCGCGAAGAGTGTCTCCGTTATTGGAGCCCACGAGGGCTACCACCCTGCCACCCTCCTCCCGGATGCGATCCAGCGTCGGTGCGAGGAAGCCGAGCCCGTCTGCCGCGTAGAAGCCGGACTGCCAGCGGACCTCCGCCACGTCTCCGTCCTGGAGAACAACCTCGAGCCAATGGCCGAGTGCCTGTGCAGGTTCACGCCAGCCGGAGTCTAGGTACTTCACGGTTCGGGGGACATGTTACCTGGCGATGTGCCAGATGCATCCTCGACAACCGTCCTCGCCGCTACGCGGAGAACCGACGCCACCAACCCGGGTTCTCGCCCTCCGATCACCTCGGCACCGCATCCAGGCTCGCCGAGCGACGGCTCCGGGTCAAGGCATCCCTGTGGTCCGAGCGCCCCGCCCGGGTATCCTGTCCCGCCCATGGGCCTCGTCGAGTGCGTGCCGAACTTCTCCGAGGGGCGGCGGCCCGAGGTCGTCGAGAGGATCGTCTCGGCGATCCTCTCGGTCCCGGGGGTCGCGCTCCTCGACCGCGAGAGCGACCCGAACCACAACCGGGCGGTCGTCACGTTCGCGGGCGAGGGGGAGGCGGCGCGGGAGGCGGCCTTCCGCGGGATTGCCGAGGCGCAGAAGCTCATTGACCTCCGGCACCACAAGGGCGAACACCCGCGCATGGGAGCGAGCGACGTGGTCCCGTTCATCCCGCTCCCGGGCTCCTCGATGGAGGAGTGCGTCGGGCTCGCCCGCGCGCTCGGGAAGGACGTCGGCGAGAAGCTCGGGATCCCGGTCTTCCTCTACGAGTCGGCGGCCACGCGGCCTGACCGCAAGAACCTCGCCGACGTCCGGAAGGGGGAGTTCGAGGGGCTCCGCGAGGAGATCGGGAAGAACGCCGACAAGGTCCCCGACTTCGGGCCGAACCGGATCCACGAGTCGGCGGGGGCGACGGCCATCGGCGCGCGGTTCTTCCTCATCGCCTACAACGTGAACCTGCGGACCCCCGACGTGAAGGTCGCGAAGGCGATCGCGAAGCTCGTGCGCGAGAAGGAAGGGGGGCTGCCGACGGTGAAGGCGCTCGGGTTCGAGCTGGCCGACCGGAAGCTCGCCCAGGTCTCGATGAACCTCTGCGACTACCGGGTCACCTCGATCTGGAAGGCCTTCGACGCCGTCTCCCGCCACGCCCGCGAGCGCGGGGTGGAGGTCGAGGAGTCCGAGGTGGTGGGGCTCGTCCCGGCCGAGGCGCTCTCCGGATCGGCCATCGAGGCGCTCAAGCTCGCCCGCTTCGCCCCCGACCAGGTGATCGAGGCGCGGATCGCCCGTTCGCGCGGGCTCGCCGACCTCCCCCTCGGGGAGTTCGTGTCGCGGCTCGCCTCGTCCGACCCGACCCCGGGCGGCGGGTCGGCCGCCGCGCTCGCGGGGGCCCTCGCCGCCGCCCTCGCGGCGATGGTCGTCCGCCTTACGCAGGGGAAGAACAAGCTCGTCGAGCAAGCGGCCGCCCTCGCGCCGCTCCTCCCCGAGATGGACGCGCTCGCCCGCGACCTCCGGGGCGCCATCGCCCGCGACGCCGCGGCCTACGACGCCGTGATGGCCGCGTTCCGGCTCCCGAAGGAGACCCCGGACCAGCAGCGGGCGCGGTCGGCCGCGGTCCAGGCCGCCCTCCGCGGCGCGGCGGCGGTGCCCCTCGAGGTCGCCGCCTCCTGCGCGCGGGTCGCGGAGCTCGCGAGGCTCGCCGCCGCGAAGGGGAACCCCTCCGCCCTCTCCGACGCGGCGTGCGCCGCCGCGCTCGCCGAAGCCGCCTGCGAGGCGGCCGGCTGGAACGTCCTCATCAACGCGAAGGAGATCACGGACCCGGCCGAGGCGGGGCGGCTGCGGGCGGAGGCCGAGCGCCACCGGGCCGCCGCGCGCGCCGCGGCCGCGGCCGTCCGCGAGACGGTCGGCGCGGCGCTCCGGTAGGCCGCCGGCGCGGCCCCCTCCCCGGCTCAGCGGCGACCGGCGAGCATCTCCTGGCACTTCGCCAGGCTCTGACGGGCCTTCCCGGCGCGCGGGTGGCTGGGCGCGGCCTCGAGGAACCGCCGGAACGCCTCGGCCGCCCCCTCCCAGTCCGCCAGATCCCGCCGGGCGGTGCCGAGCACGAGGAGGGCGTCCGCGAATCCCGGACGCACCCCGAGAGCCGCGAGCGCGTCCTCGGCCCCGCCCGAGGGATCCCCCAACCCGCACCGCGCCTGGCCCCGGTTCGTCAGCGCCTCGACATAGGTCGGCGAGAGGCCGAGTGCCGCGGTGTAGTCGTCCACCGCCCCGCCGAGATCGCCCGATTGGAACCGGATGTTCCCGCGGTTGTAGCGGAGCACGGTGTCGCGGGGCCCCAGCCGCACGGCCTGGTCGCAGTCGTCGAGGGCGCCCGCGGAGTCCCCGAGCGCGAGCCTCACGTTCGCACGGTTGGAGTACGCCCTCGGATCCTCGGGCGTGAGGCGCACGGCCTCGGAGCTGTCCTCCAAGCCCCCCCGGGGATCGCCCAGCCGCGCGCGCGCTTCCCCCCGAGTGGAGAGCGCGAGCGAGTAGCCGGGCCTCAGACGGAGCGCTTCCGAGGCGTCCTCGATCGCCCCGGAGTGGTCGCCCGCCCTGGCCTTGCAGGAGGCGCGGTCGGCGAGGAAGGCCGGGTCGCCGGGACGGACCCGGAGCGCCTGCGTGAAGTCCTTCACGGCGCCGGCGAAGTCGCCGAGGTCGCGGTGGGCGATCGCCCGGTGGCGCCAGCCCTGGGCGCTCTCGGGGGCCAACTGGATCTCCTCGTCGAAGTCGGTGATCGCCCCGGGCAAGTCCCCCGCGAGCATCCGGGCATGGCCCCTCTCGTGGTAGATCCAGGCGAGGGGCGGGCCGCTCTCCAGGGCCCGGGTGAAGTCGTGCACGGCCCGGTTCTGGTCGTCGGGACTCGCCTGGCCCCCGTGGTGGCTCACGAGACCCCGGACGACGTGCGCCTCCCACTCCTCGCCCGCCGCGGCCATCTCGTCCCGCGCCTTCTCGATCTGCCGGGCAGAAGCCGCGACGAGGGCCCGGGCCAGGGCGCCCCTCGGTCCGGCGAGGCCGGTCGCGGCCGCGAGGTCCGGACGGGGCTCGGCCCTCGGATCGGCACCGCACTCCCGCGCGAACCATCGGGCAAGCCCGCGACCGAACCGCGCGTCCCGATCCTCCGGATCCTCCTCGAGAAGCCGGCCATAGGCGGCCTCCGCGCCCCGCCAGTCCGCCGCCTGGCGCAGGCAGTCGGCCCACTCGCGCCGGGCGCCCCGGTCCCCGGGCCGCTCCGCGACGAGGCGGCCGAGCAGCTCCGCCGCGCCCCGCGGGTCGCGCGACCGCAGGGCTCGCGCCCGGCGGAGAGCCTCGGCGGCCGCGTCCGGCGCCGGGACCCCGGGGGACGGCTGCGGCGCCGGCTCCCTCGCCGCTCGCACCCCGAGGAGCGGCGCGGTCGAGGCGAGGACGACCACCAGGGCGGCCGAAGCGGCGCCGGCGAGACGCCACCGGGCGCCGCCGGGCGGGCGCGCCCTCGGCCTCTTGCCGGCGACCAGGAGGTCGAGGTCGTCCCGGAGGCCCGCGGCGTCCCGGTACCGGTCCCTCGCGCGCTTCGCGAGCGAGACGCGCACGACGCGATCGAGGTCGGCGGGGACGTCCGGCCGGAGCTCGCGGAGGGGGCGCGGCTCCCGGGTGAGGAGGGCGCCGATCACGGCCGCCCCCGTGTCCCCCTGCCAGGGGGGGCGCGAAGCGAGCGCCTCGTAGAGGACGCAGCCGAGGGACCAGACGTCCGTCTCCGGTGCGAGAGCGGAGACTTCGCCGCGGGCCTGCTCCGGGGACATGTAGGCCGGGGTGCCGAGCGCCTCTCCGGTGCGCGTGAGCGTCGAGCCCGTCGCGACGGCCTTAGCGAGGCCGAAGTCGGTGAGGAAAGCGCGAGCGGCCCCGGGTCCCGGGTCCCGAGTACATGGTCCCGGGTCCCTGGTGCTCCGCTCCGCCACGGTCGCGATCCTACCGCCGCCCGGGGCCCGCGCGCGTCCCCCACTCGCCACGAGGACGGATCACCGTGAGCGGGCTCACGCTCTCGAAATGAGAGCTCCGCCGCCTCCGAGCGCCCGATCGCCCAACCTACGGACCGCGGGCGACCCGGCACGGAACATGCGGTCGGCTCCGGAACCGCGCGCCCGAACGGGCCGGTGGAGGGGACGGGAGCCGCCCGCAAGCGGTTCCCGGGAGGGTGACAGGATCGGCACTCTCGGCCTCGGCCTCGCGCGGAACCTCACGATCCCCTGGTGAGACGGAGTGCTCCGCATCCACCACCAGCGAGTCTCGGCCGACACCGAGCTCGTGCTCGTCGAGGGCGAGCTCGACTCCGCCTCGGCCAGCAGGCTCGAGTCCGACCTGGGGCTGCTCCGGCTCATGGGCGTCTCGCGCATGCGCCTCGACCTCGGCGGCGTGACGTCGCTCGACAGCGCAGGCGTCGGCGTGATCCTCGACGCGCGGCGCGAGGCCCGGCGCCGGGGGGGGGATGTCCTGCTCGCGCGGAGGAGCCCGGCGGTCGTGCGGGCCCTCGACCAGGCCGGGATCCGCGCCGAGTTCCCGGACGCGCCCTGACCCGCGGCTACCGCCCCGCGCGCGGGGCGTGTACGCTCGCCTCCCCGATGGACCCCGTCGCCGGGCCCCCCGCGCTCCGCCTCGTCCAGGTGCGGCACCGCTACGCCCCGGGGGCGCCGGAGGTCCTCCGGGTGGACGACCTCGCCGTCCCGCGCGGGGACCAGCTCGCGATCGCCGGTCCTTCGGGAGCGGGGAAGACGACGTTCCTCAACGTGGCGGCGGGGATCCTCGAGCCGAGCGAGGGCCGCGTGGAGGTGGGCGGCGCCGACCTCGCGGCGATGCGCGGCGCGGGGCGGGACCGCTGGCGCGGCCGCCGGATCGGGATCGTCTTCCAGACCTTCAACCTGCTCCAGGGCCTCACGGCGCGGGAGAACCTCCTCGTCGCGGCGATGTTCGGGGACGTCCCGCGGCGCGAGAGGGCGGCGCGGGCCGACGCGCTGCTCGATCGGGTCGGGCTCCGCGAGCATGCCGGCAAGCGCCCGAGCCAGCTCTCGGTCGGCCAGCAGCAGCGCGTCTCGATCGCCCGGGCGCTCGTGAACCGGCCCGACCTGGTGCTCGCCGACGAGCCGGCCGCGAGCCTGGACCAGGCGAACGCCGAGAATGTCGTCTCGCTCCTCTGCGACGTGGCGCGCGAGGGGGGACACGCCCTCGTCGTGGTCGCCCACGACCCCGTCGTGCTCGGGCGCTTCCCGAAGGTCCTCGACGTGCGCCACCTCGCCGCCGCATGAACACCCTCACCGTCGTCCGGAAGAACCTCCGGCAGAGGCTCCTCTCCTCGGTCCTCACGGCGGGGCTGGTGGCCGTCGGCGTGGCCCTCGTGGACACGATCTGGGTTCTCCGCGCCGAGGCCGAGAAGGCCTTCTTCAAGGGGACGGTCGGGAACTTCAACCTCCTCGTCGGACCCAAGGGCTCGCCGCTCCAGCTCGTCCTGAACTCGCTCTTCCACCTGGACCGCCCGGTCGGGAACCTCCCCTACGCGGCGTTCGAGTCGCTCGCGGCGACGCCGATCGTCGAGTGGGCGGTCCCCCTCGCGGTCGGGGACAACTACCTCGGCCACGCGATCGTCGGGACGTCGCCCGCCTTCTTCGACCGGCTCCGACCCGCCGCCGACCCGTTCGCCTTCGCGGAGGGGCGCGCCTTCGAGGGGGAGATGGAGGCCGTCCTCGGGAGCGAGGCGGCCCGGCGGACGCGGCTCCGGCCCGGCGCGACGTTCCTCGCCGCCCACGGCGTCGTGAAGAACCCGCTCCCGGGCAGCGAGCACGAGGCCCACCCCCTGCGTGTCGTCGGCATCCTCGCCCCGACAGGGACCCCCCACGACCGCGCGATCTACTGCACGGTGGAGACCGTCTGGCGCCTCCACGAGCTGGGGGAGCACCACGACGAGGCCGCAGGATCTCCGGGAGGCGCGGCGCCCGACGACGACCGGGTCGTCTCCGCGGTCCTCGTGCGGCTCCGCTCGCCCACGATGATCGGGGAGATCCAGCGCCAGGTGAACGACAAGCCCTACGCCCAGGCGGTGCACCCGACCGTGGAGATCAACAACCTGTTCGCGATCGTCGGGAACATTGACCGGGTCCTCCTGGCAGTCTCGTACATCGTCCTCGTCTCGGCCGGGGTCTCGATCCTCGTGGCCTTGTACAATTCCATGTCGGAGAGGCGGCGGGAGGTCGCGATCCTCCGGGCGCTCGGGGCCCCGGCGCGCACGATCTTCCTGCTCGTCCTGGCGGAGGCCGCGGCGCTCACGGCCGCGGGGGGAGTGGCCGGGATAGGACTTCGATACGGCGCGCTGGCCGGGGCGTCGCCCTGGATGCGGGAGTGGGCCGGGGTGGCGGTCTCCTTCTCGCCTCCGGGGCCAGCCGAGGTGCTGCTCCTCGCCGGCACGATCGGGCTCGGCGCGCTCGCCGCGCTGCTCCCCGCGGCGGTCGCCTACAGGACGGACGTCTCGAGGAACCTGCACCCGCTGACATGAGAGTTCACGGTTCACGGTTCACGCTTCACGGGCTCGCGCTGGCCGTCGGCGGCATCCTCGCGGGCTGCGGGGGG
Organism: Planctomycetales bacterium; assembly: GCA_022614695.1. Lineage (GTDB taxonomy): Bacteria > Planctomycetota > JAKEIC01 > JAKEIC01 > JAKEIC01 > JAKEIC01. The sequence continues at coordinate 38,167 of JAKEIC010000215.1, read as the reverse complement.
AAGGCGGAGTCCAAGCCTCCGGCCCCGCTCCACGGCCCGGCGCCGGTCCACGCGCCGGCGGCTCCGGGCTCGGGACCGGTCCGGGGCCCCAAGATCTCGATCCCCGGGCTCACGGAGCCCCTGCGGAAGAAGCCCGACGGGGCCGCCGCGTCCGTGGCGGCGCCTCCCGCGCCGACTCCCCCTCCCGCTCCCGTTAGCCCCCCGCCGCCCGCGCCCGCGCCCCCGGCCCCGGCCCCGGCGTCCCCGGCGGGCGCCCCCCCGGCCGCGGCCGCCGCGCCGACGGAGGTCAGCTTCCCGCTCCTCGAGTCGGTCACGAAGCCCATCGGAGAGGCGAAGACCCTCGACGACCTCCCGAAGGAGGTCCGCGACATGGACGGGAAGGAGGTCCTGCTCATGGGGCACCTCCTCGTCCCCTACGCCTCCGGGACCGTGCGCGAGTTCCTCATCGCGAAGTACCCGTGGGACGGCTGCTGCATGGGCGTCCCTCCCACGATCTACACGGCGGTGGAGGTCGTGCTCGCCAAGGGCCAGAGGCTCTCGGACCCGACCGCGCCGCTCGTCACGGTGCGGGGCCGCCTCTCGGTGAAGCCCCAGTTCATAGACGGCTACCCGACCGGGCTCTACAAGATCGAGGAGGCGAAGGAAGTCCTGCCGTGAGCGAATCGTCAGCGGGACAGCACGTCGTAGTAGAAGCCGGACGCGGTGTTGTCCTCCCAGACGTGGATGAGGAAGCTCCCGGCCCCGCCGGCGACGGCGGGCGCCCAGGACGAGCCGGAGTTCGAGGAGAGGTTCACGGGGACCGAGAAGCTCTGCCCCGCGTCCGTCGTGCGGGATGAGAGGATCTCGGCGTTTGCGGGCGAGCCCACGCTCTCGGACCAGGCGACCGTGAACGTGCCGTTGCCGTCCGCGGCGACGGACGGGGCCGGGTAGGCGGCCGCCATCGAGCCCGAGACGTCCACGGGCGCCGCCGCCCACGTGACGCCGGCGTCTGTTGAGCCGGCAGCGCGGATCCTGTAGTTCGCCGGCGAGCCCGCGGGCCACTCGGCCGTCCAGGCGAGCACCGCGGAGGAGCCCCGGAGGGCGACCGCGGGCGAGTGCGAGTTCACGTTTCCGCCGGTGTTCGTCTGGTTCCGGGAGGGACCCCAGGTGGCCCCGCCATCGGCGGACCGGGCCACCCAGATGTCGAGGCCCTGGTTCGGGTTCGTGGACGCGAGTGGGAAGTCCTCCCACGCCACGACCACGATCCCGTTCCCGTCTGCGGCGACGGACGGGGACGACGCGAGGGCCCCTCCCACGAGGCGCGGCAAAGAGAACGTCCCCCCGGCCGTCCCGCTCCTCGAGTGGATCGGCCAGAAGAACTGCCCCTGCGCGTTCTGGCCGCCGAAGACGCCGTACGCGACGATCACCGTCCCGTTTCCGTCCATCGCGACGTCCGGGTCGGGCATCGTGCCGGGGTTGCTGGTGAGGGCGGCGGGAGTGGACCAGGTGGCGCCCCCGTCGGTCGAGTAGCTGGAGTAGACCTCGTCGCTCCCCGAGACCAGCTCGTTCCAGACCACGAAGACCGTGCTCCCGCGCGCCGCGACCCGGGGACGGGAGACGGAGTTCGAGGACTGCTCGAGGTTCACGGGCGTCGCCGTCCAGGTGAGCCCGCCGCCCGTCGAGCGGACGTAGAGGATGTCCTCCGCGAAGCCGGAGGTCGTCCTATGCCAGACGACGTGGATCCGGCCGGAACCGTCCACCGCGACGTCGGCGTCGGCGGCCGTGTCGGTAATCGTCTCGACGGGAGTGGGGGAATAGCTGAAGGCCGCGGCGAGGCTGCCAGAGGCCCCTCCCGTGTTCGTGACGGTCACCGCGAGTGCGCCCGCGGTCCCGGGGGGCGCCCTAGGCGCGACCGCCGTGATCGTCGTCGAGCTGACGAGTGTGACCGAGGAGGCCGCGGCGCCGCCGATCGTCACGCCGGCTCCCGTCTGGAAGTTGGATCCCGTCAACGTGACGAGGGTCCCTCCGGCCGAGGGACCCGTGGCCGGCGAGACCGAGGAGACCGTCGGGAGAGTCCCCCCGGTCGCGTAGGTGAAGGCGTTCGCGAGCGTCCCCGAGAGCCCGCTCGGGTTCGTGACGGTGACGCTGACGGACCCGGCCGTCCCGGCCGGCGTCACGCAGGTGAGCGACGTGGACGAGAGCACGGTCACCCCGGTCGCGGGAGACGTCCCGAAGAGCACCGTCGCGCCCGCCGCGAGGCCCGTCCCCGTGATCGTGACCGGGGTCCCCCCCGAGGGGTCCCCGGACGAGGGGCTGGCGCCGGTGACCGCCGGCGTCGCGAGGTAGCCGAACCCCCCCCCGAGGGTTCCGGACTGCCCGTCCGGGTTGGTCACGGTGACGTTCGCGGGACCCGCGGGGCCCGCGGGCGTCAGGACGGTGATCTGCGTGGGGGAGAAGACGACGACGGACGTGGCCGGGGATCCACCGATCGTCACCCCGGCGCCAGTCTGGAGGCTCCCCCCTGTGATCGTTACGGCGGTGCCGCCGGTTGTGGGTCCGGATGACGGGACGATCGCTACCGGAGCTGGACCGGGGGGGGGCGACGGCGCGTATCTCGGGGTCCGTGGCGGGCGAAGACAGCCGGCGGCGCACGCCGCGACGAGCCCGAGAACCAGGGCCGTCCGGATGCCCATGTTCGGCCCCCCCGGCGCGCGGCCCGCGGCGGGGGAGCGGCCGCGCGCGCTCAGTACGATACCACGTCGAACGTCCCCGAGTTCGTCGGGTCCTCGGCCCAGACGTGGATCGTGAACGTCCCGGCGCCGCCGGCCACGGCCGGGCGGATCGAGGGGCCGCTCGCGGTGCCCGAGAGGTTTACGGGCGTCGAGAAGGTCTGCGCGACGTCGGTCGTGCGCGACGAGAGGACCTCCTCGAAGGAGCCCCCGCCTACGAACTCCTCCCACGCGACAGTGAAGCTCCCGGAGCCGTCCACCGCGACGGCCGGGTTGTCCTTGATCGGGGAGGTGGAGCCGGAGACGTTCGCCGCCGCGTTCCAGGTGGCCCCGCCGTCGGTCGAGCCGGCCGCGTAGACCGTGTAGGTGACGCTCGCCCCGGAGGTCGGGTTCGACTCCCACGCGAGGACCGCCGCCGAGCCGGAGAGCGCGACGGCGGGCGCGTTCGAGTCGAGGGTCGTGCCGGTGTTCGTCACGTTCTGCGCGGTCCCCCACGTGCCCCCGCCGTCGGTCGAGCGGTTCGTCCAGACGTCCCGGCCCTGATTGCTCATGACGGGCCCGCCGCTCACGGGGAAGTTGTCCCACGCGACCACGACGATCCCGTTCCCGTCCGCCGCGACCGAGGGGGGGCCCGCCATCGCGCCGCCGATCTGGACCGGAGAGGTGAAGGCGGACCCGGGGGTGCCGTGGATCGTGGCGATCCGCACGTAGCTCCCGCCCTGGGGCGCGATCCCGCCGTAGACCGTGAACGCGACGACCGCGTTCCCGTTCCCGTCGAGCCCGGCGTCGGGATCGGGCAGGACCCCCCCGTTGTTCAGGAGGGACGCGCCCGAGGACCACGTGGCGCCGCCGTCCGTCGAGTACGCGTGAGCCACGTGGAAGGCCCCGGAGATCGTCTCGTTCCAGACGGCGAGGACCGTGTTCCCTCGCGCGGCAACCCGCGGCCTCGAGACGACGTTCGACGAGCCTTCCAGGCCGAGTGGCGTCGCGGACCAGGTCCGGCCGCCGTCCGTGGAGCGGACGTGGAGGATGTCGGTCGCGCCTCCCGAAGCGGTCCGCCGCCAGACGACGTGGACCCGGCCCGATCCGTCCACGGCCACGTCCGGGTGCGAGGCGGTGTCCGAGACCGACTCGACCGCGCCCGGGAGGAAGAGGAAGGCCGACGCGAGGGTCGCCGAGCCCGCCCCGGGATTCGTCACCGTCACCGGGACGGCGGCCGTCGCCCCGGAGCCCGAAGGAGCGCGCGGGGTCACGGCCGTGAGCGTCGAGGAGTTCACGAACGTCACCGACGTCGCCGCGGCCCCCCCGACCGTCACCGCCGCGCCGGTCTGGAAGTTCGAGCCGGTGATCGTGACGAGGGTCCCGCCGGACGACGGGCCCGAGCCGGGGGAGACGGCGGTGACCGAGGGGGTGGAGCCGCCCGACGTGTAGGTGAAGCCGTTCGTGAGCGTCCCTGAGGCGCCCCCGGGGTTCGTCACCGTCACGTTCACCGCCCCGGTCGTCCCCGAGGGGGTGACGCAGGTGAGCGCGGTGGGCGAGAGGACGACGACCGAGCCGGCGAGGCTCGTGCCGAAGAGCACGGTCGCCCCCGTGCCGAAGCCCGTCCCCGTCACCGTGACGGGCGTCCCGCCCGCGGTGTCCCCGGAGGAGGGCGAGACGGCCGCCGGGGCCGGGGCCGCCGAGTAGGTGTACGCGCTCGTGAGCGTCGAGCTCTGGAGGTCCGGGTTGGCGACCGTCACGTTCACCGAGCCGGCGACCCCCACCGGGGTCACGCAGGTGATCTGCGTGGAGGAGAGGACCACGACGCCCGTCGCGGGGTTCGGGCCGAAGGTGACTGCGGCGCCCCCGAGGAAGTCGGAGCCCGTGAGGGTGACCGACTGGCCGCCCGCGGTCGGTCCCGAGGTCGGCGCGAGAGAGGAGAGGGTCGGCGGGGCGGGCGCGAGGTACGAATAGGCCGCGGCGAGGGAGCCCCACTGCCCGTCCGGGTTCGTGACCCGGACCGCCACGGTCCCGACGGCCCCGGCGGGCGTAACGCAGGCGAGCGACGTCGTCGAGGCCACCGTCACCGAGGTCGCCGCGTTCCCTCCGAAGAGCACGGTGGCGCCCGGCTGGAACCCGGCCCCCGCGATCGTCACGGTCTGCCCGCCCGCGGGGGGACCCGACGCCGGCGTGACCGAGGAGATCGTCGGCGGGCCGAGGTAGGTGAACCCGTTCGAGAGGGACCCCGCCTGCGAGTCAGGGTTCACGACCATCACGAACGTCGCCCCGGCGCTCCCCGGGGGCGTCACGCAGGTGAGCGTCCCGGCCGAGAGCACGGTCACGGATGTGGCCGGGTTGAACCCGATCGAGACCGCTGCCCCGGTCTGGAACCCCGTCCCGGAGACCGTGATGAGCGTCCCGCCGGCGACCGGGCCGCTCGCGGGGGAGACGGCCGTGACCGTCGGGGCCGGCGCCGCGCCCGACGTGTAGGTGAAGCCGTTCGCGATCGTGGCCGACTGCGAGTCGGGGTTGGTAACCGTGACGTTCGCAGGTCCCGCGCTCCCCGAGGGCGTCGCCGCGGTGATCGAGGTGGCCGAGACCACGACGACCGACGTCGCGGCCGACCCGCCGATCGCGATGGTCGCTCCCGACTGGAAGCCCGTTCCCGCAAGCGTCACGGAGGTCCCGCCGGCGGTCGGCCCGGAGACGGGCGCGATCGAGGTGAGCGTGGGAGCCGGCGGGGGACCCGGCGGCGGCGTCTCGGCCCCGCCGCGGCTCCGCCTGTCCCGGCAGCCGAGCGAGAGTACCCCCGCGAGGATCCCCGCGGCGATCGCGAAAGTCGTGCGCATCGGAGCCTCCTAGTAGGAGAGGACGTCGAACGTTCCAGACGACGCCGTGTCGTCGGCCCAGACGTGGATCACGAACGTCCCGGCGCCTGCCGCGACGGCGGGGGTCACGGAGGCGCCCGTGTTGTTCGAGAGGTTCACCTTCGTCGAGAAGTTCTGGCCGTTGTCGGTCGTCCGCGCCGTGTGGGCCTCGTCGTTCGACGACGCCCCGACCTGCTCCCGCCAGGCGACCTGGAAGGCGCCCGAGCCGTCGGCGGCGACGACCGCGTCGGTCTTGAGGAGGACCGCACCGGTCGAGACGGTCACGTTCGAGCCCCAGCTCGCGCCGCCGTCCGTCGAGCCCGTCGCGCGGATGAAGTACGCCGTGGTGGGCCCCACGAGCTGGTCTCCCTCCCAGGCGATCACGGCCGCCGAGCCGGAGAGCGCGATCGAGGGGTTGATGGAGTTGGCCAAGCCCCCGTTGCTCGACACGTTGATCGCCGTCCCGTAGGTTGCAGCCCCGTCGGTCGAGCGGTTGGACCACACGTCGGTCCCCGCCAGGACGACGGGCCCGTTCATCCCTCCGCCCCAAGCGACGAGGACCTGGCCGTTCCCGTCGGCCGAGACGGACGGGGGCCCCGCGATCGCGAGGAACGAGGAGGCGAGGACCGGGGAGCCGAACGTGCCCCCGGGGGTCCCGGCGATGGTCCGGATCGGCATGGTCCCGCCCCAGGGGCTCGTGCCGACGTAGTGGTACGCGACGATCGCCCGGCCGTTCCCGTCGAGGGACACGTCGGGGTCGGGGGTCTGGGTGCCGTTGTTCAGGAGCGAGCCGGGCGAGGACCAGGTGCCGCCGCCGTCGCTCGAGTAGGTGTGGGAGATGTGCTCGTTCCCCGAGACGGTCTCGTTCCAGACCACCATCACCGTGTTGCCCCGGGCGGCGAGGCGCGGACGGGAGACCGGCCGGCCCGACCCGGGCAGGCTCGGGGGCGACGCCGTCCAGGTCCGGCCCCCGTCCGTCGAGCGGACGTAGAGGATGTCCGTCGCGCCCGAGGAGACGACGGTGCTCCTCCACACGACGTGGATTCGGCCCGAGCCGTCCACCGCGACGTCCGGGTCGGCGCCCGTGTCCGAGAGCGACTCGACCGGGGTCGGCAGGTAGGTGAACGCGTTCGAGAGCGTCCCCGAGGCCCCGCCGGTGTTCGTGACGGTCACCGAGACGACCGTCGGGGCGCCCGGCGCCGCGCGCGGGACGACCGCGGTGAGAGTCGAGGAGTTCACGAGGGTGACCGAGGTCGCCGCGACGCCCCCGAACGTCGCCGCCGCCCCGGACAGGAAGTTCGAGCCCGAGATCGTGACGAGGGTACCGCCGGCCGAGGGGCCGGAGGCGGGGGAGACGGAAGACACCGAGGGGATCGTCCCGCCCGTCGTGTAGGTGTATCCGGAGGGGAGGGAACCGGAGCCGCCGCCGGGGTTCGTGACCGTCACGGTGACCGCGCCGGCCGACCCCGAGGGCGTGAGGCAGGTGATGGTCGTCGCGGAGACGACGACCACGCTCGTCGCCGCGCTCGTCCCGAACTGGACCGTCGCCCCGGACGCGAAGCCGGTCCCGGTGATCGTGACGGGCGTCCCGCCGGACACGTCGCCCGACCCCGGCGAGACCGAGGCCACCGTGGGACCCGAGACGTAGGTGTAGCCGTTCGTGAGGGTCGAGTTCTGCGCGTCGGTGTTCGTGACCGTCACGTTCACCGCGCCCGCCGTCCCGACGGGCGTCGTGCACGTGATCGTCGTCGTGCCCGTCACGACGACGCTCGTCGCGAGGTTCCCGCCGAGGAGGACCGTCGCGCCCGCGGCGAAGTCGGTCCCGGTGAGGGTCACGGTCTGCCCGCCGGAGGTCGGTCCGCTCGTCGGGGAGATCGAGGAGAGGGACGGCGGCGGGGCCACGACGTAGGTGTACGCCGAGGAGAGGCTCGAGGCCTGGCCGTCGGGGTTCGTGACGGTGACGCTCACGGTCCCGGTCCCTCCGGGCGTCGTGCAGGTGATCGTCGTCGTGCCCGTGACCGTCACGCTCGTCGCGAGCGAGGAGCCGAAGAGGACCGTCGCGCCCGCCTGGAAGCTCGAGCCCGAGAGGGTGACCACGGTCCCCCCGAGCGAGGAGCCGCTCGTGGGCGTGATCGAGGAGAGGGCCGGTGGCGCCACGTAGGTGAACCCTCCCGCGAGGGTCGCCGACTGGGAGTCCACGTTCGTCACCACGACGTTCGCGGGGCCCGCCGTCCCGGCGGGGCTCGTCGCCGTGATCGTCGTCGCGGAGACCACCGTGACCGTGGTCGCCGCCGCTCCCCCGATCGTGACGGTGGCGCCGGAGAGGAAGCCCGTTCCCGTGAGCGTGACGGCCGTCCCGCCCGCCGTGGGCCCGGAGGTCGGCGAGATCGCCGTGAGCGTCGGCGCGGGCGCCACGTAGGTGTAGCCGTTCGTGAGAGTGGCCGACTGCGTGTCGGGGTTGGTGATCGTCACGTTCACCGCCCCAGGCGTCCCTGTCGCGGGGCTGACGCACGTGAGCGAGGAGGCGGAGAGGACCGTCACCGAGGTCGCCGGCGTCCCCCCGAACGTGACGCTCGCGCCGGTCTGGAACCCGGTCCCCGTGAGCGTGACCGTCTGGCCGCCGGCGATGGGGCCGCTCGTCGGGGAGACCGCCGTGAGCGTCGGGGCGGGAGGCGTGACGAGCACGTAGGTGAACCCGTTCGCGAGCGTCGCCGCCTGCCCGTCGGGGTTCGTGAGCGTGACGTTCGCCGGCCCCGCGGAGCCGGCGGGGGTCACCGCGGTCGCCGAGGTTCCGGAGACGATGACCACCGACGTCGCCGCGGCCCCGCCGACCGCCACCGTCGCGCCCCCCTGGAAGTTCGAGCCCGTGAGCGTGATCGTCGTGCCGCCGGTCGTGGGACCCGAGACCGGCGCGATCGAGGAGAGGGTCGGGGCGGGCGCGGGAGCCGGCGCCGGGGCCGCGTCCCGGTGCTTCTTCTTGCTGCAGCCGGAGGCCAGGGCGGCCGCCAGGACGACGGCGAGCCCGAGGAGGGGAGTGATGCGCATGGGGATCCTCCTAGCGCGAGAGGATGTCGAATGTGCCGGCGGACGCGGTGTCGTCGGCCCAGACATGGATGACGAAGGACCCCGACCCGCCGGCCACGGCCGGCGCGATCGAGGCTCCGGCGTTCGAGAGGAGATTCGACTTCGCGGTGAACGTCCGGCCGGCGTCCGTCGTCCGCGCGCTGAAGATGTCCCGGCTCGAACCGGCCGAGGCGACCTCGCTCCAGGCGACGTGGAACGCGCCGCTCCCGTCGGCCGCGACGACCGGGTCGGTCTTCGCCAGCGTCGAGCCGCCGGTGACGGTCACGGGGGTCCCCCACGTGACTCCGCCGTCCGTCGAGCCGCGGGCGACCGCGGCCTCGGAGGGCGCCGAGGAGCCGGGGCCGACCCCGTAGACGACGACGGCATTCGTGCCCGAGAGCGCCACCCCCGGCGCGAAGGAGTCCACGCCGCTCGGGCCGGCGGTGGTGAGCCAGGTGTTGCTCGAGCTCCAGGTCGCGCCGCCGTCCGTCGAGTTGTTCGTCCGGATGTCCCGGTCCGCCGCGAAGACCGGTCCCATCATCCAGCCCGTGACCTGGTGGTCGTCCCAGACCGCCACGACCAGTCCGTTCCCGTCCGCCGCGATCGAGGGCGCGCCCGCCTGCTGGCCGCCCACGCCGACCGGGTTCGAGAACGTCCCGCCGGCCGTCCCCTTCATCGCGTAGATCGTGAGGTACGTCGTCGCCTGCGGACCCGCGGCCGTCCCCACGCCCGCCACGACCACGTTGCCGCTCCCGTCTATCGCCACGTCCGGGTTCGGGACCGTCCCGCCGAACGCGGGGAGCATGGGCCCGGTCCCGTTCGGGAGCTGGGTGGCCGTCGCCCAGGTGCCGCCCCCGTCCGTCGAGTAGGCGTGGAAGATCGAGTTCCCCTCGTTCCAGACCGCGACGACCGTGTTCCCCCGTGCGGCGATCCTCGGCCGCGAGACGGCGTTCGCGGTGGAGTCGAGTCCCATCGGCGTGGCGCTCCAGGTCTGCCCCCCGTCCGTCGAGCGGACGTAGAGGATGTCCGTCGCGCTCGCGGAGGTCGTCCTCTGCCAGACGACGTGGACCCGCCCCGAGCCATCCACCGCGACGTCGGGATCGGCCGCGGTGTCGCCGGAGGTCTCGACCGGCGTCGGCAAGTAGGTGAAGGAGTTCGGGAGCGTCCCCGAGGCGCCGCCCGGGTTCGTGACCGTGACGGAGAGCGCCCCGGTCCCGCCCGCGGGGGCAGGAGGCGTCACGGCCGTGAGCGTCGTCGAGTTCACGAACGTGACCGACGTCGCCGCGGCGCCCCCGATCGTCACGCCCGCGCCGCTCTGGAAGCTCGAGCCGGTGACCGTGATCAGGGTCCCCCCCGCGGAGGCGCCAGAGCCCGGCGAGACCGACGAAACCGTGGGGACCGTGCCTCCCGTCGTGTAGGTGTAGCCCGACGCGAGGGATCCCGAGAGACCCGTGGGGTTCGTGACGGTCACGTTGACCGCCCCCGCGGAGCCCGCGGGAGTCGCGCACGTGATCGTGGAAGGCGAGAGGACGACCACGCCCGTTGCCTGCGCGCTCCCGAAGGTGACGGTCGCCCCCGTCGCGAAGCTCGCCCCCGAGACCGTGACGGGCGTGCCGCCCGCGACGTCGCCCGAGCCGGGCGAAAGCGACGAGACCGTCGGCGCCGCGACGTAGGTGTACCCGCCCGAGAAGCCTCCCGACTGAGCGTCGGGGTTCGTCACGACGACCGCGACCGGGCCGGCGGCGCCGGCCGGCGTGAGGCACGTGAGGAACCCGGCCGAGAGAACCGTCACGGAGGTCGCGGCGTTCCCCCCGAACGTGACCGTCGCCCCGGTCTGGAAGCCGGTCCCGGAGAGGGTCACGAGCTGGCCGCCCGCGGTCAGCCCGGAGGAGGGCGAGATCGAGGCGAGGGTGGGCGCGGGCGCGCCGCCGGAGGTGTAGGTGAATCCGTTCAGGAGCGTCGCGGACTGCGAGTCCGGGTTCGTCACGACGACGTTCGCGGCGCCGGCAGCCCCGGCCGGGGTGACGGCCGTGAGGGAGGTCGTCGAGACGAAGACGACGGACGTCGCGGCCACGCCCCCGACAGCCACGCCCGCGCCGGCCTGGAAGTCCGTCCCGGCGAGCGTGATCGCGGTGCCGCCCGCAGCGGGACCGGAGACGGGAGTGACCGACGAGAGAGTCGGCGCGGGCGCCGCCGGAGGTGTTCCTGCGCCGCCTCCCGAAGAGCCGTGCCGCTTGTCGGCGCAGGCGGACGCAGCGAGTCCGAGGGCGACCCCCAGGAACCACGGGAGCAGGCGAGGTTTCATCTCGGGCATCCGTCCCCCCTCCCCCCGGCGGGCAGACCGAACAACTCCGCAATCCTCGTTCCCGGGAACAAGTGCGCAAGCCCTCTCGGCCCCCATGTTCGGCGTGGGCGTGCGAGCGCCGCGGCCGTTACTCGCGCGTAGCGATGTTACCGTGACAGGACGTCGAAAGTCCCCGCCAGCGCCGTGTCGTCCGCCCAGACGTGCAGGGTGAAGCCGCCTGCGCCTCCTGCGGCGCGGTGACCGAGAGAGTCGCCCGAGTTCGCGGAGAGGTTCGCGGCGGTCGTGAACGAACGGCCGCCGTCCGTGGAGCGCGCGGCCATCGCGTCGCGCCTGGAACCCGTGAAGGAGTCCCAGGTCGCGCTGAACGCGCCGTTCCCATCCACGGCCGCTCCGGGTCGTCCCAGGTATCCGCTCGGGAGGCCCCAGTTGCTCGCGAGGACCGCAGGCGGACCCCAGGTCGCGCCGCCGTCCACCGAGCGGACCGCGACGACGGTGACCGTCAAGAACTGGGACCAGAAGACCTCCTCCCGATAGACAGCCACGGCGACTGACCCTGCGAGCGCCACCGTGGTCGGGCCGCGGACCGAGGTGGATGAACTCACGACGACCTGCGGGGTCCCGAAGTTCGCGCCACCGTCCGTGGAGCGGGCGACCCGTATGTCGGGGCTGCGCCACGGGCCCACGGCCGCCGTGTCGTAGACCACGAGCGCGAGCCCGCTCCCCGCCGCCCCGATCGCCGGCGGCCCCGCAGCGGCGCTCGTCGAGGTCTCCACCGCGACCGGCGTGGAGAACGGCCCGGAGACGGGCCCGTGGCTGCTCGAGATCCCCACGGCCCCTCCGTTCCCCGCCACGCGCCAGGCCAGGACGACGTTCGCGTTGCCGTCCATCGCGACGGCCGGGTCGGGAGCGAGCGATCCGTTGTTCGCGAGGGAGGACGCCGCGCTCCACGTCGCGCCGTTGTCGGTCGAGGCGGAGTGATAGACGTGCCGCGAGGTGCCGACGGTCTCGTTCCAGACCACGAACACCGTGCTCCCTCGCGCCACGATCCGCGGACGGGCCGAGGGGGCGGACGAGCCGGAGAGGTTCGCCGGCGTGGCACTCCAGGTGACCCCGCCGTCGGAGGAGCGCGCGTGACGGATGTCCGTGCCGCCGGTCGAGTCGGTCGCCTGCCACACCACGTGCGCGTTCCCCGCCCCGTCCACGGCCACGTCCGGGTCGGCCGCGGAGTCGCTCAGGCCCTCCACCCCGGTCGGCAGGTACGCGAAGGCGTTCGCGAGGCTCCCCGAGGCTCCTCCCGGGTTCGTGACCGTGACGCCGACCGTGAGGGGGTCCCCCGCGGACCAGCGTGGCGACACCGCGGTCAGGGTCCACGAGTTCAGAAACGTCACGGACGCCGCCGTCGCGCTCCCGAAGGTCACCCCGGCCCCCGACACGAAGCCGGAGCCGGTGATCGAGACCAGGGTCCCGCCAGCGGACGGACCCGAACCCGGGGCGACGGCGGAGACGGTCGGCACGGTCCCGCCCGTCGTGTAGGTGAAGGCGCTCGCGAGCCCCCCCGAGCCGCCGACGGGGATCGTCACCGTCACGGAGACGGCGCCGGCCGACCCGGCGGGGGTCTGGCAGGCGATCGTCGTCGAGGAGACCACGAGCACGTTCGTGGCCGCCGAGCCCCCGAACTGCACGGTCGCCCCCGGGGCGAAGTCCGTCCCGGTGAGGGTCACCGGGGTTCCCCCGGAGACGTCTCCCGAGGACGGGGAGACGGCCGTGACCGTCGGCGGGGCGACGTAGGTGTACCCCGAGGCGAGCGAGGCCGACTGGGCATCGGGGTTGGTCACCGTCACGGTCGCCGGGCCCGCCATCCCCGCCGGCACGACGCACGTGATCGTCCAGCTCCAGGGGACGGAGACGCCCGTCGCGCCGTTGATCCCGAAGAGCACGGTCGCGCCGATCCCGAATCCGGTCCCCGAGATCGTGACGGTCTGGCCGCCGACGAGGGGCCCCGCGTTCGGCGACACGGAGGTCACGGTCGGAGCGGGGGGCGCCGTGTAGGCGAAGGCGGCCGAGAGAGTCGCCGACTGCGTGTCGGAGTTCGTGACGGTCACCGGGACGGTGCCCGTGCCCGCCGGCGTCGTGCAGGTGATCCTCGTCGCGCTCGAGAACCAGACGCTCGGGGCCGCCGCCGAGCCGAAGGCGACCGTCGCGCCCGACTGGAAGCCCGTCCCCGTGAGTGTCACGTACGTGAGCCCGAGGGAAGAGCCGCTCGCCGGGGCGACCGAGGCGAGGGTCGGAGCCGGTCCCCAGTACGTGTAGGCATTCAGGGGGGTCGAGGACTGGCCGTCGGGGTTCGTGACCGTCACGGTCACGGATCCCGTCCCCGCCGGGGTGGTGCACGTGATCGTGGTGGAGCTCACGACGGAGACGCTCGTCGCGAGGGAGGCGCCGAACAGCACCGTCGCTCCCGGGAGGAAGCCCGTCCCCGAGAGCGTCACGGCGGTCCCCCCGGACGCGGACCCGCTCGCCGGGGAGACCGAGGAGAACACCGGCGGCGCGACGTAGGTGAATCCCCCCGAGAGCGTGGCCGTCTGGGCGTCCGGGTTCGTCGCGACGACGTTGGCGGCCCCGGCCGACCCGGCGGGGGTCACGCACGTGATCGTCGTCCCGGAGACGACGCTCACGCTCGTCGCGGCGCCGCCGCCGACCGCGACCGTCGCTCCGGCGAGGAAGCCCGTGCCCGTGAGGGTCACGGCCGTGCCCCCGGCCGTCGGACCCGAACTCGGCGCGACCGAAGCGAGCGTCGGCGCGGGCGCCACGTAGATGTACCCGTTCGTGAGGGTGGCCGACTGTGTGTCGGGGTTCGTGACGGTGACGTTCACGGTCCCCGTCCCCGCGGGCGTCGCGCAGGTGATTGTGGTCGTGCCCGTGACGGCGACGCTCGTCGCAAGGGAGGCGCCTACGAGGACCGTCGCCCCGGCCTGGAAGCTCGTGCCCGAGAGAGTGACCGCAGTCCCCCCGAGCGAGGAGCCGCTCGTGGGCGAGATCGAGGAGAGAGCCGGGGGCGCCACGTAGGTGTAGCCGCCCGTGAGGGTGGCCGACTGCGTGTCGGGGTTCGTGATCGTCACGCTCACCGCCCCGGGCGTCCCCGTCGCGGGGGTGACGCAGGTGAGCGTCCCGGCCGAGAGGACGGTCACAGACGTCGCCGCCGTCCCACCGAACGTCACGCTCGCGCCGGTCTGGAATCCTGTTCCCGACAAGGTCACGAGCTGCCCGCCCGCCGTGGGCCCGCTCGCGGGAGAGACCGAGGCGAGGGTCGGCGCCGGCGCCGCGCCCGACGTGTAGGTGAAGCCGTTCACGAGAGTCGCCGCCTGGCTGTCGGGGTTCGTCACGACGACGTTCGCGGCGCCCGCCGCGCCGGCGGGGGTCACCGCCGTGATCGAGGTCGCCGAGACGAGGACGACGGACGTCGCCGCCGCGCCTCCGACCGCGACCGTGGCGCCGGCCTGGAAGTTCGTCCCGGTGAGGGTGACCGCGGTCCCGCCGGCCGTCGGCCCTGTGACGGGCGCCACGGAGACGAGAGTGGGCGCCGGGGGCGGGGAGGGTGCGGGGGAGGGCGACTCGGATCCGGAGCGGCTTCTCCTGTCGCGGCAGCCCGCTGCCGCCGCCACCGAGAGGGCGAGAACGAGGGCCACGGCGCTGCGCACGCGTCTCCTCCGATCCTCCGGGGCGGTCGGACCGCGCTCTCTTGCAAGCCCCGTTCCACGCGAGGGCGGGACACTCCTCTCGGCTCCCATGTTCCCTCGAGAGGCGCCTGGAGGTCCGTCGTTACGTCCCGGTAGCGCCGTTACGCGCCGTCAACGCCCAAGGACGTCGGGGCTCGAGGACGTCGGGCTCGGATCAGCACTTCCCGGCCGACGGGCAGACATCCGCGAGCGGGCACCGCTCGCACGCGGGCCGCTGCGCCGCGCAGACCATCCGCCCGTGCCAGATGAGGGCGTGGGCGACGTAGATCCACTCCCCGCGCGGGAGGAGCCTCTGGAGGTCGCGCTCGATCTTCTCGGGGTCGTGCTCGCGCGAGAGCCCGAGCCTCTGAGAGAGCCGCGAGACGTGCGTGTCCACGACGACGCCGTCCGCGATCCCGAAGGCTGTCCCGAGGACGACATTCGCCGTCTTGCGCGCGACGCCGGGCAGCGTGAGCAGCTCGTCCATCGTGCGCGGGACATCGCCGGCGTAGACCTCCGCGATCCGCGCGCCGGCGCCGCGGATGGACTTCGCCTTGTTCCGGAAGAACCCGGTCGAGTGGATCTCGCGCTCGAGGACGCCGGGACGCGCCGCGGCGTAGGCCCGGGCCGTCCGGTACTTCTCGAAGAGGCCCTTCGTGACGATGTTCACGCGCGTGTCGGTGCACTGCGCCGAGAGGATCGTCGCGACGAGCAGCTCGAGAGGGCTCCGGTGCGTGAGCGCGCAGTTCGCGCCCGGGTACGTCGCGTGCAGCCGCCGGAGGATCTCGGCGGCGCGGGCGGCGAGCTTCTCGGGGGGCTCCCTCGGGATCCTCGGGACACGCGAGCCTTTCTTCTCGCCGCGTCCGGCCTTCCCCCCCCGGACCGCCGCCCTCCCCACCGACCTACTTCCCCCCCGGGAAGAGCTCCGGGATCCGGAACCCCTCGGGCAGCGGCTCCGGTCGGAAGGAGCCCTTCGCGCCCTTCCACCACTTCCGCCAGGCCGCCCCGTCCTTCTCGAAGGACTGCCCGGTCTGATCGGCGAGCGACTCCCCGATCACCGGGGCGTATCCGTCCGCCACCTGCTTGTAGGACGAAGTCCAGAGGCCCACCAGCCACTCGACAACGGCGGTCTGGCGCACGTAGCGCGCGGCGTGGATCTTCGCCCAGAGGATCTCGCCCTCGGGGGGCTGCCAGACGATCGGGCTCTTCTGGAGCCACTCCACGACCTGCCCGTCGCCGATCTGGGCGAGGGCGTAGATGGCGATGGCGGCCATCTCTTTGTCCGCGCCGGTCCAGCCCTTCACCTTCTGGATGAGCGTCGGCACGGCGCCCGGCCACTTCGAGAGCGCGAGCGCCCGGCAGGCCTCGTAGCGGACCTCGCGCTTCGGGTCTTCCAGGGCCTTCACGAACACGGCCCGGACCGCCGGCTCCTTCCGCCCCGGGTGCTCGCGGAGCCTCTGGAGGACCGCCATCCGCCGCAGGAAGTCCTGCGACCGGACCGCGTCGTCCCAGGCGGCGAGCAGCTCCTTCACCGAGTCGCCTGCGGCCCCGGAGGGCAGCGCCCACTCGGGGGAGATCACGAGCGTCGGCGAGGCGGCCTTCCACCACTCGCGCCACTTGGCGGCGTCGGTCCCGTGGTCGGGACCGCCCGAGAGCGCGGCGAGCGACCGGCCCGCCGCGGCGCGCACGGGCTCGGCCGGGTCCTCGAGCGCGTGGAGGAGCGGCGGGACCGCCCCGCGCGAGCGCACCATCCCGAGCGCGGCCGCGGCCGCCTCGCGCGTCGCGGCCTCCGCGTGGCGGAGCCCCTCGCGGATCGCCGGCAGGGCGCTCGCGATCTTCGTCTCGCCGAGGGACCGCAGGGCCGCGGCCCGCCCCGCCGCGTCCTTCCCGCGCGCTTTCTCGGCGTAGGGGGCGAGGAACTCCACGCCCTTCCGCGTCGGCTCGGCGTCGCCGGGCACCACCGCCATCACGGCGAACCAGCGGCCGTCCGCGGGCCGGAGCGCGGCGGCCGCGAGGCGGGTTTCGGACCGGCGGGCCGCCTCCCACGCCGGCTGCGCGGCGAGCGCCTCGAGGGCGGCCTGCGGGTCGTAGGAGGCCGGGTCGCAGGCGTGGTACTGCTCGAAGAACTTGGCGGGGATCGCGTGGAGGCGGGAGATCCTGTCGTCCAGCTTCACCGCCTCGGGCGGGACGGGCCCGCCGCGCCAGCCGAGCGCGAGGAGGTGCTCGAGGTGCTCGCGCAGGACGACGGCCGCGATCTCCGACCAGACCAGCCCCGGAGAGCCCTCGGCCTTGCGCCTCTCGGAGGCGGCCGCGACCAGCTTCTGCGCGGCGTCCTCGAGGGCCGGGGTCGCGGTCTCCTCGTCCGCGAGAGCCCCGGCCGCGAGGGCCCCCCCGAGGAGGACCGGCGTCGCGAGCGCCGCGACGAGGAGCGACCGCCGGCGCATGGGACTCACGGCTCCATTACACCCCGCGCCTCGCCCGTTTGCACGGGGGCCCTTCCGGACGGCGCGCGCGATGCTACGATCCCGGCGCCCGCCGCCGGACGGATCCCGATGGACACGACTGGACCCCGCCTCCGCGCCCTCCGATTGCTCCGCGTCCTCGGCCCGGCCCTCCTCCCGCTCCTCGCCGGCTGCGGCGGCGGCAAGGCCGCGCCCCCGAAGGAACCCCTCGCCCTCAAGGCCCCGGCTTCGGTCGCGCCGGGAGGCGAGGCGAGGCTCGAGGCGAAGGGCGGGACGCCCCCCTACACGTTCTCGCTCGGGACGTCGTCCGAGAGCGGCGGGAGCGTGGACGCGTCCGGCCGCTACAGGGCCGGCGAGACCGAGGGCCAGGACGTGGCGGTCGTCGAGGACTCGGTCGGCGCGTCGGCCACCCGGAAGATCCGCGTCGAGCTGTCCCTCCGGATCCTCCCGGCCAAGTCCAGGGTCGCCCCCGGCGGGACGATCGCCTTCCACGCGGAGGGGGGCACGCCCTCCTACGCGTTCTTCTTCTCCGAGGGGAAGAACCGCTCGGGCGGCTCCCTCGACTCGGGGACGGGGCGATACCGGGCGGGACCGACCCCCGGGACGGATGTCGTGGTCGTCCGCGACTCGGGCGGGGCCCGGGTCGAGACGACCGTCGCCGTCGAGCCGGAGGCCCTCTCGATGCGGCCGGCCGAGGCGCGGGTCCGCCTCGGCGAGTCGCTCGCGTTCGCGCCGCAGGGCGGAGTCCCCCCTTACAAGTTCTCGCTGGTCTCGGCCGAGAGCGGCGCCCGGATGGAGGAGAACGGGAGCTACCTCGCCGGGCGCCGGCCCGGGACCGACCGTGTCCGGGTGACCGACGGGCGCGGGAAGACGGCCGACGGGACCGTCGTCGTGGAGCCGCTCGTCCTCTCGATCCGCCCGGGGGACCGCGGGGCGAACGCAGGCGAGGCGATCGATTTCGCGGCCGACGGCGGACGGCCGCCGGTCCGACTCGCGCTCGCGGAGAACGCGACCGGGGCGACCCTCGACCCCGCGAGCGGCCGCTACGTCGCGGGGCGGCGGTCGGGCCGCGACCGGGTCCGCGCGACCGACTCCGCGGGGGCGGTCGCCGAGGCGATGGTGACCGTCTCGCTCCCCGCCCTCTCGCTCGATCCCGCGGAGGCGTCGCTCTCGGCGGGGGAGTCCGTCCGCGTGCGCGCGGGCGGCGGGGTCCCGCCGCTCAAGTTCGCGGTCGAGGGCCTGGCCGGGGGCTCGCTCGTGGAGGACCCCGACGGTCTCTCGGCCCTCTACCGCGCCCCGGCCGCCGGCCTCCCGGTGGGCGGCGCCGTCGCGACCGTGCGCGTCACCGACTCGGCGGAGCCGCCGCAGTCGTCCGAGGCGCGGATCACGGTTCGGGGCGCGGCGCCCGCGACAGCGGGCCCCGGCCCGCGGGGAGGGGGAGGCGAGGGCGCCCCCGCCGCGCTCTCGCGGAAGCGCCGCAAGGGACCGGTCGCCCTGCTGCCCAGGCGCACGGTCCTCCCGAACGGCTGCGTCGTCATCGTGGAGGAGAACCACACGCGCCCGGTGGTGTCGGTCGTGGTCTCGATCCGCGGGGGGACGACGGTCGAGCCCAAGGGCTGCACTGGCCTGACGATCCTTTGGGCGGATCTCCTCGCGCAGGGCTCGGAGAAGCTCAAGCCCCTTCAGATCGTGGAGGAAGTCCGCGCCTTCGGCGGGAACTATGGCGTGAACCTCCGGGACGACATCACCTGGTGCGACCGGACCCAGGTCGAGATCGAATGCCGCCCGGCTCACGTCGGGCGGGCCCTCGAGCTACTGGCGGAGGCGGTCCTCCGGCCGAGACCCACCACCGAGGGTCTCCAGCGTGTCCGCGAGGCGAGGATCGCGGCGAGGAAGCGGATAGAGGCCGATCCGGTCGGGCGCGGGGCCGACGCCCTGTTCGTCCGGGTCTTCGGGGACCACCCCTACGCGCGGGCCTGGAGGGGGACCCCCGAGGGACTCGCCGCCTGCGGGCTCGCCGAGGTCCACTCCCACGCGAGGCTGCTCGGGACGCCCGGCCGGCTCACCGTGGTCGTTTCGGGCGACGTGGACGGGGCCGAGGTCGGGAAGCTCGCCGCGAAGCTCCTCGGAGCGGCGCCGGCCGCGCCGGCACCGGCAGCGCCGCCCCCGCTCCCCGCGTCGTCCTCCGGCGCGAGAGCCGAGACGATCGCGATGCCGGCTCCGCAGGCGACGCTGATGGTAGGGTGGCTCGTCCCCGGCTACGCCCACGCCGATCGGATTGCGATCGAGACCCTGCCCCGGATCCTGCGGGACAAGCTCTGGCTTCGGCTCGTCGTCGTGGACAAGGTCGCTTCCTACACGAGGTGCGACCACGACCTGCTCTCCGACCTCGGCGTCCTCTGGGCGCTGGCCACGGTGCCGAATCCGTCCGACGTCCCGAGGGCCGAGAAGGCGATCCTCGAGTGCGTCGCTGAGCTGCGGGGGAAGCCCGTCCCCGAGGACGTCCTCAAGCGCGAGAAGACGGGCCAGAGGCTCGACTTCATCCGGCGGCGCGAGTACGCCCGGGAGAGGGCCCTCGAGATCGCCCGCGGCGAGGCGGCCGGAGGGATCCGGTACGCGCTCGGGTATCTGGGACGCCTCCAGAACCTGACGGGGACGGAGATCTCCCGCGCCGCCGCGCAGTACCTCCGCGAGGCCAACCTGAGCGTCATCCGCGTCGTCCCCGAGGGAACGGCGGCGCCGGGGCCGGGCGAGGAGGCAGGGGTGGAGCGGGCGCGCGCGGCGCTCAAGGACGAGAAGCCGATCGAGAAGCCGTACGCCATCCGCCTCTACGGTGCGGACGCCGCCGCGACGGTCATTGACGACCGGGGAACCCTCGCCGAGGCGGGGGCCGAGGCGGCGGGGGAGACTCTCGCCGTGACCCTTCGGAACGGGCTCCGGGCTCTCATCGTCGAGGACCGCGCCGTTCCCCTCGCCTCGGTCGGGATCGTGACAGGCGCCGGAACGGCGCACGACCCCACCGGCGCTGGCGGCCTCGCGCAGATCCTCTGGAGCCTCCCCTGGAAGGGGACGGTGAAGCGTGACGGCACCGCGATCCACAACCACGTCCAGTCGCTCGGGATAGGCTGGTACCTGAACCTGACGCCCGACTACGCGGCGATCGTCGCCTCGGGTCTTGCGGACGACGGGGACGAGGTCGCGGCGCTCGTGGGCGACATCCTCTCGGCGCCCCGCCTATTCGGGTCGGACTTCGAGGACCTGAAGCGCAGCCGTCTCTCGGCGGAGAAGTCGGCCGCGCAGGATCCCGTCTCGGCCGCGACCGACCTGGCGCGGTCGGCGCTCTTCCCCGACCACCCCTACGGCTGGCCCGCGCTCGGGCACCCGGACTGGCTCGGGAGGACCGAGGTCCAGCACGTGTGGGAGCTGGCCCACCGCTGTCTCCGCCCGGATCGGGCCTTGGTCCTCTTCGTCGGGGACCTCCCGCCCGAGAAGGCGCGAGCGCTGCTCGAGCGGACCGTCGGGGGCTGGGTCTCCCCGCCTGCCGTCGTTGAGCCGAGGCCGCCCGGGGCGGTGGGGGAGCCGGCCGCCGCACGCGCCGGCCGCTACCGGGTCTCGGTCCCCCCAGGAGCCGTGGCCGTCGTGCGCGGCGCGCGCGCGCCGGCCTATGGGAGCCCGGACTACGCGGCGGCGGTCGCGCTCCGCTGGCTCCTCCACTTCCGCCTCCGGCGCGAGGCGGTGGAGGAGCGGCCGATCGCCACCGACGCGTCCGTGGACTACGACGCGTGGCGCCGGGGCGGGGCGCTCCGCGCCACGGCCGTGACGGCTCCCGAGAGGCTCGAGGAGGCGCGGGAGGTTCTCGTGCGGCTCCTGGCGAAGGTGCGCGACGAGCCTCCGCCTCCCGAGGAGTTGCGCCGCGCCCAGGACTGGATCGCCGCGCAGCAGGTGCGGGACGAGCAGGTGGGCGGCGCCATCGCGCTCCGGCTGGCCCGTGACGACCGGCTCGCCGGCGACCCCGACTACGAGGAACGCTTCTTCTACGAGCTCGAGCGCGTGACCCCCGCGCGCGTCCAGGATCTCGCGCGGAGGCTGCTCGCGGAGGACAAGGTTGTGGAGACGGTGGCGAGTCCTTAGGGACCGTCGAGAGGTGTCCCGCTCCCGCGAGTGCACGGCGGCGGAGTATGCGGACTACCTCCGGCTCTTCACGAACGCCGACCCGGAGTGGGGGACGCAACTCCCGGAGGGCGAGGCGGGCGGGACGCCCCTCCTGCTCCTGCCGTCGGAGGTCTTCCGCTGGGACGAGAGGCTCGCCTATGGGCTCGACACCGACGCGAAGGTCGAGCGCGGGTCGGGCCGGCCGCTCCTCTTCCTGAGGGTCCTCTCGTGGGACCCCGTCGCGCGCGCTCGGGCCGAACCGGGCTCGCTCGACTTCTGCATCCCGATCGCGCATGACGGGGCCGGCGAGCGCGAGCGGCTCTCGTGGACCCTCTTCGCCGGGGCCTGGAGCGACACGAGGGACGAGGCGATCCTCGTGCTCGAGGAGCCCTGGAGGGAGTGGGTCTCCGGCGTGCAAGACCGGATCGTCGTCGGCGAGCGGGGCCGGAAGACCGGCAGCCTCGCGACGGTCGGGGAGCGCGAACGGGAGGGGCTCGGGGCGTTCATCGAGGCGTGCGTGGACCTGGATTGAGGGCCTAGAGGCTTGACGGCGGCGACGCCGGGGCGCGATCGTCCTCTCCCGGTGAACTTCTGGCTGCGGCTCGCGCCGATCCTCGTCCTCACGGCGTGCGGCTCGCCCGCCGCGCCGCCGCCGGCGGTCGCGGTCCCCCCTTCCCGGGACGGCGCGGACCTCCTCGGTCGCGAGCCGCCGGGGTTCGAGGGGGTCGAGTGGGCACGCGGCGGGCCCGTGTCGCTCGAGTCCCTGCGCGGCAAGGTCGCCGTCGTCCGCTGGTGGACGACGCAGTGCGTCCTCTGCGAGCGCTCGGCCCCGGCGCTCCGCGAGATCGCCGAGAGCTACGGGTCGCGCGGGGTCGAGGTCGTCGGGCTCTTCCACGAGAAGCCCCCCGGCCGGCCGAGCGGGGTCGAGGAGGCGCGCGCCGTGGCCGAGAGGCTGGGGCTCCCGGGCGCGATCGGCTGGGACCGTCGGTGGGAGGCGCTCCGGCGCTGGTGGCTCTCGCCCCGCCGCGAGTTCACGTCGGTCACGTTCGTCCTCGACCGCGCGGGCCGGGTCCGGTTCGTCCACCCGGGCGGCGAGTTCCACCGCCGGACGCCGGACGCCGACCATCCGCAGTGCGAGCGGGACTTTGAGGACGTCCGCGCGGCGATCGAGGCGCTGCTCGCGGAGCGTTGACTCGGGCGCGAGTCTCCCGCCAGACTCCCTCCGTGAAGCGGCGCATCGGCATCCCCGCCGGCTTCCTCGCCTCGCTGCTTCTCCTCGGGCCCGGCTGCTACTTCCACCAGCGCCGGGAGCCGTTCTCCCGCCGCTACGACCCTTGGCGCGAGGCGCTGGAGATCCCGGCGGCGATCGTCACGACGCCCTTCATGATCCTCGGGATGATCCTCGCCTTCCCCGTCGCGCCCTGGGTGTGGGACTGCTGGCTCTCGCTCCTGGACCCGGGCGAGAACACGGTGCTCTGGGACGGGCGGGAGGGGCGGTGAGGGCTCGATCGCAGGGTGCTCGCCCCTTGGGTCCGCTGCCGACTGCGCAGTTCCGGGTCCGGCGATGCGATTGCGCTCTCGGAGATCCTCAGGTGGGCGGTGGACGCCGCGTCGGATCCGACAAGCTGCTAAGGGAGAACCGCCTTGACCTCTTTGTCAGAGAGTCCGGCAGGATGACCCTGCCAAGCGACCTTCCCGTCACGGTCAATGAGGAAAGCAGAGGGGATTGCGATGATGCCGTATTCCCTGCTATTGCTCCCATCCCCGACCCCAACGCAGTAGCCAACATCCCGCTGCTTGATCCAAGTTTCGATCTTCTCTCGGGGTTCACCCGTGCACGCGAGCGCGATGACGACGAGCCCCCTTGGACCATGCGTCTTCGCCAGCTGGGAGAGGTGCGGAACCGCACCCGTACATGGGCCTCACCACGTGGCGAAGAACTCGAGAAGGACCGCTCTGCCGCGTAGGTCCTTGAGGCTTTCCGCAGGAGGCTTGAGAATCCACTCCTTCACAACAATCTCCGGCGCGAGTTGTCCCTTGAGCTGGGAAGGAGGCCTGGGCCCTGCCTTGCTCTCTCGTGGTGGCCGGTCATCCGTGCGAGGAGGTGCGACCGGTTCATGCTCAGCCGCGCCAACAACTCGCTCCTGACGTACGGTTGTCCATCGGTACGTCACCCCTCTAGCCACACCGGTCGTGCTCAGCGTGAGAATGGGCGTCCGCTCGCCGGCCGGAACTTGCTCCGCCACGCGAAACACAAACGAGGCGGCGATTTCGCGCTCAGCATCCCCTGTCACGGCCGCGTACCTGAGGGTAGGCGTCTCGAGGGTGACTGACGTGCCGGAGGCTCTGAGCGTCGCCTCAACCTGCTCGACATCCACTACTCCCTGGTTCCGAATCCCCAGGACGTACTCGATCGTCTCGCCGGGGTCTATCCCGCCATCGCCATTTCCATCGCTTCGTCCCGGGACATCGTCGTCAATGCGCGCCCTGCCAAATGTGAGCGGCCCCACCCTCGTTACCGTGACCGCCATGGAGATTGTGCTGCGACCTAGGTCAGTATCCCAAACGAGGAGCTCGAGCGCCAAGTGATGCCCGTCCGGACACTCCGGCGAAACGGAGAAGACAAAGACGTCCTTCGGCGCGACCTCTGTTCCCGGGCCAAAGACAACGCTGGCGCCGGCCTGGACTGATGTTCCGGCATAGACGACCTCGGTTGAGTCGACAGTCGCGTACTTGTCCCTGGCAATGAGGAAGCACGAGGTCGAGCGATAGGCCCGCGTCCCTTCGTTCCTCAGGGGAAGATTGATGGAAATTGTCTCCCCCGCATCCACAACCCCGTTCATGTGTCCGGCCACACCCACATCCGACACGAGCTGAGTCTTCTCGGTCACGACCCGGAGCTCGCACTGGCCGTGGTCTACTCCGAGCGCAGTTCGAAACCGGTCGGATGGAGCCCGCGCTTGGGCCGAGGCATGGCTTCCGTAGTCTCTCAAGCGGGCCGCGACGACATCGGCCGGATCTCGGGAGCCGAGCAATTCCATGAGGAGGCCTCGGTTTTCGATCACTGCCTTCAGGGCCGCTAGACGTTGCGAGTTGTCGCCGACTCCTCGCGCAGCGGTCTCGAGCGCCATTGCTATCCCGTCCTTCACGGCGGTCACCTGCTGATCGCGGACCGTGACCCCAGCCTCGCGCCTGAGAAGGGCAGCGATCCCATCGACTCCTTGCTCCAGTAGAGAGCGAGGGTCGAGTTCGGCCCCTGTCCCCAGTCGATCCAGGCGCCGTCGCAACTCACCGTACGGGGAGTCTCGCGGACGACTCGGCTCTTGGGTTCTCCCGGGAGTCCCCACAGCGCTCACGAGTAGGAGAGCAAGCGCAGCCCTACCGCAAACCTGCCAGGCATAGCGACCCACCTGATTCGTCACGTGAGGCAGGATAGGCTCATGCCTAGTCTCGGTCAATGCCGGTCCCCGGGCCTCCCCATGGCCCGACGGCCCTCATCCGGTTTCGCCCTTCCATCGCGCGGTTCGAAGGCTGTGTGCCTCACCAAGAAACCATCTCACCCGAGTTAGGTAGCAGAAGCCGCCTTGCAGGCTCCGCCGGCCAGGAGAAGACCTGCCTCCTACTTGCTCCGGTGCTTCGGGCAGGTCTTCCCGGCCTTCTTGCAGTTCCCGCAGCCCGGGTCGAACTTGAGGAGGGCCTCCTTCTGGATCCGGTCGAGGGCCTCCTGCGCCTTCTCGGCGGCCCGGGTGCCCGCGTGGGCCTTCGTGATCTGCGTGTAGAGCCCCGCGGCCTGCGCGAACTGGAACTTCTCCTCGAGCCCGGCGCCCTGCGCGAAGAGCTGGCCGGCCTTCAGCTCCTTCTGGATCGCCGCGTCGGCCTTCCAGCCCTTGAGCTTCTCGTCGGCCGCCGCGCCGACGGCATGGCCCTTCCACTGCTTGCCGAGCTCCGCGAGGATCTCGACCGCCTCGGCGTACT
Source organism: Planctomycetales bacterium (assembly GCA_022614695.1). Classification (GTDB taxonomy): domain Bacteria; phylum Planctomycetota; class JAKEIC01; order JAKEIC01; family JAKEIC01; genus JAKEIC01. The sequence goes on along the minus strand of JAKEIC010000215.1, from coordinate 12,940 downwards.
CCCGCGACTTCGCCGCTTCCTCGACCTGGGCCTGCTTGTCCTTCGCGAAGCCCTCGAGGTCGTCGGAGATCCTCTTCGCCTCGGCGGCGTCGTTCCCCGAGAGGTCCGCCATCTTCGCGAGGTCGGCCGCGGCGCCGCCGAAGTCCTTCTTCCGGACCTTCGCCTCGATCGCCTTGAACTTCGCGCCGAAGACGTAGTCGAAGCGGACGCACACCTTCTGGAGGACGGCCTCGATCTCCTTCTCGGTGACGTTGCTGGGGTGTCCCTGCCAGACGATCTTCCCGTCCGGCCCGATCAGGAACGCGTCGGGGATTCCGGAGACGCCGTACTTCGCGCTCGTCCCCCCGCCGTCCACCGCCACCGCGTAGGCCGCGCCCTTCTGCTTGAGCCAAGGCTCGATCGTCCCCGGCGACTCGTCCGACATCGAGATCACGACGAGTCCCTTCGGCCCGTAGTCCTTCGAGAGCTGGGTGAGGTGCGCGACGGCACCCCCGCAGGGGCCTCACCAGGTCGCGAAGAACTCGAGGAGGACCGCCTTGCCGCGGAGGTCCTTCAAGCTCGCGCCGGGCGGAGTCCCGATCCACGACTTCACCTTGATCTCGGGGGCCGTCTCCCCCTTGAGCTGCTTGTCGCCGGCGGACGCGGGAGCGCCCATCCCGGCGAGGACCGCGGCCGCCAGGGTCGTCGTGAGGACGCGCATCGGGACCTCCTCCCCGGACCCGAGCCCGGGTCCCCAGAGAGTATCCCGGGTGGCGGGCGCGGGCAACGGTTGGGCGCGTGCAAATCCGCCTCTGTCGGGGTGTAATGCCCGCCGGCCGTCCGACCCGTGTCCGCTCCGGAGACTCTCGGTCCGTACGACATCCTGTACGAGATCGGGAGCGGAGGCTTCGGGGCCGTCTACCGGGCGCGCCACCGCGCGACGGGGGCCGAGGTGGCCCTCAAGGTCCCCGGAGGCGAGGCGCTCGCGGACCCCGTGCAGGTCCGGCGGTTCCTCCGCGAGAGCGAGCTCGCGCGCGAGATCGAGCACCCGGGGATCGTCCGCGCGCTCGACTCCGGGGAAGACCGGGGACGCGCCTGGTTCGCGATGGAGCTCATCGAGGGGGAGTCTCTTCATGAGGTCGTCAGCCAGGAGTCCCTGCCCTGGGAGCGGGCGGCGCGCATCGCCCGCGAAGTCGCCGACGCGCTCGCCGCGGCCCACGCGAAGGGGATCCTGCACCGCGACGTGAAGCCGGGGAACATCCTGCTCGACCGGGCCGGGGTCCCCCACCTCACCGACTTCGGCCTGGCGAAGGACGTCGCCACGGGCTCCCGGCTGACGCGGACCGGGGTGGCGGTGGGGACGCCGGAGTACATGTCCCCCGAGCAGGCGCGGGGCGAGGTCCACGACCTCGGTCCCGCGACGGACGTCTGGGGCGTCGGCGTGGTCCTCTACCAGATGCTGGCGGGACGGAAGGCCTTCGATGGGGAGTCGCCCGAGTCCGTGGTCGAGAAGGTGATCCTCCGGGAGCCTGCCCCGCTCCGGAGGCTGCGCCCGGACGTCCCCAAGGGCCTCGTGCGCGTGGTCCGCGTCTGCCTCGCCAAGGCCGCCCGGGACCGGTACCGGGACGCGGGCGCGCTGAGGGACGACCTGGACCGGGTGCTCCGGGGCGAGCGGCCGGTCGCGCGGCCGCCGCGGGCCCGGGGACGGCGGGCGGCTACGGCCGCGCTCGCCGCCGCCGCCATCGCCGCGGCGGTGTCGGCCCTCTGGGCCGGGCCCCCGCCCTCCGCGGCGGGCGCTCCCCAGGGGACCGCAGCGGAGGCGCCTCTCGTCAGCGCTGCCGAACGGCTCGCCGCGCGCGCGCGGGCGGCGGCGGCGGGCGACCCGGCCGAGGCCGCCCGGCTGTTCGCCGAGGCCCTGGCGGCCGACGCGGGCTACGGGTCCCGCGACGCGTGGCGTCTCGAGCGGGGGCTCCTGCTCTGGGCGGTCGGGGACGGGCCGGCGGCTCGCGTCGAGTGGGACTCGATCCCGGTGGGCTCTGCCGAGTGGACGGCCGGCCGGTTCTGGCGGGGGCTCGAGGCGCTCGGGAGGCTCGACGCGCCGGGGGCGAGACCCGACCTCGAGGCGGCCGCGCGCGGCGCGACCCGCGAGGCCCGCCTCGCCCGGGCGGCGCTGGACACGATCGAGCACGAGTGGCTCGCCGCGCGGGAGCGGCTCCGAGGGGAGGAGGGGTGGGAGGCCGCGCTGCTGCGCGGGTATGTCGAGACCCACGACCCCGGGGGCGACGCCGCGGCGGCGATCCGGGAGTACGGGGTCGCCCTCGCGGGGGGCATCCTCTTCGGGTGGGTCCTCTACAACCGGGCTTCCCTCCGCAACGGGGCAGGCGATCCCGCCGGGGCGCTCGAGGACCTCGCGGAGGGGCTGCGGCGGCGGCCCGACTGGCCGGAGGCGCTGAACCTGCGCGCCACGATGCGGGCGGCGCTCGGGGACCTCCACGGCGCGCTCGCCGATCTCACGGAGGCGCTCCGGCTGCGGCCGACCGCCGACGACGCCCTGAGCAACCGGGGAAACGTCCGCCGCCACCTCGGCGACCTCGCCGGGGCGCTCGCAGACTGCGACGCCGCGGTCGGGCTCGATCCATGCTCGGTCGCCGCGCTCACGAACCGTGGGCTCGCGCGAGCGGCCCTCGGCGACGCGGCCGGCGCGATCCGGGACTTCGACGCCGCGCTCCGGCTCAGGCCCGGCGACCTCGAGGCGCGCTGGAATCGGGGGGGCGCGCGGGCGGTCCTTGGGGACGCCGCGGGCGCGGCCGAGGACTTCACGGAGTGCCTCCGCCTCGGGCCGGGGAACGCGGCGATCCTCTACAACCGCGCCTCGGCGCGACACGCCCTCGGAGACCGCGCCGGCGCGCTCGCGGACCTCGACGAGGCGATCCGCCTGAGGCCGGACTTCCCGGACGCGCGCCTGAACCGGGGCAACGCCCGGTGGGACCTCAGGGACCGTCGAGGCGCGCTCGAGGACTTCACGGAGGCCCTCCGCTTGCGGCCCAATCACCCTCTCACGCTGGCCAACCGTGCGTTGCTCGGCGTCGAGATGGGGGACCTCGCCGGCGCCGAGGAGGACGCCGCCGCCGCGCTCCGGCTCCGGCCCGAGGAGCCCGGGGCGCACTCGGCGCTGGGGAGGATCCGCGCCGCGAGGGAGGACTGGGAGGGCGCCGCTGCGGCGTTCCGCGAGTACCTCCGGCTCGCTCCCGGGACCCGGTGGGCGGCCGACATCCGCCGCCGGCTCGCCGCGTGCGAGGAGAAGGGGGCGCGCCCGCGATAGACTGCGGTGGTGAGGACACGGTGAGTCTGGGGTCGGGAGTCGAAAGTCACGAGTCGGGGGACTCGCGACCCGCGACACGCGACGCGCCACCCCTTCGCCGCGTCGAGACGATGGCCCATCTCACCGACTTCGGTCTCGCCAAGTCCCTGGCGACGGGCTCCCGCCTCACCCGCACCGGCCAGGCGCTCGGCACGCCCGCCTACATGTCCCCCGAGCAGGCGCGGGGCGACGTGTCGTCCCTGGCGCCCGCGACGGACGTGTGGTCCCTCGGCTGCGTCCTGTACGAGATGCTCGCCGGGATGGAACCCTATCGCGGCGACACGGCCGCCGAGGTGATCGGGAAGGTCGTCCTGCACGAACCGGAGAGTCTCCGCGCGATCCGTCCCGACGTCCCAAGGGACCTCGACCGCGTCGTGCGCGCCTGTCTCGCCAAGAGGCCGGAACGCCGTCCCCGGGGCGCCGCCGCGCTCCGGGACGATCTCGAGAGGCTCCTGCTCGGCCACCCGGGGACCGCGAGAACCGGGCTTGGATGGCTCCTCGTCCCCGCTGCGGCGGTCCTCTTCCTGGCCGCCGGGGCGATCGTGACGGAGCTGGGACGCCGGGCCGCCGCGCCCACACCCACGGCCGTCCCGGCGACTCCCGAGGAAGACCCGGCCGGGGCGCTCGCCGCGCGGGCGCGGACACTGGCTCCGGCCGAACCGGCCCGGGCCGCCGCGCTCCTCGGCGAGGCGCTCACCGTTCGGCCCGACCGACACCGCCTCCGGCTCGAGAGGGGCCTCCTGCTCTGGGCCTCGGGCGACGCCGCCGGCGCGCGCGCCGAGTGGACCCGGGTCCCTGCCCCCGCGCCGGAGGCCCGGGAGGCCCGGATCTACCTCGTCCTGGAGGCGTTCTTCGGTATGCGGGCGCGGGAGCGCGAGTCGGACCTCCACGAGCTCGCGAACGGGAGCGACCGGGTGACGCGGCTGGCGCGGGCGATCCACGCGGCCTGGGTCGGGGACGCCGCGCGGACCCGGGCCCTGCTGCGCGAGGAGTCGGGATGGGAGGCGTCGCTCCTCCGCGCCTACGCGGAGGCGGGGGACCCGCGGGGGGATCCGGCGGCCGCGCTCCGCGAGTACCGCGCGGGGCTCGCCGGGGGACCGCCCTTCGCCTGGGTCCGGAACAACATCGCCGTCCTCTGCAACCAGCTCGGGGACCACTCGGGGGCCCTCGCGGAATCCGAGGCGGCGCTGCGGCTCGCCCCGGGGTTCCCGGAGGCCCTGGCGAACCGGGGCCAGGCCCGCCACCGGCTCGGGGACCTCCCCGGCGCGGCCGCGGACCTCACCGAGGCGATCCGGCTCCGGCCCGGGTTCGCCTCGGCGCATCTCGCCCGGTCCCGCGTGAGGCTCGCGGCGGGGGACCGGGGCGCCGCGCTCGCCGACGCCGAGGAGGCCGTCCGGAGCGATCCGACGAGTGCCGACGCACTCCGGCTCCGGTCCCGATACCGACTGCTGCTCGGCGACGCCCGAGGGGCGCTCGTGGACGCCCACGAGTCCCTCCGGCTCCGGCCCGCGGACCCGGACGCGCACTTCGTGAGGGGGAACGCGCGACGCGACCTGGGGGACTTGGCGGGCGCGGTCGAGGACTACGGAGCGGCGGCCGCGGGGCGGCCGGGCTTCCACGAGGCCTACGAACACCGCGCGAGCTGCCTCGAGGAGCAGGGCGATCTCGAGGGCGCGCTCCGCGACTTCGGGGAGGCCCTCCGGATCCGGCCGGACTACGCGGCCGCGCTCGCGAACCGCTCCTCTGCGCTCCACCGGCTCGGGCGGCACGCCGAGGCGATCCGGGACGCGGAGGCGGCGCTCGCGATCGAACCGGGGCTCGCGCCCGCCTACGTGCAGCTCGGCTCCGCCCGCTCGGGGCTCCGCGACTGGGCGGGGGCGGCGGCGGCGTACCGCGAGTTCCTCCGGCTCGCGCCCGAGCACCCCCAGGCGCGGGAGGTGCGGGAAGTGCTGGCCGACGCCGAACGCCGCGCGCGGGAGGCGGCGGCCTCCCGGGAAGGCGGCCGGTGAGCGTGCGGACCGAGGCGGTCGTCCCCCGCCCGTTCCTCACCGACTTCGGCCTGGCGAAGTCGGTGACCACCGGCTCCCGGCTCACCCGCACGGGGCAGGCCCTCGGGACCCCGGCCTACATGTCGCCCGAGCAGGCGCTGGGGGAGACGTCCTCCCTCACGCCGGCGACCGACGTCTGGAGCCTCGGGTGCTGCCTCTACGAGATGCTCGCCGCGAGGACGCCGTTCGAGGGCGAGACGACGGCCGCGCTGATCGGCCGCGTGCTCACCCACGAGGCGGCGCCGATCCGGCGCCTGCGACCGGACGTCCCGCGGGGCCTCGAGCTCGTGCTCCGCGTCGCGCTCGCCGGGCGCGCCGAGAGGCGCTTCCCCGAGGCCGGGGCCCTCCGGGACGACCTGGACCGCGTGCTGGCGGGCGAGCCCCCCCTCGCCCGGCCGGCGCGGCCCGCCGGCGCGCTCTTCCTCTTGGCCGCGGCGCTCCTCGGGACCGCGGCCGGGGCGGGCATCCTCGCCTGGCGGCGGCCCGCTCTCCGGACGGGAGCCCCGTCCGCGACGGACGATGAGCGGTCCGTCCCCGAGAGGCTTGCGGCGCGCGCGCGAGTCCTCCGGGCCTCCGACCCGCGCGAGGCGGCCGACCTCCTCGGCCAGGCGCTCGCCGCCGACCCGTCGCGCAACGACTGGCGGCTCGATCGAGGGCTCCTCCTCATGGCGGTCGGCGATACCGCGGGCGCGCAGGCCGAGTGGGAGCGCGTGCCGGCGCGCGCGGCTGAGAGGCCGGCGGCGGCGCTCTACCGGGCGTTCGAGCGGCTGCTCCGCAGCGACACGACCGATCCGCGGCCGGAGCTCGCCGAGGCCGCGCGCGGGGGCGGCGACCTCGCCGGCCTGGCCGAGGGGGCGTCGGCGGTCTACCGCCAGGAGTGGGCGGCCGTGCGGGCAGCCCTGCGCGACGTCCCGGGCTGGGAGGCCGCCCTCCTGCGGGCGTACACGGAACACCAGGACCCGCGGGGCGACCGGGCGAAGTCCGTCCGCGAGTATGCCGCGGCCCTCGAGTCGGGCCCCCCGCTTGCTTGGATCCACCTGAACCGCGGCGTGATCCTGCGCGACCTCGGCGACCACGCGGCGGCGCTCGCGGCGTTCGACGAGGCTCTGCGGCTGCAGCCGGGCTACCCCAAGGCGCTCCGGGGTCGCGGGAAGGCGCGTCTCGACCTCGGGGACAGGGCCGGCGCGCTCGCCGACCTGGATGAGGCCGTCCGCTCGAGCGGCGAGAACCCGGACTGCCTGAACGACCGGGGGATCATGCGCATGGCGGCGGGGGATCTCCCCGGCGCCGAGGAGGACTTCAGCGCCGCGCTCGCCCGAGACCCGGGATTCTCGGGGGCCCTGCTGAACCGGGGCTCGGCCCGCCTCAAGCGGGGGGATGCCCGCGGCGCACTGGCGGACTACGACGAGGCGTTCGGCCGGGTCCCGGGCGGCGCCGAGGACCTCCGGAACCGCGCGCTCGCGCGGCGTGCGCTCGGGGACTCGGCGGGCGCCGTGGCCGACTGCACCCGGGCGCTCGCGCTCCGGGCGGATTTTGTCGAGGCGCTCCAGGTGCGGGCCGACGCGCGGCGCGACCAGGGGAATGCGCGGGGGGCGCTGGAAGACTTGACGGAGGCGCTCCGCCTGCAGCCCGGCGATCCCGAACACCTCGCGCGACGGGGGATCGTCCGGGCGGAGAGCTTCGGCGACTCGGCCGGCGCGCTCGCCGACTTCACGGCGGCGCTCCGCGGGAATCCCCGGGACTGGGAGACCTTCTACAACCGGGGCAACGTCCGGCGGGACCTCGGCGACATGGAGGGCGCGGTGGCCGACTTCCGCGAGGCCATCCGCATCCGGCCCGACCATCCCTCCCCGCACTACAACCTCGCCCGAATCCACGCCTACCGGCGCGAGTGGGCCGACGCGATCGAGCAGTTTCGGGAGGTCCTTCGCCTCTCGCCCGATCGCCCAGACGCGGACGACATCCGGGCGAAGATGGCCGACTGCGAGGAGCAGAGACGCCTCGAGGGGGGGTCGCGATAGGATCGCGGCCCGTGGGCTCCCCGCCCTACCCCAGGCGCGTGCCGCTCGCGCGTCTGCCGACTCCGCTCGAGGAGGCCTCACGGCTCTCGACGGCGCTCGGGGTGAGGCTCCTCGTCAAGCGCGACGATCTGACCGGCCTTCTCGAGACCGGGAACAAGGTGCGGAAGCTCGAGTTCGCCTGCGCGGCCGCGCTCGACGAGCGCGCCGACACCCTGATCACGTGCGGCGGGGTCCAGAGCAACCACTGCCGCGCGACGGCGGCGGTCGGCGCGCGTCTGGGGCTCCGGGCGCGGCTCCTCCTGCGGGGGACCGACCTGCCGGACCCGGACGGGAACCTATTCCTCGACCGGCTGCTCGGGGCGGAGATCCGATTCATCACGCGGGAGCAGTACCGGGACCGCGCCCGGCTCATGGCCGGGTGGGCGGAGGAGACCCGGCGGGAGGGTCGGAAGCCCTTCGTGATCCTCGAAGGCGGGAGCGACGCGTGGGGAGCGTGGGGCTACGTCCGCGGGCTGGAGGAGATCCTCGGGCAGGCGGCAGAAGCCCGAGAGCGAGTGGACGTCCTCGTCCACGCCGCGGGCTCGGGCGGGACGAGCGCGGGTCTCGCCGCGGGCGCCGCGTGGCTCGGCTTCCGCGGGACGCTCCTGGGGATCCCCGTCTGCGACGACGGAGCCTACTTCCGCGGGATGATCCAGCAGATCGCGGCCGACATGGCGCGGCGTGGCTGGCCCGTGGAGCCCGCGCCCGTCACGTTCGCCGACGGCTACCAGGGGCCGGGCTACGGGATCGCCTATCCCGAGGAGATGGCCTGGGTCCGCCGCGCCGCCCGAGAGGAGGGGCTGCTATTGGATCCGGTCTACACAGGGAAGGCCCTGGCCGGGCTCGCGGGGGAGGTCGCCGCGGGCCGTGTGGCGAAGGGGAGCACCGTGGTCTTCCTGCACACCGGGGGGGCATTCGGCGCCCTGGCCCAGAGGAAGGACTACCTCGAGGGCGGAGGCGGCCCGAACTCGTAGAGGAGAGCCCCGACGAGGAGCGCGCCCGCGATCGGGAGGGCGACGCTCCCGAGGATCTCCCCGGCCCGCGCGAGGGGCGCGTCGGGGTCGGACGGGGAGCGCGCGCGGACCCGCCGGCCTACGAGGATCGCGGCGACGGCGCACGCGAGCCCGCCGGCGCTCCCCCACTCCCCTGCGATCTCGAACGCCTTCACGAGCGGCGCACCGAGATAGGCCGAGATCCGCGTCGCGTCCACCGCGAACCCGAGCAGGATCACGAACGCGTTGAACGGCAGCGTCAGCGCGAGCGCGGCCATGCCGAGGGCGCACGCGAGGCGGTGGCGGGTCATCTCCGAGGATCCTAGCCGATCCTGCGCAGCCGGATCTCGCCCAGGGCCCTCGTCTCGCCGGGCGCCAAGCGGAGGGGAATCTCGACGGGGTCGCGCCCATCGGCGGAGAGTCGGAGGACGAAGTCCTCGTTCGGGGGGAACTCCACCTTCCCGTCCGCTCGCGAGGTCCACCAGTCCTGACGGATCACCACGGCACCGACCCGGACGCTCTCCTCGGCGGACCGGAGGGCGATGCCGGTCTCCTCGGCCACGACCGCGTAGGTGACCGTCGCCGCGCGCTCGGGCCGGATCTCCAGCTCCGCGTGGCCTCCCGCGGCGAGCGCGACTCGCCCGAGCCCGGCGAGCGGCCCGTCCGGGTGGCTGCCGGCCGCCAGGACGACGTACTCCGCTGCCGCGAGCGCGCGGAATCGTCCCTCGGCCTTCGCGTGCGCCGAACGGGGGCGCTTCAGACCCCCTCCCCAGACCTCGATGCTCCACTCGGGACGCCGCCCCGGGAGCGGCGGGAGCTTCACGCTGAGCGCGGGGGGATCGCCCGGCAACAAGATCTCGAGCGGCGGGCCGGGCCGGACGGTCCCGGCCGCGAAGGGCCGGCCCTCCTGGTCCACCTCGAGAACGGCCCCCTCGCGGGGGATCCCCGGGATCCGGAAGCGCCCGTCCGCGTCGGTCGTCACCGACATCGAGGCCCCCTCGGTCCCGACGCTGTAGGAGGTGGACGAGCTGCTCCCGATGGTTCGCGAGCCGCCGTATCGGCCGCCGGTGGACGCGCCTCCCGCGCGCGGCGTCCGCGCCGGGGCCGTCCACGTCAACCGCGCGGTCACCTTGAGGCCCGGGGCGGGCGCGCGGTCGGCCTCGAGCACCCTCCCCTCGAGCGCCTCTCCCGGCTCGGGCAAGAGGTCCAGCTCCGCGGTCCTCCCGGCCTCGACCTCGACCTCGTGTTCGAGAGGCAGCCATGGCGAGAAGAGCGGCACGAAGCGGACGTGCCAGCGGCCCGGCTCGAGCCTCTCGAGGTGCGCGAGCGCGCCGTCGAATGAGTGATGAGTGGCCGGTCCGCCCTCGAGGAGCGGCGTGAGGATGAGGGCCCCGCGAGGCAGCTCCTTCGGAGGGGGAGAAGGCACGTGGACGCAGAGCGCCCCGGCCGGCCCGCCGGCGAGGACGAGCCGCGCCTCCGTCGCGCCACCGGGAAGGGGCCACTCCGCGCGGGCCTCGCCGAGCCGGCCGGGGTGCGTCGCGACGACAGCGCCCTTCGCGCTCCGCCGCGGGAACTCGGCCCGGAAGCGGCCGTCGGGCCCGGTCGCTTCCGGAGCCCGGCGGGGTTGCTTCCCCTCCTCCACCCAGTCCACGCGCGCGCCCTCGATCGGGACCCCCGCGCCGTCCACGACGACGCCGGCGATCTCGGCGGGACCGGATCGAGCGGGGGCGTCCGTGGGGACGAGGGGCGGGGTCGGGACGGCCTCCGGCGACCGGCCGGGCGCGAGGACGGGGGCCTCGGGCCCGGGGAGCGGAGCCACAGGACGCGGCTCGCCGGTGACCTGTCGAGGGTCCCCGGCCCTCGCCTCCGCAGCGCCTCCCGCGGCGGACGGGGCCTCGAGGGTGGGCGCTCCCCGGAGGCGCCAGGACCCCAGGGCCGCGAGGAGGAGCAGGATGGAGGCCCCGACGAGCCACCGCATCGGGCGGATCTTACCGGGCCCCCGTCGCGCGCATCCGGATCGCGCCGAGGTCCCGGATCTCGCCTGGCGCGAGGCGTAGCGGGATCTCGACGGGCACCCTCCCCTCGATGGAGAGGCGGAGCTTGAAATCCACGCTGGGCGCGAACGAGAACTCGCCGTCGGCTCCCGACGAGAACCAGTACTCCGGGAGCGCCAGCCCCGCCACGAGTGCGCGCGCCTCGACGCCGCGGATGGGGTCGCCCGACCTCTCCGTGACCGTCGAGTACTTCGCGACGCCGGCCTGGTCCGGCTCGAGGACGACCTCGGCGCCTCCGTCCTGGGGGACCTCCACGCGTGCCAGGCCCCGGAACTCGGGGCGGCCCCACCGGGGCCCCCGGCGCAGGACCAGGACGACGTAGTCGCCGGGCGGGAGGTTCCGGAAGCGGGCGGCGGGCGAGGCTTCCGCTCTCCGGGGACTGTCGGATGCCTTCCCCCAGACCTCCACTTCCCACGGCCCCTTCCCGACGACGTCCGCCGGCTCGCGGATCGCCACTGTCAGGGACGGCGGGTCCGGGGGCAGGCGGATCTCCACGGGAGTGCCTCCGGGCCGCGCCGTTCCGGCGTCCAGGCCCGCGCCCTCGTAGTCCACCCGAATCGAGACCCCCTCGCGGGGCAGCCCGTCGAGCCGGAACTCGCCGCGGGCGTCCGTGGCCACGGAGAGCGACGCCCTGTCGGGCCAGAACCAGACCGACCGGGAGTCCTTCGGGTCGCCACCCGAGGACGATTCGCCGAAACCGTGGATCCCCCCCTCCCTGTAGCGACGCTCATGGAGGCTCCGGGGGTACGGGGGTGACCACGAATACGACGCTCGGACGGTCGCCGCCGCGGCCGGCGCGCCGTCCGCGTACAGGACGACGCCGCGCAGGGGCTCGCCGCGTTCCGGCCGCAGGTCCACGTCGGCGATCCGGTCGGCCCCGATCCAGAAGTCGCTCTCGCACGGGACCCAAGGGCTGTGCCTCGGCACGAGCCGGATGCGCCAGAGACCCGGCGCGAGCCCCCCCTTCGTGTACGACGAGCCGGTGAAGGACCCGACGAGGACCTCCTCGCCGCCCCCGGGCGGGTAGAGGACGAGCCCCGCGTGGAGGCGTTCCGCGGGCTCGAGGTGGGAGCAGCAGATCCGGGCGGCGCCGGGCGGCGCATCCGTGTCCTCGCGCCCGCCCCGGATCGGCGGAAGCGGGTCCCGCGCCGCGCCGTCCTCGAGGGAAGGCTCCGACGGAGCCTCCGCCGCCGCCCGAGCCGTCCCGGGATCCGCGAACGGCGGGGGCGCGGGACTCGGGCTCCCGGTTGGCCCGCTTCCTGGGCCCTCCGTGGCCTTAAGGCGAGGCGGCGGCGGCGCGAGCCACGCGCACGCGAGCCCGGCGGCCGCGGCGAGCCCGGCGACTGAGAGGGCGCGAAGTGCCGACACTGTCCCGGTCCTACCAACGGGATCGCCGGTGTCCGGGTTCTCCCGGCTCCGCTTTGTCCGCGCTCGCCCGCGGGGCTAGAATTGCCTCGCGGACGTGACCTCTCCCGCGCCCACGACGGGTCCCGCGGCGGCGAGCGCCCCGGCGGCCACCCGAGCCGGGCCGCGCCTCTCCGTCGCCGTCATCGTCCAGGACGAGGAGCGCAACCTCGAGGCGTGCCTCGAGTCCGTGAAGTTCGCCGACGAGATCGTCGTCGTGGACTCGCACTCGACGGACCGGACCGCGGAGATCGCGCGCCGATTCACCGACCGGGTCTTCCAGCGCGAGTACCAGGGCCAGGTGGACAAGAAGAACCACGCGGTCGAGAAGTGCGCGAACGACTGGGTCCTCTCGGTGGACGCGGACGAGCGGGTGTCTCCGGAACTGGCCGCCGAGATACGTGAGACTCTGGCCCGGGGCGGGGACGCGGCCGGATTCCAGATCCGCCGCCGGACCTTCTACATGGGCCGCGAGATCCGGCACGGCGAGTGGAACCCCGACTGGGTGCTGCGGCTCTTCGACCGCCGGCGGGGCCGGTTCGGCGGGACCGACCCTCACGACCGGGTGGAGGTCTCGGGTCCCGTCGCGCGCCTCTCCGGCACGATGGACCACCACCCCTACCGCGACTTCGCGCACCAGATCGCGCGGGTCCAGCACTTCTCGACGCTCGCCGCGAAGGCCTTCCACGAGCAGGGCCGCCGCGCCGGGCTCTGGATGATGCTCGTCCGGCCGTGGTTCCGGTTCGTGAAGGGCTACCTCCTGAAGCTCGGCTTCCTCGACGGGATCCCCGGGCTCGCGATCGCGACGGCGTCGGGGTTCTACGCGTTCGCTCGCGCCGTGAAGCTCTGGGAGCTGCAGCGCGCCGCCGTCCCGAAAGGACAGGCCTGATGGGCCTCGCCGCCGAGTTCAAGGGGCTCGACTTCTACGACGTGACCGCCCTCCTCACCGAGGAGGAGCGGATGATCCGCGACTCGGTCCGCCAGTGGGTCTCGGACCGGCTCGTCCCCATCATCGAGAAGCACTACCGCGAGGGGACCTTCC
>JAKEIC010000214.1 GCA_022614695.1 Planctomycetales bacterium | reverse complement strand
GGTCCGGCGGGCTCGACCCCCGCCGCCACTTCCGGCCCGAGAGAATCACCCTGCGCTCGACGATCACCGGGAAGGTCGAGACCGTGGACGTGGGGCTCACGGGGGAGATCCGGTGAGAGCCCGAGGGGATCCGTTAGGTTCAGGCCTGCCAATCCGGTTGACGGTATGCGCGTCCAAATACCACCCCGACGCCCCCAAGTGGACTCTCTGGCCTGTGGAGGGGGTTTCGGGGTCGAGACCTGCGTTGCTAAGCCAATATTCCGCAATGTGTTATGCCATCCCTGAGGTAGGCCTGTGAGGGGGCGCGGAGCATCCCCTCATCGCCCCACAGGCATGGGATTTGTGATTCCCAAGTCGCCGCGGAGGGTCCCTGGGCAGGAGCCGCGTCGCAGGAGAGTTCCATGGAGCTCATGAAGAATCGCCCGAAGCGCAGCGCGACGGTGATCGGCGGCGCCGATGCGGCCGAGCGGGGCATCGCGCTCGTGATCGTGATGGTCGTGCTCGTCGCGCTCGTCGTCATCGCGACCCCGTTCGCGGTCTCGATGCGGCTGCACGAGCGCGGGAGCCGTCAGGCCCTCGCCGCCGCCGAGGCCGAGCAGAACGCCCTCACGGTCCGCAACCTCGTCATCGCGAAGCTCTACGGGACCACCCGGCAGGCCGACGCCACCCCGGACTGGGACACGGCCGACGAGTTCGACGTCTCCACCTCCGAGATCGTCCCCAAGGGCTTCCCCGTGTCGCTCTCCGACCCGACGGGCGTCGTCGCCTCCGCGACGGTCGAGGACGAGCAGGCGAAGCTGAACCTGAACTCCGCGACCCCGTGGGCCGTGGCGAACGCCCTCGGCTGGTCGGCGCTCGTCCTCTACCCCGTCTCCGAGGACTCGACCACGATGACCGTGGACGACGCGACCGGGTTCCGGAACGACGGCAACCCCTCCACCGTGGACGGCTACCTCTGGGTGAACGGCGAGGTGATGTCCTACACGCACGTGGGGGGCAACAAGTTCCAGGGCCTGAAGAGGGGGATCCTCGGCGACGGGATCCGCTTCGCGCTGCCGACCGCCCACGGCCGGCACGTGATGGTGATGGACCTCCGCGCCGCGCTCATCGCCGACCTCCGGATCTCGGGCCGCGCGGCCGCCTACGATCCCCTCGGCACTCTCTCGGCCGCCCGCAACATCGTGGCCTCGGTCTCCGACGAGTTCGCGGGCCTCCGCGGCCTCTCGCCCGAGGAGGTCGAGTCGCTGCACCCCGTCGCGACGGTCTACTCCTCGCGCGACTCGCAGGTCGGCTGGACCGGGGGGCGCCGCATCATCGAGGTGGTGAACCAGGAGGGGGCTCCGACCACCCTCCGCGTCCTCGACGCGGGGCTGATCGGGCCCGGCTCCGTCGTCCGGGTGACGAAGCCCGGGGCGCCCGCCGAGTACGCGCGCGTCCGCACCCGCAAGCACAACGGGGTCGTGGCCCTCGACCGGGTCCTCAAGAACGAGTACGCGCTCGACGAGGCGATCGTCGAGGTGGAGCTGCGCCACCCGATCAACGTGAACACGGCCTCGAAGAGGGTGCTCGTCGCGGCGATGACCGGCCTCAGGACCTGGTGGGACCAGGAGCCGCAGCAGGGGCGCTCGGGCAACACCGACCGGAGCACCAACGCGATGGAGGCGGCCGAGGCGGCGAAGCTCGCCGACCGGATCCTCGGCTACGCGGAGCGGGCCGGGCACCCGGTCCGCCACTTCCAGGACCTGCGCGACATCGTGGAGGAGTCCGTGGCGGCGGGCGAGATCTCCGAGCGGGACAAGTTCTCGATCCTGCTGAACGCCCGCAACCCGAACGATCCCCGCCTCATGGTCTCGACGGTGCCCTTCGCCTACCGGTCGGGCGACGTCTTCACGCTCGAGTGCTCGGCGGTCGTGAACAGCGCCGCGGGCACCCCGCTCGCGCAGCACCGCGTGAGGCAGGTGGTCGAGTTCTCCCCGCCGAAGACGGCGACGGTCGGCCTCGACAGCCAGTGCGACCTCCAGCAGGAGATGTGGAAGGGCCACGGCTACAAGGTCGTCTCCTGGCCGCACCCGGTCGTCCTGTGGGAGAGGACGGGCCTCCCCGAGTTCTTCCCGGACCTCGACCGCGAGGAGGGGAACCGGGGCGAGATCCGGCTCGAGACGAACCGGGTCGAGGCGGACGCCGGCGGGCTCGCGGTGGCGGGCGCCGGGGGACAGCAGGGCGGCAAGGGCGGCGGGGAGAAGAACGTCGAGCACTTCGACCGCAAGCTCGTGAAGGGGGTGCTCCTGCACCCCGACGGGGCGGAGTTCCAGGGGAAGCCCCTCTCGTACGTCGCCGCCGACCAGGGGATCGTCCTCGACACCGACAACGCCTCCAAGGACCTCCGGGCGGGCACGATCGAGTTCTGGTTCAAGCCCCACTGGACCGACCGGGGCTCCGACCAGTACCTGATGGATCTCGGCGACGACGCGCAGAAGCTCTACGAGAACCGGATCTCTCTCTTCTACGACGCGGACGGGAAGGCGATCGTCTTCCGGAATGCCGACGCGACGATCGAGGAGACCGCGGCGGAGATCCGGTATCCGGTGACGCCCCAGACGTTCCAGAACGACATCTGGTACCACCTCTCGGCCTCGTGGAAGGGGACGGGTCTCGGCGAGCTGGTCCTCCTCGTGGACGGGCAGGCCGTCGGCGAGTTCGAGCACCGGACCAGCAACGGGGAGACGCGGGTGACCCGCCTCTCGAAGGACATAGACAACCAGACCTCGGTCATCTCCGTGGACAATGCGGACGACTTCCCGCCGATGGGCGTCCTCCAGATCGGCGGCGAGGCGATCCTCTACACGCAGGCCGGGAAGGGACGGTTCGAGTTCCAGCCCTTCACCGAGTTCGCGCCGCTCCCGGCGGCGGCCGAGGCGATCCCCTCCTACCCGCTCTGGATGCTCACCGGGCGCGGCGCGCGCGGGACGACGAACCGCTCCCACGCTGCGGGTTCGCCGGTGGTGGTCTACGGCTACAACACGGAGGTCGGCTACAACACGGCGGTCGCGGGCAACCCGCTCCGCACGGGCGGGGCGCTGCTCACGGACGAGAAGGTCGGCAAGGACACGTTCACCGAGATCGCGGACGGGACCGGCACGCCCGGGACCCCCGGCGGTCTGCCGCCGGCGGGGAACGGCCGGGGCCCCGGCGGGGGGAGCGGGGGCGGCGGCGGGGGCGGCGGGGGCGGGGACACGGGCTTCATGCAGGACGGGCCAAGCACGCCGCCGAGCAGCCCCAGCACGCCCGCCGCGAACCCCGCGGACGGACTCCAGAAGACCGAGACGACGATGTGGGTGATTGACACCAAGGAGTTCCCGAAGAGCGGGTACCTCGCGCTCTTCGATTACGCGGTGGTGACGACGGGCAGCCCCGGCACGCCCGGCGGTCTGCCGCCGGCCGGGAACGGCCGGGGTCCCGCCCGGGGGGGCGGGGGCGGCGGTGGCGGGGGCGGGGGCGGGGACACCGGGTTCATGCAGGACGGCGGGCCCGGCGGCACCCCCGGCGGCTCGAGCTCCAGCTCGCAGATCCTCGCCTTCACGTTCGAGATCGTCTACTACTCGGACAAGTCCGACACGCAGTTCCTGAACCTCGAGCGCGGGCAGTTCAACACGTACATCGCGGACAACTTCGGTATCGGGACCGACGTCTACCTCCTCTCGGTCCCCGGGAGCGACGCGGCCCCCCCGAAGTACGAGGCGACGGACCACTGGATCCAGGTCGGCAACGAGTGGTTCTTCTACGACGAGACGATCAACCACGGGGGCAAGTGGTACTTCGTCGTCCACGACAACACGAAGTGGCAGCTCATGGAGTGCGCGAAGACGGTGACGGGCATGACCGAGGCGGGCGAGGTGCTGCCCGCCGGGACGTCCAAGCTCGGCTCCGCCTTCATGCAGGACACCCCTTCCGCGCCGAGCAGCCCGAGCAGCCCGAGCAGCCCCTCGACCACGCAGGACCCGCGGTCGGAGAAGCTCGACTTCCAGTTCCGCCACGAGTACTGGACGAGCCTCGCCGAGCACCTGGAGGGCGACAAGATCCTCCCGGTCTTCCAGACCCGGTCGCCTCTCTGCGGACGGTACGACTACGTGACCGTGATAGACCAGGGCGCGGGGCAGCCCAAGGAGGCGAACCTCGTGAACTGGGCCCACTCGAACAACCCCGAGCCCATCCCGGTCTACCAGGTGCCGGAGAACCCGAACAACCCGAACAACCCCAACGTCGGGAAGACCGTGGTCCTCCCCTTCTGGGCCGCGGAGCAGAACCTCGTCGCCTTCTCCGACTTCGTCTCGCGGGAGTACCCGGCGAAGACGGCGCGGCTCCTCAAGTTCCCCTCGGGGGAGAACCCCTCCCGGATCCAGGCGAATGTCGCGATCGGCGGGAGCCTCGGGACGACGGGCGGCGCCACGAAGGGCGTGATTGACGAGATCCGGTTCTCGGTCGGGAGCCGGCTGAAGATGGTCGTCCGGGCGAACCAGGACCTCGCTGCGAACGCGACCGACGTGCCGTTCGTCACGCTCGTGGGCGGCGAGGGCCCGGGCGTCCTCCCCGCGGGCGGGACGGGGAACCAGAACCCGACGCAGCCGGGGCAGCCGAACGCCCCGGCGCAGCCCCAGGCCACGCTCCCTTCGGACGGCGGCATCCTCCGGATCGGCCAGGAGATCCTGGGCTACACCTCCGGGGACGCCACCGGGTTCAAGGGCGTGAAGCGCGGCCTCCTCGGCACCCCGGCCGAGGTGATCGCGGACGGCTCCTCGATCATGTTCCTGTACCACGTGGACGCGACGTCGACGACCCGCGGCTGCAACGCGGGGAGCGGCTACGTCCCGGTGAAGGACAACACGGGGTTCCCGAGCGACGGCTACGTGCTCGTGGGGAAGGAGCTCCTTGGCTACAGCCGGCTCGACCAGAAGGCGGGCTTCGTGATGCCGACGCGGCACTCGACCGACCCGAGGACCGGCAAGGAGGACACGACGGGGATCTTCCGCGGGGCCTACGGCACCGCGCCCCAGGCCTACGGGAACAACGAGCTGGTGATCGGATACCCCTACCGGCACTACGACCGCTACCGCGACCTCTCCGACGCTCCCGAGATGGCCTACGCGTCGCTGGTCTTCTCGGCGAAGGACGCCTTCTGGAGGCGGATCACGTGGAACGAGGAGATCCCGTTCCCGACCCACCAGGACGTGAAGGTCGTGGCCCGCGTGGACGGCCAGCCGGCCTGGGACCAGAAGCCCACCAACCAGCCGGGCGGGCTCTACCTCTTCGACGACCCGAAGGCGCTGAACGGGCTCGAGCTCCAGGGCGACACGCTCGAGGTGAGGGTCTACTTCGAGTACAAGCCCAAGGCGTTCGAGGTGATCGGCAAGTGGCCCACTCAGTCCACGCGCCCCGCCTGGAAGATGAGCCCCATGGTGAAGGCGGTCTCGGTCCAGTACGACGAGCCGATCGTGGTGAGGCACCGTGAGGAGCTGGTCCGCTAGTAATCTCCGCGCGGCCTGTCGCGGCGTTCGCCGCGCGGAGATTACTGGATTCACCCTCCTCGAGGTGATCGTCGCCCTCGGGGTCTTCGTGATGCTCGGGCTCCTCCTCGCGGGGGCGCTCCACAGTTCCATCACGGCCTGGCACCGCGGCGAGGGGCGGCGCGAGATCTACGAGAGGGCGCGGGCCGTCCTCGACCAGCTCGGGCGCGACGTCGCGGCCACCTTCACGCATGGGGGGCGCCAGTCGGACGGAGGGGAGGTCCACGTGATCTTCCTCGCCGACCGTGACCCCAAAGGACGGCAGAGGCTCCGGTTCGTCCGGACCCTCTCGGGCGAGGACGCGGACCCGTGGACGGCCGGGTCGGGGGCGGGGCTCGCGTCCGAGGGGTTTTCCGCGTACATGACCCGCGGAGCCGGCGCGCCGAGCGCGCCGGCTGGTGGAGGGACGCCGCCCGCGATCTCCCGCGCGAGCGGGGGCAGGGGCGGGACCGCGTCCGGGGGAGGCGCCGGGTCCGGGAGGCTCCTCCCGCTCGGGGGGCTTTCCGAGGTCGCCTGGCTCCGGGGGCTGGAGGACGGCTCCGCGACGCTCCACCGGGCCGAACGCTCGCCCATCGGCGGGAGCGAGAGCCTCCTCGACGCCGACGCCTTCGGGACTCCGGCCGCCCTCGCGAAGCGCGCCCTCCCCGTCTCGGGGGAGATCCTCCACTTCGGCCTCCTCTTCTGGTCCCAGTACACGACCACGTGGGACACGTCCGTACGGCCGACCACGGACCTCGCGGGCGGCGGCGGGCCCCTCCTCACCTGGGACTCGACGCGCGGGATCCTCCCCGCGCCCCCCCCCCGCCACGGCCAGCCCGACCCCGCGGGCGGGAGCTTCTTCCTCGCGCGCGGCGCCCCCTCCCGCGACGACCCGGTGGACGACGTCACCCCGGCGCTCGTCCGGGTGACTCTCGTGGTCGGGGGGTCGGGCCCCACCGACATGACCACGACTCTCGCGAAGGACGTCTCGACCTCCGACACCGACATCCCGGTGATGGACGCGACCCGGTTCCCCGAGGACGACGCGCCCGGGCTCGAGCGGTTCGTGAAGATCGGCGAGGAGTGGAT
>JAKEIC010000213.1 GCA_022614695.1 Planctomycetales bacterium | reverse complement strand
GGTCCTCCTCTCGTCGCCGGCCTGGGCCGCGGTGACCCTCGCGCTACTCGCCGCGCCGTCGGTCGCGCTCGGCCTCGCGTGGCCGGCCCGCGCGGGGGCGGGCGACACGGACTCGTTCGCGCAGTGCCTGGCGACGCAGACGACCGCCCTGGCGGTCGCCCTCGCGCTCGCCGCGCCGATCCTCGCCGCCGCCCCGCGACGGGGCGTGGTCCGCCTCGCCCCGCTCGGGTCCGGGGACCCGCTCCCGGTGGACGTCGGGGTGGCCTGGGCCGCGAAGGTGCTCGCCGTGGCGGGGGGCCTCGCGCTCCCGGTGGCGGCCGCCCTCCCGCTGCTGGCCCCGGCGGCGCTCTGGGCGGGGCTCGAGCCGTGGGAGCTCGCGTATCGCGCCGCCGCGGCCCTCGCCGCTTGTCCCCTTCTCGCGTTCGGGAGCGTCTACGGCGGGCGGACCGCCGCGCGGGGAGCGGGAGGCCTGCTCGGAGCGCTCGCGGGGGCCGGGCTCAGCGCGCTCGGGTGGCTCGCGGTCTTCGGGGAGGCCGCGCTGCGCGGGAGACCCCGCCAGGAGTGGCTCGGCCTCCTCGCGGCCGGCGGGGTGCTGGTGCTCCTGAACCTCCGGCTTCTCACCCGCGTGAGGCCTCCCCCGCCGACGCTCGACCGGGTCCTCCGGGCCCGGCCGCTCCGGCTCTCGAACCCGGGCGTGCGGGCGAGGACACGGCTGGCCCGCTGGGGCCTCCGAGCGGGGCTCCGGGAGGTCGCCCGGAACCCCGCCGCGCGCCGCGCCGTCCTGGTGCTGGTGGCCGCCGGCTTCCTCGTGATCGGGCTCACGGCCTCGCCTCGCGAGCTGACCGCCGCCGCCGCGGCGTTGGCAGCGGTGGCCGGCGCGGCCGCCGCCGCCCCGACCGTCGCTGGTGAGCGGGCGCGCGGGACGTGGGAGCTGCTCGTCATCACGCCGGCGGGACCCGCCGAGCACATGGCACGGGCGTCGGCGAGGGCCGTCGCCCGACTCCTGCCGGCTCTCGTCCGCCTCGGACCCGTCTACGTCGGGGCGCGGCTCCTCCAGGCCGTGGTCTCGCTCTCCCTCTACAGGACCCCCCGCATGCAGCGCCCCATGATCTGGGGGAGCCTCCTCGAGGCGCTGCTCGAGATCGCGCTCGTCGCGGCGGCGGCCTTCGCCGGCCTGGCGGTCGGCGTGGCGGCGTCGGTCGCGAGCCGGACGGCGACGGGCGCCTTCGCCCGCGCCCTCGCGGCGCTCTCGGCGATCTCGCTGGCGGGGCCGGCGGCCTCACTCCTGCCGGGGCTCTCCCGCCGCATCGCCGCGGCGCTGGCCGACCTCTCCCCCGCCGCCGCCCTCTTCGCGCCGCGCGGCGGCGGCCGCGTCCTCGGACTCGCCGGCTCCCTCGGCCTCGTGCTCCTCCTGGGCGTGGGGGCGCAGGCGGTCGCCGCCCTCGGCCTCCGCCGCGCGGCCCCGGGCCCGGCGCCGAAGGCGCCCAGGCCGGGCGAGCCTCCACTCCCGCACAGCGTGGCCCTGCTGCTGACGGCCCGCGCGCGCGCTAGCGGATGACGTTCCCGAACAGCCGCGCCCGGTCCACGGTCGCCGGGGTCGAGCCGTCGGAGTCCTGCGTGACGAGGTGGGGGATGAGGGCCATCGCGTCGCCGCCGATCGAGACCTGCGGGACCGCAGAGTTCTCGCCCTCGGCCCCCGAGCCCGCCGTCCCGTCGCCGGTCGCGAGGGCCCGCGAGACGACCCAGTTCGGGCCGTAGACCCCGGTGACGAGGCTGTAGGCCCGGGCGAAGAGGTGGGTCCGCGTCGAGTCGGCGTCCGCCCCGGAGGCCTCGGTGAACACGACGTACCCGACGCCGAAGGCGTCGAAGGCCGTCGTGAAGCCCGTCACCCGCGTCGCGGCCCCGGAGCCCTCGGAGAGGTCCGTGGATGTCGTCTCGAAGACCGGCGTGGCCGAGGCGAGGTTCGCCAAGTGGAACCGCCGCGTGTAGATCCGGGGGCGCGAGCCCGAACCGGGGTCGGCGTCCTGGATGAAGAGGGCGGCGCCGTTCCCGTCCGCGCGGCGGACGGAGGCGCCGTAGAGGGTCACGTCCGCGCCGTGGGGCACGGTGCCGTCGCCGTTGTCCACGATCTGCGGGGAGGAGTAGGCCGTGGCCGGGGCGCCGGCCGACGCCTGGAACGTGACCGCCGCGAGATTCACCGTGTCGAGTGCGGGACGGTCGTCGTCCTGGCGGTACAGGATCGCGGCGTCGCCCCCCGCGGACATGGCGACGACCGGGTTCGAGTAGGAGAGGGCGGGGGCGGCCATGGTCGCGGTCCCGTCGGAGATCTTCACCGCGTCCGAACCCTCCCACTGGCCCGTGGAGGCGAGCCACCGGCGGGCGAAGATCGCCTTGGCCGGGCTCGAGCCGGAGTCGTCCCGCTCGAACGCCACGAGGAAGTTCCCGGCCGCATCGTCGTCCACCGAGAAGTTCCCGCAGGCGGCGGTCGCCGACGCCGAGACGACCGGCGGGAGGCCCATGACCGAAGCCCCGAGCGAGGATGACGTCGAGTAGCGGCTGCAGAGGATCGGCGGGTTCCCCTGGTTGAACACCGTCAGGGCGTGTCCCCCGCCGTTCACCTTGATCTTCGGATCCCCGACGACCGTCGCGTTCGGGTCCGAGTGCTCCGCCGGCCCCGTCAGGGCCCCCGATGCGGAGACCTTCACGGCGAAGACCCCCGCAGCGCCGGTGGCGGTGTTCTTCACCTGGCGGAAGACGAGGTAGGAGGCCCCGTCGGGCGCGTGGTGCGCGACGTCGTAGGAGACGACCGAGCCCGCGGCGCTCCCCGTGAGGGAGATGGGCTCGTTCCGGGTCGGGGTGGGCGACGTCCCCACGTTCAGGACCGCGCCCGAGGACTTGACGTAGCGGCGCGCGTAGAGCTGTGTCCGGCCGGTCCCGTCGTCCTGCAGGAAGAAGACCTGGCCGTCGCTCCGGCTCGGGTCCATGACGACCCGGAGCTTCGAGGGGACCCCCGTCGTCCCGTTGTCCACCGAGGTCGCCGACCCGCCGGGCGTCGCCGTCGTCGCCTGGGTCGCGTAGAAGGGGACCGCGAACAGCTCCGTCGCCGTCCCGTCCGACTGGGTGAAGGCGACGAGCCCCGCCCCCGCCGCGTCGAGCCCGCTCGCGCTCTCGGCCACGTCGCGCGGCGAGATCGCGTCGCGGAACCCGTCCAGGAGCCGCGATCCCTGCGGCCGGATCGCGCGCAGGTCGTAGCCCGTGAAGGGCGTCGCGTACAGCCGCACGACGTTCGTGGTCCCGTTCACCTCGGCCTGCCGCGTGAGGGCGAGGCCCGTGGCGCCCGAGGGGGCGAGCGTGAACGAGCCGTCCCCCGAGACCACCTGGCTCGTCACGGCCGAGGCGGCGAAGACGCTGTTGCGGCTCGCGCCGTCCACGGTCTCCGGGGCCCCGAAGGTCCCGGGCTGGCCCGACAGGCTCGAGACGACGTAGAGCCGCTCGAGGTGCCCGTCGGACTGGGTGTAGGTGAGGAAGCAGCGCCCCGCCGGGTCGAAGGCGACCCGGACGATCGTGGGCGAGGCGTAGGCCGGCGTCGCCACGAGCGGGCCCGTCTCGACCGACCCGTGGTCCACGCGGCGGGAGGCGCCGAACCCCGTGGACGGGACGTACCGCACGGCGTGAACCCGGGGGTGGGAGCCGGGGAGGCCCGGATCATGCCTCTGGACGTAGCCGATCTCCGCCTGCCCGAACACGTCCACCGCGACGGCGTAGGAGCCCGCGATGACGGCCCCCGCGGCCGCGTCGTCTATCCGCGCCGGCGAGGTCGAGAACGTTCCGGTCGCCGCGGAGAACGTGGTGCCGTAGAGCTGCGAGTTCGCCCCGGAGGGGTCCCTGCGCAGCGCGAGGACCGCGTTGCCAGACCCGTCCGCGCGCAGGAGCGGGCCGGCGAACGTCCCCGTGACGGACGCGCCGAGGTCGGCGGCCGTGCCGAAGCTCCCGCCCGCCGAGAGGGTGCGCCCGAAGACGCGCGAGCCCCCGCCCGACTGCGACTGGGTCCACACGAAGGCGCTGGTCCCCGAGGAGAGGATCGAGGCGTCGTAGTCGGTGATGTCGGTGGCCGTGTCGGAGTTGACGGTCTGCGCCCAGGAGAAGGCGAGGCTCCCGGAGGTGGAGTAGCGGCTGGCCGCGAGGACCCGCACGGTGCCGGCGGAGGTGTCGGAGTCCTGGAGCCAGGCCGCGACGCCGGCGCCTCCGCGGTCGAGCACGCGGAGCGCGCTGACGGTGTTGCCGACATTCCCGAGGGTGTCGAGCTGCTGCGGTGCCGTGAACGAGCCGTCGGACTTGCGGAAGAAGATCCCGAAGACGTCGTCCGCCTCGGAGAAGACGATGGCCCCGTTGCCGGCGGGGGTGAGGGCGACGTCCAGGTTGGTCACGTCGTCGGCCACCGAGTTGGCTCCCCCGGAGTCCACCAGCGTCGGGGCGGTGAATGTGTTCGTCGCGGCGCGGTAGTTCCGGGCGTAGAGACGGCGCTTGCCCTGGAAGACCTGGACGAACAGGAGGAGCCCGTCGCCCGACGCGTCGAGGACGACCTTCGCGTCGTTGACGTTGCCGCCGGTGTTGGCATCGGCGAGCTGCGCCGACGAGAAGGGGTTCGAAATCGCCGCGAGGCTCGCGTCGTAGCGGACGACGTAGAGCCGGGTGACCCCGGTCCCGTCGTCGGCGCGGATGGCGAGCAGCCCGTTGCCCGCGCCGTCGAGGGCGAGCCCGCGCGCGTGGTCGTACTGGGCCGCGCTGGTGGAGGTCGCCGGCGGCGGGTCCACGGGTCGTGCGGTCCCGAAGGCCGGGGCGTGCGGAGGGGGAAGCTCGTTCTTCTCGACGATGAAGGTCTTGGTGTGTTTGTTCTCGCAGCCGCCACTGGCGATGGCGGCGATCGCGGCGACGGCCACGATCCCGAGCGCGAGCCCGCGACGGAAGCACCGAGCCACCGGCACTCGCCTCCCTCTAACTCCCCCGACGAGACCTGATAACCCCGGTTAACACCCGGCGGCGAATTCTAGGGGAGCAGGGACCCGATGTCAAGCGGAATCCTGCAGGTTTTTCAGAGGGAAGTGTCAACCCAGGTTTATAGCGACGCAGGCCGCGCTTTCAAGCAGTTCTTGTGATGTCCACTTGTGGGTACTCCGGGCGGCTTTCGATTGACGGGTCCACCGCACACACCTATCATGACCGCCCCGTCTCGGGTCACTCCACCGATGGCGCTCACGAAGCGGCAACTGGGGCCATACGAGATCCTCAACGAGATCGCCCGGGGCGGCATGGGGATCGTCTACCGCGCCCGCGACACACGCGACGAGAAGTTGGTCGCGGTGAAGGTCATGCTCGCGGGAGAGGACGCGACGGCCGAGATGGTGAAGCGCTTCTCCCGCGAGGCCGGGGCGGCGCGCGAACTCTCCCACCCGAACATCGTGGCCGTCCTGGACGAGGGGGCCGACGAGGGCCACCACTACTTCGTCATGGAGTACGTGGACGGCCGGTCGCTCGACCAGCTCATAGACGCGGGGGAGATCACCCCGCGGCGCTCGATGGAGTTGACCCGGAGGATCGCCGACGCGCTCGCCCACGCCCACGAGCGCGGCATCATCCACCGGGACATCAAGCCGAGCAACATCCTGATAGACAAGGACGGCGAGCCTCACATCACCGACTTCGGGCTCGCCAAGAACGTCGAGATGACGAGCAAGATCACCAAGACCGGCACCTGCATCGGCACCCCCCAGTACATGCCCCCCGAGCAGGCGCAGGGGGACCTCTCGCAGATAGACCCGCGGTCCGACCTCTACTCGCTCGGAGTCGTCCTCTACGAAATGTTCACCTACAAGACCCCGTTCGAGGCGGACACGCCCTCGGGGATCATCTACCGGCTCATGACCGAGGACCCGGTCCCGCCCCGGCGTTTCAACCTGGCCGTGGACCGCTCCGCCGAGACCGTCTGCCTGAAGCTCCTCGACAAGGACCCGAACCGGCGCTACCAGACGGCCGGGGAGCTGCTGGCGGACGTGGACTGCTACCTGGCGGGCAAGCCCATCGCAGCCCGGCCGCCCTCGTCGTTCACACGGATGATCCGCAAGGTGCGCCGGGGCCGCGGGCGCATCGCCCTCGCGGGGGTCGCGACGGGGCTCCTGATGCTGGTCGGGATCCCGCTCCTGTCGCTGATCACCCGCGCCCACGCCCAGCGCGAGATCGACGAGGAGCGGGCGCGGCGTCAGGCCGAGTACGAGCGCATCGAGGCCAAGCGGAAGGGACTCTCCGCGGGCAAGGAACGCGTGGGCGGGCTCCTCCAGGAGCTGATCCAGGACCCGCAGAACCACGAGAGGCGCGTGCGCATCCTCACGCGGGCGCTCCGCGCGGCCCCGGAGTGGCCGGAGTTCCAGATGGAGCGGGCGGGGGCCTTCTTCGACTGGGGGTTCTTCGCGGAGTCGCTCGAGGAGTATGCGCGCCTCGCGCAGAACGAGCTGGCCCGGCCGAACGAGTCGCTCCACGCGACGTTCCTGCGCGGGCTCATCCGGAGGGAGTGCCAGGGGGACGCGGCGGGGGCCCGGGAGGAGTTCGAGGCCGTCGTGAGGCGCGAGGCGGCCGATGCGGCCCCGTCCGCAGGGTCCGAAGGCGCGGGGGAGGGGCCCAAGGGCCACGCGGCCCTCTCCGCGGCGCTCCTCGCCGTCGCCTCGGGCGACGCGTCGGGAGCCCTCGCCACGCTCGAGAAGACGCGCAAGCGGCGCGAGGCCGATCCGCTGTCCGACGACGTGCTCCCGTGGGAAGAGGCGTACTGCGAGGGCCTCGCGCACGAGGCCGCCGGCGAGCTGGTGAAGGCGCTCGAGTCGTACCAGGGGGCCGTCCGGAGCAAGTACCGGCGGCCCACCTTCTTCCTCGGCCTCTGGGGGCTCGCGCGCGCCGCCCGCGGGATCGCGGAGAAGGGCGAGCCGAAGGAGCTGCCGGGACGCCCCGTGACCGGCCCGCAGGGGGAGCCTCTCTTCACGAGGAAGGACCCCTGGGAGCAGGTCCTCGAATCGCTCCAGGAGGCCGTCGTCCGGACCCCGACATTCTGGCCGGCCCGGAAGGACCTCCGCGCCCTGCTCGGGCTCCGCGTCGAGAAGGGGGCCGGGGAGTCGGCCCTGAAGCTCCCCGAGGCGCTGCTCGCCCGCGCGCGTCTCTCGCTCTCCGAGGGGCTGGCGAACGACGCCCTCGAGGACCTCGCGGCGGTGGCGAAGCTCCCCCGCGACGCCGGGGGCGCGCCGGCGCGGGATGGAGCCGAGCCTGTCTGGAAGCGGGAGGGCCGACTCCTCGAGGGGCTCGCCCTCTGGACATTCCTCGAGGACCGGACCCGGGCCCGGGCGCTGATCGAGCCGCTGGCCAAGGACACCGAGTACTGGCCGGAGCAGGAGAAGGAACCGAAGCACCTCGCAGAACGCGCGCTCGCGATCCTCGAGGACAACTACCCCGACGCTCCGGAGAAGCATCTCCTCACGGGCCTGGGGCGCTGGGCCGGGTCCTACCTGAAGGCCCTCCGCCTCTCCCGCCAGAAGAAGACCCGCGAAGCGCTCGACGAGTACGGCCACTTCCTCCAGGAGTTCGGCGCGTGGCCGCCCGCGCTCGTCGAGCGGGCCCAGATCCGGCTCGAGGAGCTCCGGAGGCGGCGCAGCGACGCGGGCACGGCCGAGTTCCACGAGCGCGAGGCGGGGAAGCCCGAGATCGCCGACGAGCGGTCGCTCCGGGAGCACGCGGCGCGCGAGCTGCCGGCGCTCGGCGAGGAGCAGCTCAAGGCGGAGCCCGTCGAGCAGCTCCGGGCCCGCGTCGTGAAGGCCCGCTACGAGGACGCCGTGGAGGAGCTCGCAGACCGCGTGCGGCGCGACCTGGACGTGTGCCTCGTGGTCGCCCCGTCGTTCCCGCGGGCGGCGCTGCTCAAGGCCGAGCTTCACTTGGTCCTCGGCGAGACGGACGCCGCCCGGAAGGTCCTCGCCGACGCCGAGGGCAAGGCGCCGGCCGGGCACCCCGCGACCGCGGAAATCAAGCGGCGGCGGGCGGAGCTCGAGAAGAAGAACTAGCGAGCGATCTCGAGGACGACCAACCCCCCCCGCCGGCGCTCGTCCGGACTCCCCGGCAGCGGGAACACGACGCGCGCGTCGGAGGGGTCAGGCGACTCGGGGAGGTCCGGGACCCGCTCGAGGAGCTTCGAGCGCTCGTCGGCCACGTAGCGCACCCCCTCGCGCCGGCAGCCCTCCACCAGGGAGCGCCACGAGCCCGCCCCGACCAGCCAGGGGAGGCCCCGGGCGTAGTAGGCCACCCGGGGACTCGTGGACGCGACCCCGGTCCCCTCGGGACCGCGGGCCCTGAGGAAGAGCCCCGCCTCCCGGAGCCCCTCCCGCGCTCCCCGGCCCTCGCGCCAGGGTCCGAAGGCGCGGTGCGCGCCGGCGGCCGCGAGCGCCAGGACGGCGACGGCGGGAACGGCCGTGGTGGCCGCGCCCCACGCGGCCCCGCGGGACGCGGCGAGCTCCCCGGCCCTCGAGAGGAGCGAGGCGGCGAGCGGGGCGAGCGCCGCGGCGACGGGCAGGATGTGGCGACCCGAGAGGTAGCCGTGGGAGAGGAGGAGCCAGATGTGGGCGAGCAGCGTGAGGCCGATCCAGCCGAGGAGCGCGGCCGTCCCTCGACGTGGCCGCCATCCTCCGCGCCAGACCACGACGCCGAGCGCGACCACGAGGAGCGCGACGAACACGGGGTGGAGTGCGCGCGTCCACTCGTGGAGTAGCTCGAGGGCCGGGGGCCTCTCGGACGACTCCCCCGGGTCTGTCCCCAGCCACGGGACGATCACCGCGCGCAGGGGATCCGTCTCGCCCGCCGTGGCGTGGGACGGATCGAGTCCCCCCGCGCCGAGGAGCGCCCCGACGGCCTTCTTTCGCGTGAAGCCCCCGATCGCGGCCATGTAGGGCCCCGCGAGGAGGGCCGCGGGGAGGACGAGGGCGCCGAGAGCCCGGAGCCGCGCGGCGGCCCCCCGTCCCGGCGCGAGGAGGATCGCGGCCGCTCCCACGAGCGCCGGCCCGATCCCCTCGGGCCGGACGAGGTAGGCGAGGGCGGCGAGCGCCCCGAGCGCGGAGGCCGCGCGGGGGCCCGCGCCCTCGGCCACGCGGGCGAGCGCGGCGAGCGCTCCCAGGACGAGCGGGAGGAAAGGGCCCTCCGAGAGGATCCGCCCGCCGGCCTCCACCGCCCCCGGGTGGAGGGCGAGGAGGAGCGCCCCGAGCGCGGCCTCGCGACGCGGACGGTCGGGGAAGAGCGCCGAGCCGAGCGCGTAGGCGGCGGCGACCGCCGCGAGCCCGAGCAGGAAGGCCAGGGCCCGCCCCGGCACCTCGGGCGCGTCGGGGGAGAGCCAGACGCACGGGACGAGCAGGGTCGCGGTGAGGGGGTGGAAGTCGTGCTTCCAGAGCACCTCCGGGTGGCCCGCGGCCGCGGCGCGGGCGAGCCCCAGGTACTTCGTCTCGTCCGTGAGGACCACGGGGTCCGCGGCGAGCGCGGGGAGCCGGAGCGCCGCCGCCGCCAGGAAGGCGGCGGCGAGGAGCCTCCCGGTGGCGCGGTCGCCCGCGGGGGGCGGGTCGGGGGGGATCGGGCCCATCGGGCCCCCTTCTTACCACCCGAAGGCGAGGCCGGAGAGGACCCGGCGCCCGACGCGCGCCTCGCGCCGCCAGGAGCCCGGGGCGCCCGGGAGCGAGCCGAGGGCCACTCGGGCGGCGGCCTGGGCGGCCGTGAGCGCGGCCACTCCCGCGTGGCCGAGGGGGCCCTGGTGGAGACGCGCGTAGCGGAGGTGGCTCCTCCGGACCTCGACCGCGATCTCCTCGGGCACGCGCCCCCGCTTCCCGGCGTAGGGATCGAGGTGCGTGGCCGTCGCGGCGGGCGAGTACCAGACTTCCCAGCCGCGCGCGCGGGCCCGCCGGCAGAGGTCCACGTCCTCGTAGTAGAGGAAGTAGCCCTCGTCGAGGAATCCCACGTCCTCGAGGCACTCGCGGCGGGCGAGGAGGCACGCCCCCGTCACCCAGTCCACGCAGGTCGGGCGCTCCAGGGCGGAGGCGTAGTACTTCCGGTGCTCGGGCGCCCTCCACCGGTCGGTGATCAGCCTCGCGACGCTCGGGAAGGGCCCCGCCGAGGGTTGGGGGAGGCCGTGGGCGTCGAGAAGCCGCGGCCCGAGGATCCCGACCCGCGAGGCGGTCGCGAGCCTGCCCGCCTCGGCCGCGATCGCGGCGATCCCGTCGCGCGTGAACCGCACGTCCGGGTTCATGAGGAGGACCCACGGGGCGCGCGTGGCGGAGATCCCGCGGTTCGCCCCGGCCGCGAAACCGACGTTGCGGTCGAGCGGGAGGTACCGGGCCTCGGGCGCTTCCCGGGCCACGAGGGCGGGAATGCCGTCCCCCGAGGCGTTGTCCACGACGCACAACTCGACCGAAGGTCCGGCTCCAGCGGGGCCGGCGACCGGGGCGATCGTACGGAGGCACCCCGTCAGGTGCTCCGGTGTCCGATGGTGGACGATGACTACGCTGAGGTCCAAAGGCGCCCCGAGGGCGGGAGCGTGCGGGGCCGGAGTATGGGGAGGACGACTCTCGGAAGTCAAGAAGAACCCGGAACCTCGGCTCGACGGCGGACCTCGCCCCGC
Source organism: Planctomycetales bacterium (assembly GCA_022614695.1). Lineage (GTDB taxonomy): Bacteria > Planctomycetota > JAKEIC01 > JAKEIC01 > JAKEIC01 > JAKEIC01. Next base: position 3,563 of record JAKEIC010000213.1, on the reverse strand, counting down.
GTAGGATCGCCCCCCCCCGCGGAGGAGGACGATGCCGGGCGCCGTGGTCTGGTTCACCGGGCGGGCCGGGTCGGGGAAGAGCACGATCGCGCGGCTCGTGGAAGCCCGGCTGCGGGAGGCCTCGGTCCCCGCGGAGGTCCTCGACAGCGACGAGCTGAGGAAGCTCCTCGCCCCGGACCTCGGCTATTCGCCCGCCGACCGGGACCTCAACACGAAGAGGCTCGCCTGGTTCTCCGCCACGCTTGCGCGACACGGCGTCGTCGCGATGGTCTGCGCCGTCTCGCCGCTCCGGGCCCACCGCGATCGGGCGCGTGCGATGGCCCCGCGGTTCGTCGAGGCCTACTGCCGCTGCCCCGAGGCGGAGCTGCGCCGCCGCGACCCCAAGGGGCTCTACGCCCGCGCCGACCGGGGGGAGGTGAGGGACGTCGCCGGCCTCCACCAACCCTACGAGGAGCCCGAGCGCGCCGAGCTGGTCCTCGACACGGACCGCGAGCCCGCCGAGGCGTCTGCCCGGCGCGTCCTCCTCGTGCTCGAGAGGCTGGGGATCGTCCCGGCCGGGTCGCCGTACACCCCCGACGAGGAACGGGCGGTAGCGGAGCGGCTCTCGGCGCTCGGGTATGGCTAGCCGGCGCGTCGCGCTCCTGGCGCTCGACGGCCTCGACCACGCCCTCTTCACGCGGCTCCGGGCCGGGGGGGCGCTCCCGCGCCTCGACGCGCTCCTCCGGGGCGGTCGCGTCGCGAGGCTTCGCTCCGTCCACCCCTGCGTGAGCAACGTCTGCTGGGCCTCGGTGCTCACGGGCGAGCCGCCGGCGCGCCACGGCCTCTTCGGCTTCGTGCACCGAGCGGCGGGGGCCTGGCGCCTCGCCATCCCGACGGCTCGGGACATCCGCGTGCCGACGCTCCTCCACCGGCTCTCGACCGCCGGCCGCCGGGTCTGCGCGATCGGTGTCCCCGGCACCTACCCGCCGTCCTCCTCCCTGAACGGTCCCGTGGTGGGCGACTTCCTCGCGCCGGACCTCGCGCGGGCCGTCTCGGACCCGGGGCTCGTGCCGCTCCTGCGGGAGTGCGGCTTTCGGCTCGACGCCGACGTCCGGATCGCGGCGCGGGACCCTCGCGCTTTCCTCGCCGACGCCCGCGCGGTCGTCGAGGGGGAGTCGCGGCTCGTGCACCGGCTCCTCGACCGGGAGCCCTACGACGCGGTGATCGTCCACGTCATGGTCCTCGACCGCGCCGGCCACGCGCTCTGGGGCGCCCTCGAGGACCGCGATCCTGCGCTCGCCCCGGGGATCCTGGACCTCTACGGGACCGTGGACAGGATCGCGGGAGAACTGGCGGAGCGACTCCTCTCGGTCCCGGGGACGGCTCTCGTCCTCGCCTCGGACCACGGCTTCGCGCGCGCCCGCGCCTCGGCGGGCGTGAACGCCTGGCTCGTCCGGGAGGGCTACCTGATCCGGGATCCCGGGGCGACGGTCCGGGACCCGTTCCGGGGCCTCAAGCCCGCGCTCACCCGGGCCTACGCCCTCACGCCGGGCCGCGTCTACCTGAACCGCGAGGGGCGCGAGCCGGGGGGGATCGTCCGCGCGGGGCCGGAGTGCGAGCGGCTGCTCGGGAAGATCGCGGACGGGCTCCTCGCCTGGCGCGGCCCCGACGGCGGGGCCGTGGTCCGGGCGGTGCACCGGGGGACGGATCTCTTCCGGGACGGCGCCGCCCTTGCGGACGCCCCGGACCTCGTGGCGGAGCCGGCCGAGGGCTACGACCTCCGTGGCGACGGGGAGGACGGGGCCCTCCTCGGCCCGCCCGGCGTCTCCGGACGCCACGAGGCGGCGCGGGCGCTCGCCGCCTCGCCCGAGCCGGAGCTGGTTCCCGCGGGCGACGGCGCCGAGGACCTGGTGGCGCTCGGCCAGAGGCTCCTCGGGCTCGCGGGGCTCTGAAGCGCCCCTTGCGCTCCGCCCGGCGGACCCGATACCGTGACGCGAAGATGCAGAAGAGGCGCCACCGCCGGACGATCGCCGGCTCCGCCTGGCACCGCCTGCGCCGCGACGTCGTCCTGGAGAGCCGTCCGTTCCACGTATTCACCGAGCTGACGACGAGCTGCAACCTCCGCTGCGTCATGTGCCCCCGGACGGCGGCGACCGACTCGCTCGAGGGGCTCGACATGCCGGTGGAGGTGCTGCGGCGGCTCGACTCGGAGCTGTTCCCGGACGCCGTGCTCGTCGAGCTGAACGGCGTCGGGGACTCGCCCCTCATGAAGCGCTGGGGCGAGGTGCTCGAGGTGATCGAGAGGCACGCCTTCGTGCCGCTCCTCACCACGAACGGCCTCATGCTCGACGAGAGGACCGTGGAGGTCTTCGCGCGGCGGGAGGGGATCCTCCGGATCTCGATTGACGGGGCGACCCGCGGGACCTACGAGGCGGTCCGCGTGAACGGCGACTTCGATCAGCTGCGCCGCAAGCTCGCGCTGGTGCGCGAGGTGCGCGCCCGCCACGCCGACTCGGGGATGACCGTCGAGTTCTCGTTCGTCGCCATGCGGCGCAACATCCGGGAGCTGCCGGCGCTCGTCGAGCTCGCGCGCGAGTTCGGGGTGGACGAGATCCTCGTCCAGAACATGGTGGCCGTGCTGCCCGAGCACCAGGCCTGGTCGCTCACCCACACGCCCGTGCTCGCGAACTACCTCTTCGTCCGCGCGAAGCTCCTGGCGGAGCGTTACGGCATCCACCTGTACCTCCCGCCGCTCTTCGACGCGCCCGGCGCCGACCGCAAGCGCTCCTGGCTCGGGTCCCTCGAGCCTCGTACCCTCCGGACGGACCGGATCCTCAAGAAGGGGCTCGCCCCGGGGGCGGTCCTCTGCCCCGAGCCGTGGATGACCATGAACGTGCAGAGGGACGGGACGGTCACCCCCTGCTGCGTCTCCGCGCAGCCGATGGGGAGCATCCACCGCGAGCCGCTCCGCGCGATCTGGAACAACGAGGAGTACCGCCAGATCCGGAAGGAGCTCTCGGGCCAGGCGCCCCTCAGGAACCCCACTTGCCGCAACTGCCACTTCCTCCGCGGCAACGCCCGCGCCGCGCTCTTCAAGGAGGACCCGGAGGTGCTCCGGGAGCGGGTCCGCGCGCTGCAGGCGACGCTCGCCGACAAGGACCGCCACATCCAGAACATCGAGTCGGTCCTGCGGGAGAACTACATCGAGCTCTAGAGGTAGCCGAGGGCTCGGAGCCGCTCCTCGGCCTCCCGCGCCTCCTCCGGCCGGAGGTCGAGGGAGGAGACGGGCTCGCCCGCCGGCGCCGGGCCGAGACGGGCGAAGCTCTCGAGCGCCTCCCCGCGGCAGGCGGCGGCCTCCGGGTCCTGAGGCCTCTCCCCGAGGGCATCGTGAGTCTCGCCGGGATCCTCGTCGGGCCGGAACACCGCCTCGCGCGGGTAGGGCGCCCGGTAGGACGCCAGGAGGGTCTCCACGTCCCCGAGGGACATCGCCCCTCGGTCCACCATTTCGCTCCACCGCGGCAGGAGCCCCGGCTCCGGACGCGCGTGGACGTGGTCCCGGAAGGCCCGCGCCACGCGGGCCCGCG
>JAKEIC010000212.1 GCA_022614695.1 Planctomycetales bacterium | reverse complement strand
GCATCGCGGCGGGGTCCGTGCTCGAGGTCTCCGCGGCGAGCGAACTCCTCGCGCACCGGCGGGCGTGTGCGGAGCCGGCCCGCGTCCGGGTCCGGTCGCTCTGCGGCCGGCTGTCCGCGCTGATCGCCGGCCTGATCCGGCGCGCCGAGGGAGGAGGCGCCGGTTCCCCGTAGGGGGATCCTCCCTTCATGAATCTCCGCCGGTCCCTCCGGCTCGGCCGGCGGAGTGGACCGGGCGATCCCCGAGGATATCTCTCGGCCTGCTTGGTCTCGCGTCTCGCGTTCTGTCGCCTCGAGTCCGACCCCGCGCCGACACCCGGAGCGGCTCTGGCGGCCTGGCTCGGTGGTCGGAGGTCGTTCACGGCAGACGGAAGTCGGCAGCCGGCAGAGGGGTGCCGGTGCCCGACCGCCGTCCCCGGAGGCAAACCCAGTGGATCCGGAGGGCGCGATGCTAGCTGCCGACCGCGGTCCGAGTGGCGAGGCGAGCCACACCGAGCCCGAGGAGTGCACCCAGGAAGACCGCCCCCCCCAAGGGGAGAGGGAGGCAGAAGTACCCGAGGACTGCCGTCGAGAATCCTGGCTCCAGGCGACGGACGGCGACTTCCGTCCCCAGCACGGAGTAGGCGAGAAGGCCCACACCCGGAAGGAGGCCGCCCACACAGACCCCCACAGCCCGGCCGCGGAGTCGCTTGACTTGCTCGGTCTTCCTCGTCGCCCAAACGGCTCCGGAAAGCAGGAGGAACGGCACCACGTTGATCAGCGTCAGGAGGATCCCCGGGGGGAGGAGCCATTGCTCAACCGCCGACGTGAACGCACCGGGGAACCCATCCCCGAACAGGAGCGTGTCCAGGCCCGCCTGCGCCAGGGGCGGCGTCAACAAGGCGACGAGAGGCGGGAGAGCCACGAGGACCCTCCCGCCCGGATCGGGCCGGGGGCCGGCTTCGGTCAGGATCAGGTCTCGCCCCACTCTTGCATCGTACCCCCCCCCGTCGCCGCCCCGGCAACCGGCGGGCCGGCGCCAGCGTATGATCCCGCGGAGGGACGATTGGGCGAGTCTCCCGCTGCTCCGGATGGGGCCGCCGAGGACCGGGAGCTGGTCCGGCTGGCGCTCTCGGGCAAGGACGCCTTCCGGCGGCTCGTCGAGAAGTACCAGGGGCTCGTCCACGGGACCGTGTACCGGATGCTGCACAACCGCGCCGACGCCGAGGACCTCACCCAGGAGACGTTCCTGCGCGCCTTCCGCGCGCTCGCGCGCTACGATCCCGCCGTGCCCTTCCCGCGGTGGCTCGTGACCATCGCCGTCCGGCTGGGGGTGGACCAGCTCCGGCGTGCGAAGCGCCGGCCCGCCGCGTCGCTCGACGAGGTGCGGGAGCCGGCCGCGAGGCAGCACGCCCCCGACGAGACGGTCGCGCTCCGCGACCTGGTCGAGGCGGCGCTCGCGCGGCTGCGACCCCGTCCGCGGGCGGCCTACGTGCTGCACTACGCCGAGGGGTACGGGCTCGCCGAGGTGGCGCAGATGCTCGGGACCCGGGAGGGCACGGTGAAGTCCGAGCTGTTCCGCGCCCGCGCGACGCTCCGGGAGTATCTCGGGGCGGCCCCGCCGGGGGCCCACGGAGGCGCCGCGTGAACTGCCGGGCCGTCCGCAAGCGCCTGCTCGAGCCCGGAGGCGGGGCGCGACCCGAGGTCGCGGCCCACGTGGCCGGCTGCCCGGCGTGCACCGCCGAGGCGCGCGTGCTCTCGCGGCTCGAGGCCGCGTCCCGCGAGGTGGGGCTCCCGGTGCCCGCCCCGTCTCCGGACCTGGTGGACCGGGTGATGTCGCGGATCGAGCCGGGGGCGGGCCCCGGCCGGCGGGGCGTCCTCACCGCCCCGCGGGTCCTCTGGGCCTTCGCCGCCGCCGGGACGCTCGTGGTCGTGACCGGGACCTACCTCGCGGGTCCGCCGGGACCCCCGCGAGAGCGGACCGAGGAGGTCCCGCCGACCCCGGCCGTCCCGGCGGGCTCCCCGACCGAGCCCGCCGGCCCGGGCCCCCAGACCGTCGCGCCCCCGGGGATCCAGAGCCGCCTCCTCGCCTACGGCACCACGCTGAAGCTCTGGGGCCCGCTCGACGCGCAGGCCAACCTGAACCCCCGGTCGGCCTGGCTGAATGCCCGGCCCGACTACTGCCAGGATGCGAACGAGGGCGACCTCCGCTACGGGGAGGGCGGCGAGGTGCTCGACGTCCCCGGGGCGAACCCTCCCGAGACGGGGATCGTGGCGTGCGGGGAGGGGCCGCTCGACGCGGTCGTGCCGGCCGGCCAGGCCCTCCAGGCAAACGCCCCCGTCCTCCTCAACCAGAACTACCTCATCCGGAGCCCCTCGCAGCGGGGGTGGTTCCGCGCGAAGGTGGTGCGGCACGTGCCGGGGACCTGCGCGGAGTCGCAGTACGAGCGGATCGAGCCCGCGGAGCCCGAGGCCGCAGCCCCGCAGCGGCAGCAGGCGAAGTAGCGGTCCCGGGGTCGCCCGGGTATCCTCCCGCGCGCCATGGCGCCCCGGATCCCCGCGGCCGTCGGCGAGAGGCTCGCGAAGCTCGCCGCGTCGGGCGGCGACGTCGCCGACCTCGCGGCGTTCGTCGCGATCCCGAGCGTCTCGGCGCAGCCCCCGCACGCGCCCGACGTCCGGCGGTCGGCCGAGTTCCTGCGCGACCGGCTTCGCAAGGCGGGCCTGACGGCCGAGATCTGGGAGACCCAAGGCCACCCGTCGGTCTACGCCGAGTGGCTCGGGGCGGCGGGCGGCGAGGCGGCGCCCACGATCCTCATCTACGGCCACCACGACGTGCAGCCCCCGGAGCCGCTCGAGCAGTGGGGGACGCCGCCGTTCACGGCGTCGGTCCGCGACGGGCGCCTCTACGGCCGCGGCGTCGTGGACGACAAGGGTCAGGTCTACTGCCACGTCCTCGCCCTCGAGGCCCTGCTGCAGGAGACCGGCCGGCTCCCCTGCAACGTGAAGCTGATCGTCGAGGGGGAGGAGGAGGTCGGGAGCGCCCACTTCGACGCGCTGATCGAGAAGAAGAAAGAGCGGCTCCGGGCCGACGCCGTGCTCGTCTCGGACACGCCGATGCTCGACCGCGACCACCCCTCGATCTGCTACGGGCTGCGGGGGCTCGCCTACCTCGAGATCGAGGTGGCGGGGCCGGACCACGACCTCCACTCGGGCGGCTACGGCGGAGGCGTCGCGAATCCCGGGACCGCGCTCGCCGAGATCCTCGCCTCGCTCCACGACAAGCGCGGGCGCGTCGCGGTCGCGGGCTTCTACGACGACGTCGTGAGGATGCCCGGCCGCGAGCGAAAGGCGATCGCGAAGCTCCCCTTCGACGAGGCGGGCTGGCTCAAGACGGTCGGGGCCCCCGCCGCCGTCGGCGAGCAGGGGTGGACGACGCTCGAGAGGCTCTGGGGACGGCCGACCTGCGACGTGATGGGGGTGATGAGCGGCTACACGGGGCCCGGCGCGAAGACGATCCTCCCCTCGCGGGCGCTCGCGAAGATCTCGTGCCGGCTCGTCCCGGACCAGGACCCCGGGAAGGTCGCCTCGCTCCTCCAAGCGCACGTCCGGAAGGTGGCGCCGGCCGGCGTGCGGGTGGACGTGCGGGTCCTCCACGGCGGGAAGCCCTGGCGGGCCGAGCCCCGGCACCGGGTGTTCAAGGCCGCGGCCCGCGCGCTCGAGGCGGCGTTCGGGAAGCCCACGGTCTTCATCCGCGAGGGCGGCTCCATCCCGTTCGTCCGGACCATCGCGGACATCCTGCAGGTGCCCTGCCTGCTCGTGGGCTTCGGGCTCCCCGACGAGAACGCCCACGCGCCCAACGAGTGGCTCGACCTCTCGAACTTCCGCAAGGGGACGCTGGCCTGCGTCGGGCTCTACGCCGAGGTGGCGGCGTGTATCCGGAAGAGCCCTCCCAAGCCCGCGGAGTAGGCGCCGACCACCTGGCCCTGCAGCCTCCGGTCGGGCCGGGCGGGCGGGGCGAGCAGGGTCGGCCGCCGCGGCGGGAGCCGGAGCTCCGGGTCTCCCGGCCTGCGGAAGAGGTCGCGGAACCCCTCCACGTACTCGCGGGTCCGGAGCGGCGGCCGGTCCATCAGCCGCTCCTCGCTCCGCCATGGGCGCCATGGGCGCCGTAGACGCGGCGGACGACCGCCCGGATCCGGTCCCGATAGAGCCGGGAGGACCGGCGGGTGAGGTCCGCGACCAGGTAGTGCCGGAGCTGCGCCCGCGAGAGGAGCCGGAACTCGGGCGGGAGCCAAGTCCGCTCGAGGATCCCGCTCCGGCGGACGATCAGTCGCAGCCCGCCCGAGTCCCGGCGCCTCCGGAACGCCACCAGGTCCGCATCCAATCCCCGCAGCACGTCCACGAGCGCGTCCGCCGCCTCGGTCCCCCGACCCTCGCCCTCCTCGTGGAGGAGGAGCACGAGCGCCGCCTCGACGGGGGTGAGCTTCGAGACGTAGCGCGCGATCTCGACCGGATTGAACCGGCCGACGCGCCGGAGCCAGGTGAGGTACTTCGTGGCGATGGCGCTCATGGATCGAGTCTCCGCTGAAGCAAGAGCAAGGGCCGGGCCGGAGGAGGGAGGTCGCAACGCCCCGGCCGTCCGCGACTTGCGGAGGCCGTCCGGAGGGGGAGCCTCCGTGTGGAAACTTCCGTGTCTCGGAACCCCGGCCGCCCGGTACGATCCGTCCCCGGGAGCCCCTTGGACGCGCGCGAGCAGTTCGAGCCCCTCGGCGCGGGGTACGCCAAGAGCCGGAGCCACGCGGCCGGCCGGACCCTGGCGCTGGTCCGTGACCGCGTTCAGCCGAACCCCGGCGAGGTGGCCTGCGACGTGGGGACCGGCACCGGCCACATGGCGCTCGCGCTCGCGCCGCGGGTGCTCCGGGTGGTCGGGGCCGACCCGGCGGCCGGGATGCTCGCGGAGGCCTGGAAGCTCGCTTACGAGCGCGGGGTCGGGAACGCGCGCTGGGTGCGGACGCCGGCCGAGAGGCTGCCGTTCCCCGGGGCGGCGTTCGACCTCCTCGTCTCCCGGACCGCTGCGCACCACTTCACGGACGTCGCGGCCGCGGCGCGGGAGTGGACCCGGGTGCTGCGGCGCGGGGGGCGTTGCGTGGTCTCCGACCTCGCCGGCCACGACGACCCGGATCTCCACCGGTTCGTCCACGAGGTCGAGGTGCTCCACGACCCGACCCACGGGCGGAGCCTCGTGGGGCGCGAGTGGAAGGGGATCCTCGAGGCGGCAGGCCTCGAGGTGCGGAAGATCGAGGGGGGGCTGACGGAGAGGCTCACAGAGCTTCCCGAGGGGACGCGCGTCTCCGACTGGTGCGCGCGGTCGCGGACCCCGCCGGAGCGCGCGGCGGAGATCCTGCGCCGGCTGCGCGGCGCGCCCCCCGCCATCCGCGAGGCGCTCGCCGTGCGGGAGGAGGGCGGCGACGTGCTGTTCAACGTCTACAAGCTCGTCGTGACGGCGCGGCGAGGTTAGGCTCAGTTCGGCAATCCCATGCCTGCTGCGGCGCGCGATCCGCCTCCGCCCGAGCGCTACGGTGGACCCGTCGCCCGGCTGAGTGGTGCCTCCTCGGCGAACCTCTCCGCTGGTACGCCCTCGTCGTCACCCCTCGCCGGGCTCGGGTCTCCCGCGCCTCGTGACGGCAGCGGATCAGCGGACCGAGCCTAGCCGTCCGTCTCGACGGCCACCACCTCGATCCGCACCTTCCCGTGGAGCCGGATCATGGCCTCTGCCTGGTCTTTCACCCCGAGCCGCACGTGCGTCGCGTCCACCTCGGTCTGGGTCCAGGTGGGGTCCAGGGCCACCCACCGGCCGTCGAGGACGACCTCGGCCCAGGCGTGTCCGCCGAAGGCGCGGAGCGCGTCGCCGCCGTACATCCAGCCCGAGACCTCGCGGGCCGCGAGCCCGGCGGCGCGTGCGAGCGCGACGAACAGGACCGTGTGCTCCGAGCAGTCCCCCCGCCGCGTGTGGAGCACGTCGAGCGCCGTGATCTCGACGAGCGAGAGGGCGTCCTCGACGTAGGACGAGACGAACCGGACGAGCGCCTCGGCCTTCTCAGCGTCGGTGCGCGCGCCGCCGACGGCCCTTGCCGCCGCCTCCCGGATCTCCGGATGGTCGCATGGGTGCTGGAGGGTCGGCCTCCGGGCCTCGGCGATCTCCTCCGGGGTCGCCTTCGCCAACGCCTCGCGCGGGGGGGCGCGCCGGATGGAGAGCAGGAGGGCGCCGTCGCGCTCGCGCACCGCGGTCTGGCGTCCGTCGGAGACGAACGGCACCTCGTCGGCCCCATGCAGGCGCAGGACGAGGGACTTCACCCTTCCGGGCTCCCCGAGCTTCTTGTCCGGCCGGGCGAGCCCGGAGGTGAAGAGGTCTCCACTGTACTCGATGTTCTTGGCGAGCGCCTCGGGCTCGAGCCGGATCTCGATCAGGCCGCCGAAGGTCATCTGGAGGAGCCGGCCGTTCCCGAGCGCCTTGGCCTCCATCCGGTCCCCGGTCTTCCCGTCGGTCAGGCGGAGCGAGTAGACCTTGGCCGTGACCCCGTCGGCCACCGTCTCCTCCACCGCGAGCACCTCGGTCACGTC
>JAKEIC010000211.1 GCA_022614695.1 Planctomycetales bacterium | reverse complement strand
GGATGGGCCGCCCCTCGTCGCTCCCGGGCGGGTGCGCGGTCGGGTGGCGGAGGAACACCTCGGCCGAGGGTTTCTCGCGGCCGACGGGCTCCGTCCGCCAGAACCCCGTCAGCCGGTACTGCGGGTCCGACCAGAGCCGCTCGTTGCGGCCGCGGTCGGCGTCGAGCGAGAGGATGGCGTGGTTGCGCCCTTCGGGCGTGCGCTCGGGGAACACCTCCGCGTCCTCGCCTCCGAGCGGCGTCGCCGACTCCTTCAGCAGGGTCACGGGGAGGAGCGACTCGAGCGGCGTCCCGGCGTAACGGGCGGGGTTCGCCTGGGGGCCCGCCGAGAAGATGAGCCCGCCCCCCAGGTCCTTCACGAACTTCTCGATCATCGCGAGCTGGCCCTCGGGCCCCTCGGGCCTCGTGAAGAGACCCTGGCTCGCGAGCGGATCCACGTCGCCGACGATGACCGCGTCGAACTGGAAGAGGTCGCGCTCGCTCTCCGGGAAGCGCTGCAGCTCGGGGACCCCGCCCGAGAGGCTCCGGCGCTGCGGCCAGCCCTGGTCGGCGCTCGCGAGGAGCACGTTCGCCCGCAGCTTCTCGTCGCGGATGAGCGCCTGGGAGAGGTGGCGGTACTCGTAGCGGGGCTCGCCGTCCACGTAGAGGACGCGGAGCTTCTCGTCGAGGACCCGTAGCCGCAGCACGGCCTGGTTGTTCTCCGGGGTGGTCTCGTCCTTCTGGACCGGGACGACGAGGTGGAGCACGTAGTCGCCCGGCTGCTCGAAGCGGCGCGTGACGATCTTCTCGCGCTGCGGCTCGCCGTCCTCCCGGAGGGTCACCTCGTTCCCGGCGATCTCGGGGCCCTCCGGCGAGTCGCGCCGGACCGAGACCTGCACCCGCTCCCCCCCGTAACCCTGGTGGGAGAGCGTGTACTCGACCTCCCACTGGTCATCCTTGAGGATCAGGTCGGGCGCCTGCACCTGGGAGAGGACGAGGTCCCGGGGCAGCTCCGAGGAGCCGACGCCGACCGCGTGGATGGGGACCCCCGAGTCCCGGCCCGCCGCCTCGCGCGCCGCCTCGACCGGGCCCTTCTCGCCCGCGTTGCTCCGGCCGTCGGTGAGGACGACCACGCCCGCCACGAGCTCCCCCCGCAGGTCCGCGAGCGCCTCGAGGATCGCGTCCCCGAGCTTCGTGTGGGTGCCGGCGGGGACGAGCTTCGCCAGGTCCGGCTCGCGCGCGAGCCGCGACGAGAAGGCGTAGAGACGGACCCTGTGGGTCTCGCCGAGGCGCCCGAGGAAGGCGGGCCCCGCGGTGCGGATCGCCGCAAGCGCCATCTCGAGCCGCGTCGTCCCCGCGAGCCGCTCCTCGGCGGCCGGGGTGAGTCGCTCGTGCTCCCCGAGGAGACCCGCGGCGCGCGCGAGCCTCTCCCGCGCCTCGCGGGCGGCCTCGGGGCGCTTCGCGTCGGCGTACCGGTCCTTGAGCGACATCGAGAGCGAGTCGTCCACGAGCACGGCCACCGTGGACTGCCGCGTGACGAACCGCTCCACCGAGAGGATCGGGTCGTAGAGCATGAGGACGAGGAGCAGCAGCGCGAGGAAGCGCGCCGCCGCCATCGCGAAGCGCCGCCCGCTCCCGGCCGTCGGGGCCCCGGAGCGCCGGTAGAGCCAGGCGGCGAACAGGATCAGCGCCGGGACGACGACGAGGAGGGTGACCCAGAGCGGGGGCGCCGCGAGGAACCGGACCCGCCACTCGGCACCGGGGTCCGCGTCGGGGGTCCCGAGGAGCCAGTTCCAGGCGCTCCGTTCCGCCACCGGCGGGATGATACAAACCGCGCGGCGCCGCCGCGATCAGGCCAGGCTCTGTCTGGTGATCCGCTGCCGTCACGAGGCGCGGGAGACCCGAGCCCGGCAAGGCGCGACGACGAAGGCGTACCAACGGAGAGGTACGCCGAGGAGGAGTAACGAAGCCGGGCGACGGGGATCGCGCGCCGCAGTAGGCATGGGATTGCCAGACAGAGCCTAGGCCCGCCGGCCCACGAGGACGACCCTCTCGCGCGAGAAGTCCTGCACCTCGCCGCCGACCCCGGCGGGGCGCAGCGACGCGAACCGCACCATCACCCGCGCCGGCATCCCGCCGGGGGACCGGAGGCGGACCGGGAGCTCCGCCGGCGGCGCCGTGGGCTCGTCCTCGGACGGCGTCTCCCAGGCCCCCTCGAGCGCGGCCTTGAGCGCCGCCTGGTCCGCCTGGGGGACGAACTCGAGGATCGGGCGTCCCGCCGCGTTGCCGAGGAGCGCCCGGGCGCCGGTGTTTGCGAAGTCCACGACCCCCTCGATATCCAGGGTGACCACGAGGGGCGCCACGGCGTCGAGGATCTCGCGGAGCCGCGCCTCCCGGAGCTGCGCGGCGCGGGCCGCCGAGGAGTCCTGGTCGGCCGAGTCCGTCCGCTCGATCGCCAGCCCGAGCTGCGCGCCGACCACCGCGAGCAGGTGGGTCTCCTCCTCGCCGTAGGCGCGCTCCGAGGTCGGGGAGTCCACGTAGAGGGCGCCCCCGGGGCCTCCCCGTCCCCGCACGGGAACGCACAGGTAGGCCCGGTCCCCCGCCTGCCCGGCGGTCGCCGAGCCCTCGGTCGCGGCCTTCTCGACCGCCCCGCGCGGGACCTGCAGGCGCGACCCCGGCGGGTCGTTCGCCCCGCGCTGGGCGAGGGCCGGCGCCAGCCGGCCGTCCGGCCCCCTCAGCACGACCGCCCCCCGGTCGGCGGGGAGGAGCGCGCGGACCGCCTCCATCGTCTCGCGCAGGAGCGACGCGCGGTC
>JAKEIC010000210.1 GCA_022614695.1 Planctomycetales bacterium | reverse complement strand
CGCCCCTTCCCCCGCGCTCTCGGAGACCGCGCCCATGCCCGCCGTCTCAGTCCCCAAGGACGACAAGGGCCAGGGCCCGCCCCCGCCAGGCGGCGGGACCGGAGTCTGAGGCGGCGGGGACCAGGGCGTAGCTTGCGCCGCCCACGCGCCCGAGGATCCGGAGCGCCGCGCCGTCCCGCCGCGCCTGCGCATCCCGCCAGGCTCCCGACCGCTGGGCCCAGCCCACGAGCCGATCGGGCGCCGCGTGGAGGAGGAATCCCGCGTCGTCGTAGGAGAAGGCGATCGCGCAGCGCCCGAGCACGCGGAGCGCAGCGTCCTCCGTGGCGACGAGCGCGCCCGGTGCGTTCGCCCGGAGCCACTCGCCCGCCCCCCTCAGGTCGGCCGCGCGCTCGGCCGCGGCCTCCTCCCGGGCCCGCGCCCGGGAAGAGACGGTCCTCCGGACGGCAGCGGGCGGGACGAGGAGCGCGGCGGCCACGGCGACGGCGAAGAGGGGCCGCGTCGCTCGCCGGACGGGGAGGAGCCCCCCGCGCAGGAACTCCCCGAGCCCGGCCGCGATCCCGGCGAAGAGCGCGAGGTAGAGGAAGCGGCTCCCGCGCAGGAGGTCCAGAGTGAGGGACGGCCCCCCCGAGAGCCACCCCGCGAGCTGCGCGAGCCCCTGCCCCACGACCGCGGCCGCGAACGCCGCGAGTCCGGCGACCGCGAGGTCTCGCGCCCCGGGAGGGAGCCCTCGGGATCGGAGCCCCCGCCAGGCGATCACGGCCAGGAAGGCCGGGAGGAGGACCGCCGCCCCCGCGTCCCGGAGGCACGAGCCCGGCGGAGGGAGGAGGTCGGGCGCGAACCGCTCGGCGACGATCTCGGCGAGCGTGGCGGGCGAGACGCCCGTGGGGAACCCGCGGCTCGCGGCGATCGAGACGAGGGCCGGGAGCGCCCCGAGCCCGGCCGCGGCGGCGGCGAGGCCGATCCGGGCCCAGGGCGTGCGCCGGACGGCCTCGGCGGCGAGGAGGCCGACGGCGAGGAAGAACGACGTCGGCGGGTGGAGGTTCGCGAGGAGCCCGGCGCCGAGGAGGACGAGGGGCGTCGCGCGGCTCCCCGCGAGGCGGAGCGAGCCGAGGGCGAGCCACGGCACGAGCGCCAGCGCCACCGTCCGCGGCTGCGCCGTCGAGATCGGTCCGACTCCCCAGTACGTCCCCCCCAGCGCGTCGCGGACCGTCGTCGAGGCGACGGCCACGAGCGCGCCGGCGGCCAGGCTCGCTCCCCCGAGCGAGGTCGAGGGGCCCGAGGCGCGGCCGAACAGGAGCGTCGCCCCCGCGACGTAGATCCCCGCCGCGAGCGCCGCGAGCAGCCGGTGCGCAAGCCCGAGGTCGCCCGCGACGGCCCAGAGGGCCCCGAGGAGCCACCGGTAGGCCGGGAGGTAGAAGCTCCAGAGCCGCGGCTCCCCGAGGAGGGGATCGTCCCGGAACGCGGCCGGGTCCCGGTCGGCGAGCAGCATCGCCGCCACGTTTGCCTGGTCCCCGGAGTGGACCCAGCCCGGGTCGGCGAGGAGGAAGGAGACGACCGCCGCCGCGAGGCCGAGAGCGGCGGCCGTCCCGGCGGCCCGCGTCGCCTCGGTCACGTCGGCCTCACCAGCTCCCACCACTCGAGGAGCACGAGCAGGCCGTAGATCTTGTGGCTCTCGTCGGCGCGGGAGCCGCGGCGGAGGTGGCTCGCGAGGAGGTGCGAGACCCCGGCCGCGTCGAGGACGCCGGTCCTCGCGACGCGGGCCGGGTCGAGGCCCTCGGTCGCGATCCGGCGCCCCTCGCCCTCCCGGAACCAGCGCGCCAGAGGAAGCGAGAATCCGGCCTTCTTCCGGCGGAGCGTCGAGGCCGGGAGGCGCCCCGAGAAGGCCCGCCGCAGCAGCTCCTTCCCCCGCCAGCCGCGACCGAGCTTGAGCCGCGGCGGCACGCCCATCACCCACTCGACCAGCGCGTGATCCAAGTACGGCGTCCTCACCTCGAGACCGTGGGCCATCCCCATCCGGTCCATCTTCACGAGCATGTCGTTCGGGAGGTAATGGCGGAGGTCGCCCCAGAGGAGCCTCGTGAGCGGGTCGCGGGAGGGACAGGCGGCCATCGCCTCTCCGAGGGCGCGGAACGTGTCCCTCCCGTCCGGTCGGGCCCCGGCGCGGACGAGCCGGGCCTTCTCCTCGTCCGAGAAGATCGCCCGCCACGCGAAGTGCGATCCCTCGCCCGGCACCTCGACCCCGGCGACGAACCGGCGCGCCTTCTCGGCGAGCCCGAGCTTTCCACCGCGCGGGCGGACGGCGCGGACGAGCGGGGCGACGGCGCGTCGCACGGGGGCCGGGACCCGCCGGTAGAGCCGCGCGAGGAGGCTCGCCGGATATGTGGAGTAGCCCGCGAGCGCCTCGTCGGCCCCGTCCCCCGAGAGGACCATCTTCACCTCGCCCGCGGCCCGCTCCGAGAGCGCGTGGACCGCGAGGGACGACGAGTCGGCGGTGGGCTCCGCCGCCGCCCGGGCGACCGCGGGGATCCGCCGCAGCACCTCGGGGCCGACCTCGACTTCGCGGAGAGGGACTCCCAGGGCCCGGGCGACCGCGCGGGCCGCGGGGCGTTCGTCATGGGAATCGTGTGCCGTCGCCCCCGCGATCCCGCACGCGAACGCCGGCACGGGCCCGGCGATCGCCCGCGCCTCGGCGAGGACCGCCGCCGAGTCGAGCCCCCCCGAGACGAAGACGCCCCACGGGACGTCGGACATGAGCCGCTTCTCGACCGCGCCGCGGAACCGCGTCCGGAACTCTCCTACGAACGTGGCGACCCGGGCGGTCCCGGCCCCGTCCCGCGGCTCGGGCGCGGGAAGGGTCCAGTAGGGACGGACCGCCGGCTCGCGCCCGGGCTCGCAGACCGCCACGTGCCCCGGCGGGAGCTGCCGGACGCTCGCGAGCAGGGTCGCCGGGGCGAGGACGTAGTTGAGCGAGAGGAAGTCCCAGAGCGCCTCGCGGTCGAGCGTCCGGGGAAGGTCCGGGTCCTCGAGCAGCGCGGGGACCTCGGACGCGAAGACGACCCGTTCGCCGCCCGGCGCCCGGACCCGCGCCCAGAAGAGCGGCTTCTTCCCGAGCCGGTCGCGCGCCAGGATGAGCCGCCCGCGGCGCGCGTCCCAGAGGGCGAGCGCGAACATCCCGCCGATCGCCGAGAGGGCCTCCTCCCCGCGCTCCTCGTAGAGGTGGAGAACGACCTCGCAGTCCGACCGCGACCGGAACCGGTGTCCCCGCGCCTCGAGGCCGCGGCGCAACTCCGCGTGGTCGTAGATCTCAGCGTTCGCGGCGAGGAGGACGGTCCCGTCCTCCCCCGCGATCGGCTGCGCGGCGGCGGGGGACACGTCCACGATCGCGAGCCGCCGGTGCGCGAGGGCGCACGGCCCCGACGCGACCTCCCCGGCCCCGTCCGGCCCGCGGTGCGCGAGGCGCGCGGCCATCCGCCCCGCGAGCCCCGTGGGGAGCAGCCCCGGCTCCGGCGCGAGGACGCCCGCGATGCCGCACACGGCCGCCGATCCTAGGGGATCGCGAGGCGGGTGTCTCTCCCGCGTGCTCGTCCCCTAGGACCGCCCGCGCCGGAGCGGGGGACACGAGGACCCGGGACGGTCCTCTCCACCCCCCGCTCCGTGCGGGCTCACCATCTGTCGAACCGACTTGTCAGAGAGCGGCTACAGGCCGTCAGAAGACAGCCGTCAGCGCCGGCTCGGGCTCGCGGGTCCGGGCCTCGGGACTTGACGACAGTGTCGAGCCGTCGGTCCCGGGTCCCGGGTCCCAGGTCCGGGGTTGGTCAGAGGCGGCCATGCGGGCGGCGACCTCGCGGAACGCGGCGGACCACAGAGTCTCGAGCAGAGGACGGTCCAGCTCGATCCCGAGCGGCTCACCCGAGCCGAGGGGGACGCCATCGCGGTCCGTCACGCGGACCGTACCGTCGGGCATCCCATTCGACTCGCTTCGTTCGCTCAGG
>JAKEIC010000209.1 GCA_022614695.1 Planctomycetales bacterium | reverse complement strand
GGTCCGTTCGTGGGAGGCGAGTCGCCGGTCCTCACCACCGCGGGCTGGAGCGCGTTCACGCTGCGGTCGTAGAGGAGGAGGAACCCGCGCTCCCCGCCCAGCGCCTCGAGGGCAGAGTCCACGACCGACTCGAGGATCCGCGCCCGGTCGGTCTCGGCGTTCACGGCCGCCCCGACGCGGCAGAGGATGGCGAGCCGCCTCTCGGTCTTGCCGGACGCCTTCACGGCGTCGGCCGCGACGGCCTCGGGCTCGACCCGGGCCGCGACCTTCCGCTCGACGAGGCCCGCGGTGTCCTCGACGAGCCGGAGCCCGCGCTGGCTGCGGGACGCCGCCACGGGCTCGGGGACCAGGCTGAAGCGGAACCGCAGGGTCCCCGCCTCGACCACGTCGCCCTCCCGCAGCGCCTTGGTGGAGACCGCGGCGCCGTTCACGGTGAGGGCGGCCGCCCCGTCGAGGGCCGTGATCAGGAACCCCTCCCCCTTCCCCTCGATCGCGAGATGCGCGGGCGCGAGCCCCTCGTCGCCGAACGGGATGTTGCAGAGGCTGTCCCGGCCGATCACGAGCCGGTCGCCGCGGCGGACGAGGAACGTCTCGCCGGTCCTCTCACCACGGAGGACGACGATCTTGCCGTTCATCCCGTTGTCTCTCGCGGCAATCGCCGCGGGAGGCAGTATAGCCGCGCTCGGAGAGGGGTGTCAAAATCGGATCCATGCTCGACGCGGCGATAGGGCGACGCGGCGACTCGGCGACTCCTCCGCCCCGTCGCCCCCTCCTCGCCCTCGCCCTCGCGCTCGCCGGCGGGGTCTCGGCGGGGCGCGCCGCGGGGCTCGTCCCGTCCGTCGCGATGTCCGCGGCGCTCGCGGCCGGGGCCCTGGCCCTCCTCGCCGCCCGGCGGTCCCCGAGGGCGGCGGCCCCGGCCCTGGTCGCGGTCGGGCTCCTCTCCGGGATGACGCTCGACGCCTCCGCGCGGGCGGGAACACTCGCCGAGGAGCGCTCGGTGGACGCCGTCCCGGACGGCGCGCTCGTCCGCGCGCGGCTGGGAATACTGGAGGGCCCGCCGCGATTCCGGCCGGAGGGGGCCGGGCGGGACCCCGAGGGGCTCCCGGGAGTGCGCCTCCCCTCGGCCACCGCGCGGGCGTGGCTCGAGACCCTGGACTACGGGGCCGGCCCGCGTCCCGCCCGCGGCGAGGCGCGGCTGGTCTTCTCGCGGGGGGCCGCCGACCTCGTGCCGGGAGACCGCGTCGAGGTCGCCGGCCGTTGGGCGCGACCCCGTCCCCCCGGGAACCCGGGCGAGCCGGGGCCCCTGCCCGGGGGACCGGTCGGGCTCGTGATCGTGGCGGGGCCGGAGGCGGCCGTCCCCGCGCCCGGGCCCGCGGCCGGGGGTCCGGCCCGCGGGGCGGCCCTCGTCCGGAGAGCCGCCGAGGACGCCCTGGCGGCCGCGCTCCCCGCGCGCGACGCCGGGCTGCTCTCCTGCCTCCTCCTCGGCGAGCGCGAGGGAATCCCGGAGGCGGAGGAGCGCGCGTTCCAGAGGAGCGGCACGGTCCACGTGCTCTCGGTCTCCGGGCTCCACGTCGGCTTCGTGGCCGCGCTCTGGGCGCTCCTTCTGGGCGCGGCCCCGGTCCGATCGCGCGTCGCGGCCGGTGCGACCCTCCTGCTCACGGGAGGCTACCTCCTCGTCGCGGGACTGCGGGCCCCGGTGCTGCGGGCCGGGATCATGGCCGCGGCCTTCCTCGGTGCCGGGCTCATCGGCCGGCGCCGGGACGCCTGGACGGCCCTCTCGGCGGCGGCCGCGATCCTCCTCGTGGCGGCGCCGGACGACCTCTTCCGCCCGGGGTGGCAGCTGACGTTCTCGGCCGTGGCGGCCCTCCTGCTGCTGTCGGCCCCCCTCGCCCGGGCGCTCGGGCGCCGGGACCCGCTCGAGGCCGCGGAGCCCCCCCGTGGACCGGTCCGCCGCTTCACGCGGCTCGCCCGCGCCTGGCTCACCGGAGCGCTGGCCGCGTCGGCAGCGGCCACGATCGGGACGGCCCCGCTCGTCCTCCACCACTTCGGGATCGTGACTCCCGTGGCGCTCCTCTCGAACCTGGTCGTGGTTCCCCTCGTCGGGGCGCTCCTCGTCGCGGGCATCCTGGCCCTGCCCCTCGTGCTCCTCGGGGGGCCGGTGGCCGCGCTCGCCGGGCTCCCCCTGTCGGCCCTCGCCGAGGCGGTCCGCGCTTCGGCGGGCGCGTTCGCCTCGCTCCCGGGCGCGTGGTGGGCCTTGCCCTCGCCCGGCGCGGCCTGGACGGCCGCCGCCCTCGGCGGGATCGCGGCCGTCGGGACGGGCGCCGCGCGCCGCCACCCCCGATGGAGCGCCGCGGCCCTCGCGGTGGCCGCGGCCCTCGCCCTCGCCGACGCGCCGGAGCCCGACCCCCCGCCCCCGGCATCCGGCAGCGTCACCCTCCTCGACGTCGGCCAGGGTTCCGCGACGCTCCTCCGGACCTCCGCCGGCCAGAGGATCCTGGTGGACGCGGGCTCCTCCAGCCTGCCGGGAGGGGGGGCCCGGACGCTCACCCGGGCGCTCCTCGCGTTGGGGGTGGGCCGGCTGGACCTCCTCGCGCTCTCCCACGCGGACTCGGACCACCTGAACGCGGTCCCGGCGCTCGCCGACGCCTTCCCGATCGGGGCCGTGTGGGCGGGGCCCGCGGTGGCCGAGACGGCCCCCGGGCGGGCGCTCCTCGCCGCTCTCGCGGGGCGCGGGATCCCGGTCCGGACCGCCGTCGCGGGCGACGAGGTGGCCGGCCTCGCTCCCGGGGAGCGCCTCACGGTCCTCCATCCTGTGGCGGCCGTGGGGGCCCTCGAGGCGGGGGAGGTTCCGGCGACCGGGGAGGCCGCCGCGGCCGGGGGGGGCCGGAGACGGCGCCCGGCCCTCCGGGGGAACGAGGCGTCCCTGGTCCTCCGGTTCGAGGCCGGGGGCTGCGTGGCGCTGCTGCCCGGCGACGTCGAGGAGGCGGGGACGGCCGCCCTCCTGGCCCGGGCTCGCGCCGACCCTGGATTCGCCCGGCTCCTCCGGGCCCACGTCCACGTCGCCCCCCACCACGGCGCCCGGAACACCCGGCTCCCGGAGCTCCTCGACGCGGTCGGGCCGAACCTCCTCCTCATCTCCGCCGGCCGCGCGTTCCCGGTCGGGGACACCCTGGACCTCTCCCGGGCGCGCGGGATCGAGCCGTGGCTCACGGCGCGCGACGGGGCGGTCCGGGCGCTCCTCGGGCCGGAGGGGGTGCGGGCGGTTTCCCTCAACCCCTTCCCCCTTTCCCGCCGATAGGACGGATGCCAGGGGCCCTCGCCCCGGGGAGGTACTCCCATGCCGCCGACCCCCGCCGAGCTGACCGCGGACGTGACCGTCCACTGCCCCTTCTGCCAGTTCACCCGCTACACCGTCTACCGCCGCGAGGTGCCGCGCGACAACGTGATCTCCTGCCTCTGCCGCTGCCAGCGCTGCGACGAGACGTTCACGTTCCTCGTGGACGCGGTGGGGCGGCCGGTCCGGGGCTGACCGGGCGTGTTGACCCCCCTCTTCCCCTCCCTATAATCCCGGCGACTCCTCGCCAAGACCTCTTGCGAGCGGAGGCCGCCGACCGCATGGGCATCACCGTGCGCTTCTGGGGGACCCGCGGCGGCATCCCGACCCCCGGCCCCACGACGGTCCGCTACGGGGGCAACACGCCCTGCGTGGAGGTGCGGGCGGGCGGGGTCCTCTTCATCCTCGACGCCGGCACCGGCATCCGCGAGCTGGGGGTACACCTCCTCAAGCAGGGCGGGCCGGTCGAGGCGCACCTCCTGATCAGCCACGCCCACTGGGACCACATCCAGGGGTTCCCCTTCTTCGCCCCCGCCTACGTCCCCGGGAATCGCCTTACGGTCTACGGCAGCCAGGGCAGCCGGAAGGGGATCCAGGAGCTCCTCGAGCACCAGATGGTCCAGGATTACTTCCCGGTGGAGCTCAAGGAGATGTCCGCGGACCTGCACTTCGTGGACCTCGAGGAGGGGGGTTTCCGCGTGGGGCCCGTCGAGGTCACGACCCAGTACTTGAACCACCCGGGGCTCTCGATGTCCGTCCGGCTGCGCCACGAGGGCAAGACATTCGTCTACTCGAGCGACACCGAGCCCTTCCGCGAGCTGCTCGGCCGCCAGAAGTCGGCCGGGGACTCGGGCCTCGACCGCTACGTCCGGGATATGGACGACCGGCTCTCGAAGTTCGCGCAGGGAGCCGACCTGATGGTCGTGGACGGGCAGTACACCCCCGAGGAGTACTCGAAGAAGCTCGGCTGGGGCCACTCCTCGATGGACGATGCGGCCGAGGCCGCGCGACGTGCCGGGGCGCGGCGCGTCGCCATCTACCACCACGACCCCCTGCACACGGACGACTTCCTCGACGCACAGATGAAGCGCCTCCAGGAGTCTCTCCGCCAAAAGGGGGCGACGATCGAGTGCCTCGGCGCGCGCGAGGGCCTGGAGGTCGCGCTCTGATGCCTCCGGGGCTCGGCCTGAACAAGCCCTGCGTGAAGTGCGGCCGGGAAGTCCCGGCGGGCTACAAGTCGCCCATCCCCGGCTACTGCGGCCGCTGCACGGACGAGGTGCTCAAGCTGCTCCGGGCGTCCCCAGGCGGGGGATCCCAGCCGGCCGGCTCGGCCCGCCAGCGCGCGATCGAGGCCGCGAAGTCCCCGGCGGGCATCGGGGGGTTCGCCCTCGGGATGCTCTTCGCGCTCCTCGGAGCCGCGGCCCTGGCGATCCTCACGCCCGGGAGCTTCGATTCCGCGGTTCGCGGGCTCCGGGGGCTCTTCTAGCGCAGCACCCGGTGCAGCAGGAGCATGGCCTCCTGGCGCAGGGTGACGAGATCCCGCAGCTCCTTCTCCAGCTCCGTCCGCTTCACGTCCTGTTCCGCCCGCGCCTTGCGGAGCGCTTCCATCTTGGACTTGATCTCCTCGGAGGCGGGCTGGGGGTCGGCCTGCACGGCGGTCTCGAGCGCCTTCACCTCGTCGTCGGCCGCCGTCCGCATCTCCCCCGCGAGCCTGAGTATCGCCTCGATCTTGGGCCGGAGGATGAGGGACTCGTCCTCGGTGAGCTTGAGATCGGTGAGGATCGTCTGGAGCCGATTCTCCGCCCTCGCCGCCGGGTCACGAGGGCCCCCGCCCTCCGGACGGCCGCGCTCGGGCCCGCCCGGCCGCCCCGCGGCGCCTTCCCGGAGGCGGCGGCCGAACCGGCCCCGGCCCTCCTCCAGGAGCTGGTCCAGGAGCGGCTTCTGGTCGGCGGTGAGGACGGCGCCGAGGCGGTCCTTGAGGGCTGCCATGGCGTCCTGCACTGCCTTCACGCGGGCCTGCGGGTCCATCTGACCCCCCCCCTGGAGCGCGTCGCGCAGGCCCTTCCTGAGGTCCTGCACGGCCGCCTGCACCTGGGGCTTCTGGTCCTCGGTGAGCTTCAGCTTCTCCGCCAGCTCGTCGGGGGACAACCCGATGGGGCCCCCCCGGTCGCCGCGGGCGCCCCCCTCGGGCATCCCGGGGGCCCCCCCGGGGCCGGCCTGCCGGCGCCGGTCGCGGTTCTGCCGGACCTCCGCCATGACCTCCTCGAACTTGGGCTTCTGCTCCTCGGTGAGGATCTCGCGCACCTTGCCCTCGGACTCGGTCTGCAGCGCCGAGACCTTCTGGTCCACCTCGGCACGGAGGTCTTGGGACTGCTTGTCCGAGGCCGTGACGATCTCGCGGACCTTGAGGGCCTGCTCGGCGGTGAGGGCGAGCCTGTCCGTGAGGGTCTGCACGATCTGCTCGGCCTGCCGGCGAGCCCGCTCCTCGGCCCGGTCCTGGGCGAGTACCGGCCCGGCGCCGAACGCCAACCCCGTCACCATTCCCATCGCCGCTGCCACGATCGTTCGCATGTTTCGCCTCCGGGGCCGTTAAACACCGCGACCCCCGGCGGGTTCCGGGGGTCGGCGCGGGATCCTATCCGGGCCTCTACGAGATCCGGACCCCGCGACGGACGAGGCGGTTCAGCTTCTCGATCGCCTTGTCCATGCTCTTGGCGGCCTCCATGAAGTCCGTGTCCTTGATCGTGGCGACGAACTCGTCGTTGATGTGGCAGTACTCGACGCGGAATCCCTTCATCCGGGTCACGTCGTCGGGGGGACGGGTGGCCTCGACGCTGCGGGCCGCCGATCCCGCGATCCGCGGGACCAGTCTCTCCTCGTGGGCTCCGGGCCCGCTCCGGTCTATCGCCTTGTGTCGCCTTGCCATCGCGAGAGCCGCCACGCTAGTGCCCTTCTCGGGCGTTTCCCCTCGGCCGCAACCCGAAGATGCGTCTCCGGTTGGGGTCGGGACTGCCCGCTGTCTCGATCCCCGTTCGCCTCCAAGTGGGCCCGCAAATGCTACCAACCTCTAACCAGGGTGTCAAGAGGTTATTCCCCGACTTTCAACCGGATTCCATTCTTGTGCCCGTGTCGGGTCTCAGGAGGAACTGGATGAGGTTTCAGGGTTGCAACCAGCTTCGGAACAAGAGGTTGCGGGATTTGGCCAGTATCCACTGTGACTCGCACCTCCCGCCTCGCTAGAATCGAAGTGATCGCTTGCCTGCCACAGGTCGCCACCCCCTGCTCGACTTCCTCGAGGTCGCGGACGCGAAGTCCGCGCTGCGAACCGCCTCGGAGACCCGGTTCATCGAGCGGGTCGAGAAGCGGGCCATCCAAGGAACCGGGAAGTGGGTGGGAACCTACCGGGCGTACTACATCGCCCGGGATCCCTCGGGAACCGACACGTTCCACTGCATCCCCCACGCCGATGTGGGCTGGGCCGTCGGACTCCTGGTCTACAGGCTGTTCCGCAAGCACATCATCCCGGTGGACTCCGTGCACCTCTCGGATGCCCTCTTCGGCATCCGGGACGGGCTCACGAAGCAGGAGCTCAAGAGCTACTTCCTCGCCGAGTGGCTGGAGGGCAAGTGCATCGCCTGGCCGGTGATCGAGGGTTTCGACGCGACGTCGCCGGGGCGCTATTTCAGCGTGAACGACTACCTGTTCACCCCCCCCGAGTCGCGGGGCAGCCTGGAGGTGATGCTGCGACTCGACCACATCCTCCTGCCGAGCGCCCGCGTGCAAGAGGACACCCGCGACCTGACGCTCAAGACCGACCGCGAGGAGATCGTCTACCGCGAGAAGGGGGGCACCCGGCAGATCCTCGGGGGGAGGGGGGAGTCCGGGGGTCGCTCCGGCCGGGAGATCCTGGAGGGGCCTCCGGGGAAGCCGTCTGGCGGTTGACGCCCCGCGGCCGCTCGGGTAGCGTACCGCCCCCCTCGGGTCGGGCGTGGATGGGGTGGCGCTCCGGGGAGTCTCCGAGGAGTGGACTTGGACCGACCGTTCTATAACCCGGGCTCGGGGATCCTCTACACGCGACTGGCACGGGCCTACGACGTCCTCTTCAAGCGCTACACCCTCTCCCGGCAGAGGCGCGTCCTCGCGACTCTCCCGATCCGGCCGGGGGCCCGGGTCCTGGAGATCGGCGTCGGTACGGGGCTCGCCCTGCCCTGCTACCCCCGCGACTGCTCGGTCGTCGGGATAGACATCGCGCCGGAGATGCTCGCGGTCGCCGAGTCCCGGGTCCGGCGGCTCCGGCTCGCCAACGTCTCACTCCGGCTCCTCGACGCGGCGGACCTGGTCCGCCACTTCACGCCGGCGTCGTTCGACTGCGTGGTCGCGGCCTACGTGCTCTCGGTCGTCCCCGACCCGCTCGCGGTCCTGCGCGCGGTCCGGGAGGTGACGGCGCCAGGGGGGACGCTGGTGATCATGAACCACTTCGCGAGCGAGAATGCCTGGATCTCGCGGATCGAGCGGGTGATCTCGCCGCTCACCTGCCGGATCGGGTGGCGGGCCGACATGAAGCTGGATGGCCTGTTCGACCGCGCCGGGTTCGACATCGGCGGCGTGAGGAAGCTCCGGCCGCACGACCTCGTGAGCGTCGTCTACGCGCGTCCGAGGCCGGGGGGCGGGAACGGCCACGGCGGGAACGGCCACGGGGGGAACGGTCACGCGGGGAACGGGCGCGACGAGAACGGGAAGCCATAGCCCGACGCATTCGCGCGCGAGAAAAGACAGCGCGCGAACACGTCGGGCTAGCTAGTCGTAGGACCCACCCTGGTCGGAAGCTCATGCCGCTATGACTAGCTCGCGTCATTCGCGCTCCGGTCATGCCGCCGCGCGAATGATGCGAGCTAGCCCGATGAACGCCGTCCTCGTCTACAAGAAGACCGCACTGGCGCTCTCGGGAGGGCCCCGGGGATCGTGGTGGCGGGCGATCCCCGCGGACGCACGGCGAGGGCTCCTCGAGAGCGACGCGGCGCACCGGGAGGCCCTCGCGGCGACGCTCACCGCGCTCCGGGCCGAGGGGTTCCGGGTTCGCAGCGTCTACCGGGGCCGGCTCCGCGCGCCGATCCGCGCGCCGCTCGTGGTGACCGTCGGGGGGGACGGGACTCTCCTCGAGGCGGCCGGATGGCTCCGGGGGGGCGACGACGAGGAGGCTCGCGTCCTCGCCGTCAACTCGGACCCCCGGCGCTCCCTCGGGATCTTCGCCGGGGCCGACCAGACGAACGTGCGCGAGAGGCTCGCCGCCTGGCGGGCCGGACGCCTCGCGCCCGTCCCGCTCCCCCGCGTCCGGGTCGTCGTGGAGGGCCGCCCGCTGCGGTGGGCCGTCCTGAACGACGTCCTCCTCGGCCACCAGAACCCGGCCGGGATGACGCGCTACCGCCTGCGCGTCGGGACCCGGAGCGAGGAGCAGCGGTCTTCAGGGCTCTGGGTCGCGACGGGGCCGGGGTCCACGGGAGGCGCGCGCTCCGCCGGGGGGCCGATCCTCCCGCTCGCCTCGCGGGACCTCTCCTACGCGGTCCGGGAGCCCTTCCGCGGTCTCGGTCCCGCGCCGCGGCTCCTCGGCGGCCGCGCCGCGCCGGGGGCGATCGAGATCCTCGTCCTCGCCCGCGGGGCCGCCCTCTTCGTGGACGGCCAGCACCGCGCGATCCGGCTGGAACCCGGCGCCCGGGTGCGATTCCACGCCGGCGCCCCGCCGCTCCGGATCCTCGGGCTGGACCCCCGGCGGCGGACGCTCCCCTGGAGGACCTAGTCCTCGGCCTGAACGACCGGGGACTCGACGAGCGGGCGGCGCTCCAGCATCTGGTGGCCGCAGGGGCACTTCCAGAGGAGGAAGAGCGTCTCGCGGACGCGGGCTGTGTTCTCGCGCTCCATCGCCTTCCCGCACTCCTCGCAGGAGGGCTTGGCGGAGGTCCGGGCGCGCGGGGCCGGGCGGGACTTCAGAGTCGTCTTCACGCGGAGCCTCCGGGAGTTGAGCGACGCGCCGAGGATCGTAGAACGGCGCGGGAGTATACCACGCGTGGTCGCGGGCCCTAGGACTTTTCTGTCCGGCCCTCTGTTGGTATCCTCGGGCCGGAGGGTGCGCGCATGCCGAGCGGATCCCTCGTGCTGGTCGGGGTGGACGGGATGGTGGAGGGCGAGATCTTCCGCGTCGCGCCGGGGGCTCAGGTCGTGATCGGCCGGAGCCGCTCGTGCGACATCTCGCTCCGGAAGTGCCTGCGCTACCTGTCGCTCGACCCCGAGGAGCGCGACCGCAACAAGCACTTCCAGACCGTCTCCCGCCAGCACCTCCAGGTGAGCGTCGAGGGGCCCGGGCACGTCGAGCTGGAGAACCTGGGCGCCAACGGGACGCTCATGGAGGGCCAGAAGTTCGACAAGGTGACCCTCACCGACCTCGCCGCCCGTCCGCGCGAGATCGTGCTGGGGACGAAGGAGCGCTTCCGCCTCGAGTGGCGCGAGGAGGAGGCGACGGCGCCGAAGGAGCCCGCGGCGGCTAGCGCCTAGCCTGGACCGCGACCTTCTTGAGCGTCTGGGAGTACGGCCCCGTCGTGTAGCTCGCCAGCGCGATCGAGCTGGTCGCGAATGTGACCGTCACGTAGTTGAGCTGGTTCCCGTTCACGACGAGCACCTGGTTGTCCACGCTGACGCCGATCGGCCCGTCGGGCGAGAGCGCGATCTCGCCCGGCGAGGCGCCGAGGCTGAGGGTCGCCGGGTTGTGGGCCGTGACCCCGCCCGTGCCGATGTCGTAGAGCGAGAAGTCCGTCCCCCCGACGTTCACGACGACCGAGTGGGCGCCGTTCGTGGTGATGACGGGGAGGAGGGGCGTCGTCCCGGCGGTGAGCGCGGCCCCGACGGTCTGCGTCGGGAGGTGGATCGGGACGACCGTGTTCTGGTTCAGGCTGGTGACGATGGCGCGCGCGGCGTCCGGGGTGATCGCGACGCCGAACGGGGCCGAGCCCGAGATCGTGTAGTCCCGCACCTGCGTGATCGCCGTCCCCGAGACCGAGTACTCGCGGACGACCGACGAGGAGAGCGTCGCGAGCAGGGTCTGCGAGTTCGGGGTGAAGGCGAAGGTCCCGATCGCGGGACCGGAGAGCGACGTGACGGCGGGGGCGGCGAAGGTAGGGACCGTCCCGACGACGTTCACGACCCCGTCCGAGGGATTCACCTCGAGCGGGAGCCCCTGCACCCAGGAGGTGTCCACCATGGCGATCTCCGGGACGCCCGGGCTCGCGGGATAGACCCCGACCGCCAGCTCGTTCCCGTCCGGGGAGATGGCCATCGGTCCCACGCCCCCGTTGAAGAGGCTCGTGGCGGTGACCACGGTCCTCCCGTTCGCGAGGAGCACCAGGTAGAGGGTCGGGCCGCTCGTGAGGTAGGCCCACATCCCGTCGGACGAGAGGACCAGCGTGTCGGGATTCTGCGCCACGGAGAAGTCGTTGCTCGAGACCCACGCGGGCGCGACGAGCGAGACGTCGGTCGCGGCGACCCCCGAGCCGGACGTGTAGCTCGAGTAGGCGAGCCGGTGGACATCCAGCTGCGGGCGGAAGTCCGACCCCTTGCCCGAGTTCAGCACGTTCAGCCGCCTTTGGTTCCCGGGCGGGACCGTGTTCGGGACCTGGAAGAAGAGCGCCCCGAACCGCGAGCCTCCGTTGATCTCGTAGTAGTTCAGGACCCGGCAATCCACCCCGTCAATCACGACGCGGTTCGCCGGCCCGACGCGGTTGAAGTTGTACCCGCACACGGCCACGATCTCCCCGACGAAGGCCCCGCCGATGGTGTTGGTGGAGACGTCGAAGGCGTCGCTGATCGAGCCGACCATCGAGCGCGCGACGATCCCGACGATGTCGGGGTCGTCGGAGGTCTGTAGCCCCGGGCCGACGGGGCACCCCGCCGAGACCGCGACCGCGAGGCCAAGCACCGGGATCAACCGTCGGATCATCGGACACCCCCGAGGTCCCGTGAGCGGCGGGACCCTATGAGCCGTGTCTCTGCGCAACCCGCGTGCCGGGGTCCGTTCGGGGGGAAGGGCGGGCCTCCGTGTCCCATTCCGGATCCCCGCGTCCCCGCGGGTGTGCAGTGAGGATACACGCCCCCCGCCTACCCAGACAAGCTAGTCGAGGCGCTTGTGCTTCCAGCGGCCTAGGAGGAACACGGCCACGAACAGCGCGCAGAGGAGCGCGTTCGCCAAGAGGACTGTGGCCCACACGCCCGCGACGCGCAGCCCCGAGACCTCCGGGAGCCAGAAGGCGAGAGGGATTTGGAGCCCGAGGCGGACCCCCGCATCCAGGGCGAGAGGGGTGAGGGTGCTCCCCGCGCCGTTCATCGCCTGGGAGAGGACGACGTTCAGCGCGACGAAGAGGTAGGCCGGGACGACCCAGTGGAGATACCGGACCCCCTCCTCGACGACGCCGGGAGTCTCGGAGACGAGGAACAGCCGGACCACCGCGTGCGGGATGAGGAGGTACGTAGTCCCGATGGCTGCCGCCAGGACGGCGGCCCAGCCGGCCGCGGCCCACGTCGCCGCGGCGGCGCGTGCGGGGTTCTTCGCCCCGAGGTTCTGGCCGACGAAGCTCGCGGCCGCCCCGCCCCACGCGGCGCACCCGAAGAAGGCGAGCATGTCGAGCCGCACGCCCACGCCGTAGGCCGCCACGACGACGTGCCCCCAGCCCGGCTCCGCGACCTCGGTGACGACGCGGTTCAGCACCCCGACCGACAGGATCCAGATGACGATCTGGGCCGACTGCGGGAGCCCGATCCGGAGGATCCGCCCGGCCATCCGCGGCTCCGGGCGCATCCCGGACGGATGGAACCGGATTCCGCGCACTCCGCGGGAGAGGAGGAGGAGCCCCCCGACGGCGCCCACTCCCCGCGAGATCACGGTGGCCCACGCGGCCCCCGCGACGCCCATCGCGGGGATCGGGCCCCAGCCGAAGATCATCAGGTAGTCGAGGACGAGGTTGAGGACGTTGGATAGGACGAGCAGCACCATCGGCCAGACGCTCTCGCCGGCCGCGCGCATGAGCGTCGTCGTGTGGAGGAGGAGGAACATCGTCCCCGAGCCCGACATCATGATCCAGTTGTAGGTGTGGGCGAGGTCGGCCGAGAGGCCCGAGAGGCCGCAGAGCGCGACGAGGGGGCGCGAGAGGACGACCCCCGGCACTCCCGCGGCGATCGCCAAACCGAGCAGGATGCCGAGTGTCTGGTCCCCGACGCGCCCCGCCTCGCCGGGCTTCCCCTCCCCGCAGAGACGGGCCGCGATCGCCAGCGCCCCGACGCAGATCCCGTTCGCGACGATCATCACGACCATGTTGAGGACGCCGGCCGTGTGGACCGCCGCGATCGCCTCGGTCCCCTGCCCGGCGATGCGCCCGACGAACAGGAGGTCCACCAGGTTGAACAGCGCGTGCAGGATCATCGCGCCGGCGAGCGGCCAGCCGAGCGCGGCGACCTGCCGTCCGAGGGGACCGCGGGTCAGGTCGCCCGCGGGGGCGAGGAGGGAGTCCACGCAGGGGGGAGTATAAGGCGGCGGAACGAGGGACGCGGCCCGCAGGAGCTTCGCCCGCGCTCAGTCCCGACCCAGGATGGAGATCCACTCCTGTCCCATGATCGAGGCTCCGCTCCGCACGACCTCGGCGAGCCGCTCGAGGCGAGCCCTCCGCTTCGGGTCCGGCTCCGCTCGCGCGACGTCGCGCACGAACGAGGCGTCGTCCTCGCGCCGGGTCGGCGCGTCGAGTCCGAGTCGCATGACTCCACTGACGAGGAGATCCCACCGGAGCCCCGCATCTGAAGTGGCCTCGAAGAGCCTCACGAACCCGGCACGACGAGCCCGTAGGCGCTGCGCGAGGGCCTCGGGGTCCTGCGGCTCCTCGCCGAGACCCGTCGT
Source organism: Planctomycetales bacterium (assembly GCA_022614695.1). Taxonomy (GTDB): domain Bacteria; phylum Planctomycetota; class JAKEIC01; order JAKEIC01; family JAKEIC01; genus JAKEIC01. Next base: position 20,663 of record JAKEIC010000209.1, on the reverse strand, counting down.
CGTCCCCATTCGCCCCGAACCCATCCCCCGGGCGATGGCCCGGACGATCTCCTCCCGACGCTCCGGCGTCGCCGCCGCGGACCAGAGCGCGAACGCCCCCTCCGGGCCCTTGGTCGCGAGCGACGCGTTGACGCTCGCCTCCACCACGATCTCCCGAGCATCCCCGGAGGGGACCCTCTCCGCAGCCTCGGCCAGGGCGGCGGGCACGGAGGAGCCTGGGGCGAGGAGGAAGTGCCCCTCGGCGGAGCGGGCAAGACCCGCGATCACGCGCGGGTCGCCCTCGCGCCGGATCATCTCAGCGAGCCAACCCGACCGCCGGTGCGTGATCGCCAGCTCCGTCGCCGCGAGCCCGACGGCCCAGGCGGCGGCCATGCGCCTCTCACGGGGGCTGCCGGCCTGGACGATCTCGGCGATGCGGTCGAAGTCCTCCGCGGACATGCCGATGGGCCGGCACTCCCCGAGGACCATCGCGAGTGCCGCGAGCAGGGCGGGGTCCTGCTCCTCGCGGAGGAGGGCGAGGAGCTCGGCCTGCTTCTCCTTCGAGCGGGAATATGCGCGCCCCAGGTGCTTCGCCGCGGTGAGCCGGTCCGACCCGGTGAGGTCGAGGAGCGTCGCCAGCTTGTGCCTCAGGCTCCCGGGAGCGTGGACGATGGCGGCCAGCGGGTCCGCAACCGGGGGGGCGGCGCCGGCCTTCGCGTGATCCACCCGGGCCATCGCGAGCTCCTTCTCGAGCGCCGCCACCCGGGCCTCGGCCGCCTCGGCGCGGGCGAGGAGGGCGGGGTCGGCGGCGCGGGCTTCGGAAGCGGGAGCGGGAGGGGGAGCCGCTGGGGGAGCGGAGGAGGACGGGCGCTCGGGCGGGGCCGGGGCTTCCCACGTCCCGAGCAGTGTCCACGCCAGGAACGCGTTCAGCGCGAGCGAGAACGCCAGGAAGACGGTGAGCCCTCGGGACATCGGGACTCGATCTTACCGAACCGTCAGGCCTCGCGGCGGCCCACCACGATCAGACGCGACCGGTCCGGGCGGGTGTAGCGCCGGGCGTCGTAGCCCGAGTAGAGCGCCTCGAGGGGCGCTCCCACGTGGCGGAGCATGCCGCGCCAGGCCGAGGGGTTGTAGACGACGAGCCGCATCCGCTTCCCGACGTGGGTTCCGCGCTCGGGCCGCAGGATCCACCAGCGGTTCTCGACGACGCCCGTGCGAGGGTCGAGCCGATGCTCCTCGAGCACGATCCGCTTGCCGCGCTTCCACCAGTTCCGGTTCGCCACGTGCTCCTTGTCGTAATCCAAGTTCCGGACGTCGAGGAGGACCCGCCCGCCGGGGCGCACGGCGCGGACGATCCGCCGGAGCGCCCGGACGTTCTCCGAGTGTGAGAAGTACCCGAAGCTCGTGAACATGTTGTAGGCCGCGTCGAACTCGCCGCGGGAGTCGAGCCGCCGCATGTCTCCCCGGAGGAACCGCGGGTTCTTCCGCCCGCGGGCGAGCCGCCGCGCCTCCCGGAGCATCGCGGGCGAGAGGTCCACGCCCGTAACCTCGTACCCCCGCTACGCCAGCTCGAACGCGTGCCGCCCGTACCCACACGCGACGTCGAGCACGCGCGCGCCGGGCCGCAGCTTCATGGCCTTCTCGAGGAACCCCACTTGCGCGCGCGTAGCGCGCGCAGTCCACTGGTCCTTGAGGAGGGCGAGGTACTCGGAGTCGAAGAAGGAGCGGAACCACTCGCGGGGCATCTACGCCACGCCCAGCATCGGCAGCAGCTCCGGCAGCCCCGCGACCACCACGTCCGGGGTCTCGTCGGGGCCCCTCGGTTCGAGCGCGCCGAGCTCGCCGCCGCGCACCAGCGCCGTGGGGATCCCGAGGCGCTTCCCCGCCGCGATCTCGTCATCCAGGCGGTTCCCGACGACGAGCGCCCCGGCGGGCCGGAGGCCCTCGGTGTTGAGGAGCGAGCGGAAGGCGACCTCCTTCCCACCCTTGGACTTCGGCGCGAGGTAGAGGGTGCGGTCGAGGAGCGGCCCGAGGCCGAGGCGCTCGACCTTCCTCCTCTGCGTCTCGGGCCAGCCGACGGAGACCAGGACCCGGCGGACCCGGCCCTCGAGCTTCGCGAGGGTCTCGCGGACCCCGGGAAAGGGCTCGATCGGCGGGACCTCGCGGCGCAGGAACGCGCGCCGGCCGACCTCGGCGATGCGCGAGTCGGTGACGCCGTACCGCGCGCAGACCGCGGCGTCCACGTCGGCACGCGCGTCGGCCGCGAAGACCTCGAGCCTCGCGGCGAGGATCGCCTCGGCGCTCGCGGGCACCCCGGCCGCCGCCAGCGCCGCCGCGGCGTCCCGGTGCGCGGCGGGGACGAGGGTCCCCGCGCAGTCGAAGAGCGTGTCGTCGAGGTCGAGTATGAGGAGGAGGACGCGGCGGAGGTCCATGGGGGGAGTGTACCGCGTCCCCGCGTCGAGCCTCTGAAGGGTAGAATCCCCGCCCCCATGCCCACCGTCGGCGGGATCCGGATCGCGGGGGAAGTCCCCAACTGGCGCGAGAAGCGGGACATCCTCGCGGACCCGAAGACGCCGGCCGAGGGGCTCAAGGCACTCGCCGAGAAGCTCGCCGCCGCCGGCCACCTCTCCGACGCGGCCGACTTCCTCGCGAAGGCCGCCGACACAAAGGGTCTCGAGTCGCTGCGCCGCCGCGCGCGCGACGAGGGGCAGTTCTTCGTCTGGAAGAAGCTCTGCGCGGCCGCGGGGATCGCGCCGCTTCCCGCCGACGAGGCGCGGGCGCTCGCCGCGCGCGCCAAGGCCGCCGGGCGCCTCTTCGACGCCCGCAGCGCGCTGCTCGCCGCCGGCGACGCCGAAGCCGCGACGGCCCTCGAGGCCGAGATCCCGACCGCGCTCCCGAAGAAGCCGCCCGAGGACAAGGTCGCCAAGGAAGTCGAGAAGGCGCAGGAGTCCGGGACGGACGGCTCCGCGCCGCCGCCCCCCGGCGCGCCGCCCGCGTCTCGCTAGGTTTCGTTGCCCCCCCGGGACGGCGGGGCTAAGATCCGCCGGATGCCTCTCACGGTCGCCGAGATCGCGGCGAAGATCGGCGCGACCGTCGAGGGCGACGGCGCGACGAAGCTCAACGGCGTCTCGACGTTCGAGCAGGCGGGGCCGGGCGACCTCGTGTTCGCGCAGTCCCCGCGCTACGGGGAGCGGGCCGCGAGGAGCCGGGCCGGGGCAGTGATCGCCCCGCCGGGGGCCGAGATCCCGGGGAAGACGGTCCTCCGCCACCTCTACCCGAAGGCTGCGTTCGCCCGCGCCATCGCCGCGCTGCTCCCGCCGGTGCGGCCGGCCCCCGGAGTCCACCCGAGCGCCTCGGTCGCCCCCGGCGTGCAGCTCGGCCGCGAGGTCCACGTCGGGGCCCTGGCGAGCGTCGGCGCCGGGGCCCGGATCGGGGACCGGACCGTCCTCCACGCCGGCGTGATCGTCGGCGAGGGCGCGAAGATCGGGGCCGACTGCACGCTCGAGCCGCGGTCCGTCGTCTACCCGGGCTGCACCCTCGGCGACCGGGTCTTCCTCAAGGCCGGCGCGATCATCGGCGCCGCCGGGTTCGGCTTCGTCCAGGAGGGCGAGATCCCGGGCGAGGACGACCTCGAGCCGGGCCAGGAGGTCCTGGACTACCGCCGTTACTTCCAGCGCGAGGGTCCCCACATCCGCGTGCCGCAGGTCGGGACGGTGATCCTCGGGGACGACGTCGAGATCGGGGCCAACTCCTGCGTGGACCGGGGGACTCTCGGCCCGACCGTGATCGGGCGCGGGACCAAGGTGGACAACCTCACGCAGATCGCGCACAACGTCGTGATCGGCGAGCACTGCCTCGTCGCGTCGCTCACGGGCCTCTCCGGCAGCACGTCCCTCGGGAGCCACGTGACGATCGGGGGCCACGTCGGGATCGCCGAGGGGGCACAGATCGGCGACCGCGTCCTCGTCGCGGCCAAGGCCGGGATCAGCACCGGGAAGAAGCTCCCGCCCGGGACCGGCTGGGTCGGGATCCCCGCCCGCCCCGGCGAGAAGGGCCTCCGGATCCTCGCCGCCAGCACGGCCGTGCCGACGATCGCGGAGACGGTGAAGCGGCTGCGGGTGCGCGTGGCCGCCCTCGAGAAAGCCCTCGCCGGCGGCGCCCGCGTCGAGAAGAAGTGACCGGCCTCCTCGCGGCCGGGCTCGGGGCGGCCCTCGTCGCGCTCGCCGCCCTCTACGCGGGAAAGCGTCGCGGGGCGCTGCTCCTCGGCGTGCCTCTGTTCGTCGCGGCGGACACGTGGCTCTCGGCCCTCCTCCTCCTCCCCGCGCACCCGGTCCTCTTCGCCCTCCTCGCGACTGCCCTCGTCTTCCTCCCGATGCTCGCGCTCGCGGTCGCCGTGCTCGACGCCCGGTTCGGGCTCTTCCCCCTCGACGTCTTCTACGGCCTCCTGCTCACGATCGCCGGCGTGCCGCTGCACTACGCGGTGAACCTGCTCCTCCTCGCCGTGGGCGCGGGTGGCGGATGACCGGCCCCCATGTCTTCCTCTGCGCCGGCGAGGAGTCCTCGGACCGGATCGCCGCGGACCTGATGCGCGAGGTCCGCGCCCTCGCCCCCGGCGCCCGGTTCTCCGGCCTCGGTGGGGCCCGGATGCGCACGCAGGGGCTCGACTGCTTCTACGACCTGACGCAGCACTCGGTCATGTGGGCCGCGCAGGCCGTGCGGCTCATGCCGAGGCTCTACGGCGAGATCCTCCGCGCGCGAGAGAGGACGGCCCGGGACCCGGCCGACGCCTTCGTCCTCGTGGACAACCCCGGCATCAACTTCTTCTTCGCCAAGACCGCCAAGGAGCGCGGGGTCCCCTCGATCTACTACGTCTCCCCGCAGATCTGGGCCTACAACCCGTGGCGGATCCGCAAGGTCCGCCGCTGGGTGGACCGGATGCTCGTCCTCTTCCCGTTCGAGGAGAGGTGGTACGCCGATCGGGGGGTCTCCGCCACCTACGTCGGCCATCCCCTCTTCGCGCACCTCGAGGCGCACCCGCCCGACCCGCGGCTCGTGGCCGAGCTGAAGGCTCCCGGCGGGACCCTCGTCGGGATCCTCCCCGGGAGCCGCCTGGGGGAGATCCGGCTGACGGGTCCCGTGCTGCTCCGCGCCGCCGAGTGGCTCGCGGGGACTCTCCCGGGCGTGCGCTTCGTCGTCTCCTGCGCGGCCCCGCGCCTCGAGCGGTCCCTCAAGCGCGCGCTCGAGTCGTCTCTCGTCCGGGCCACCGTCGTCCCGGGCTCGACCGCCGAGATCTACGCGGCGAGCGACGCCGTCCTCGCCACCTCGGGGACGGTCACGCTCGAGGCCGTCTACCACCGGACCCCGGTCGTGATCGTCTACCGCGTGGGCCCGGTCGCGCGCTTCATGTCCCTCTGCTGGTTCGAGACCGACCATATCGGCCTCCCGAACGTCCTCGCCGGCCGCCGGATCGTCCCGGAGTTCACGCTCTGGCGCGACGGCGCGCGCGACGTGGCCGGCGCGGCCCTCACGCTCCTCACCGACCCGCGCCGGCGGGCCGACTGCCTCGCGGGGCTCGCCGAGGTGCGGGCGGCCGTCGCCAGCGTCCCGAACCCCTCGCGGCGCGCGGCCGAGGAGGTCCTCGCCGCGATCGAGAGCCGGAAGCAGCCCCGATGACGCTCGACGCGGGGACGCGGGGACGCAGCGACACGGCGAGTTGGGGAGCGACCCTCGGCCTCGCCGCGGCCGTGCTCTACGGCGCGAGCACGCCGGTCCAGAAGATCCTGATGCGGCACACCGACGCGGTCACCCTGGCCGCGCTCCTCTATCTCGGGGCAGGCCTGGGATTCCTCGCCTTCGGCCTCGCGCGGCGCGGCGTCTCGCCCGAGGCGCGGCTGCGGAAGGGGGACCTGCCGCTCCTCGTGGCGGTCACCGTGACCGGCGGGATTCTCGGGCCGATCCTCCTCAACGCCGGGATCGGCCGCCTCTCGGGGGTGACGGGCTCGCTCCTCCTCAACCTCGAGGCGCCGTTCACGATCCTCCTCGCGGTCGCCCTCTTCGGCGAGCACCTCGGCGGGAGCGCGGCGGCCGCCGTGGGGTTCGTCCTCGCCGGCTCCTTCGCCCTCGGGGCCGGGGGCGGCGAGGGCGGCCTGGGCGGGGACCTCGTCGGAGCCCTCTGCGTGGCGGGGGGCTGCCTCTCGTGGGCGCTCGACAACAACTTCTCGCAGCGCCTCTCGGTCCGGGACCCGGTGGCCGTCGTCCGGGTGAAGACGCTCGCGGCGGGCCTCGCGACTCTCGCCCTCGCGCGGACCCTCGGGATGCCGTGGCCCTCCCCGGGGATCGCGGCCGCCGCGCTCGGGGTCGGCTTCGTCTCCTACGGCGTGGCGCTCCTCCTCTACATCCTCGCGCTGCGGCTCCTCGGCGCCGCGCGACAGGCCGCCTACTTCGCGACGGCCCCCTTCGTGGGCGCGCTCGCGGCGGTCCCCGTCCTCGGCGAACGCCCCGGCCCGGTTCAGCTCCTCGCGGGCGGGCTCATGCTGGCCGGGGTCTGGCTCCTCTTCCGCGAGCGCCACGGCCACGTCCACGTGCACGAGCCGATGGAGCACGACCATGTCCACTCTCACGACGGGCACGACGAGCACCACCGGCACGACCACCCCGGCCACGAGGGCCCCGTCGCCGGGCCCCACTCCCACCCCCACCGCCACGAGCGGCTCGTCCACGACCACGAGCACGTCCCCGACCTGCACCACCGGCACGGGCATTGACGGCTCGACGAGGCGACGCGGCGACAGGACCCGCGGCGCCCACCGAACCCCGCGGTCACTGGGCAGCCGCCGTCTGTTCGACAAGTCCGCGATGGACCCGTCGCCGGTCCGCGCCGTGACGGGCCGATGGCCTTCGGGTATCCTCCCCCCGTGCTCCTCACGCGCGAGGAACTTCGCTACGACGTCGGCTCGGCCCGCTTCGACCTCGCCCGCGACCGCGACCTCCTCGCGTGGATCTTCTCCCAGGCCCTCTACGGCGAGGCGACCGGCTGCTACTGCGGCGCGACCCTCTACACGGCGCCCGACATTGACGCCGCGACGTTCCTCTCGCGGCAGGCCGTGGAGGAGTTCGCCCACTTCCGGAACTTCCTCAAGATCTTCAAGATCCTCGGGGCGAAGCCCTCGCCCCCGAACCGGGTCATCAAGTTCCTCTCGAGCCACGAGAGGCTCTGGGACCACCACGTGGCGCTCGAGATGGCCCTCGGGGAAGGGCTCGTGCTCGTCGCCTTCTACGCCCTCGAGGACGCGGTCCCTCACCCCGAGGTGCAGGCGATCCTCGCGAGCATCGGCCGCCAGGAGGAGGGGCACGTGACCTTCGGAGAGGAGAGGACCCTCGAGGTCCTGCGCGAGACGCCGCGGCGGCGGCGCCAGCTCCTCGGCCGCTGCCTCCTCTCGGTCGTGGCGCTCCGGTTCCTCGCGCGCCACGTCGAGAAGCGGCTGCCGGCGGGCCACCCGGTCCTCTCGCAGCTCCCGCGGTTCCTCGAGCACGTGCTCCGGACGACCGAGATCCGGATGCAGCGCCTCGGGCTCCTCACGGGGAGCCTCTCGGAGATCGGGTTCCTCCGCCGCTGGGCGCTGATCGCGAACGGCCTCTTCTGGGCGAAGGCGCGAGGCCTCTTCGCGCGCCGGAGGCCCCGGATCCCCGGGAGCTACCTGAGCGACCCCGTGGTCGAGCGGGTCTTGGCCGGACGACCGGAGCCGGTCGTAGCGTAGCCCGACGTAGGGGTCGGAGGCCGAAACCGACTATGCCTGAGGACGTCGGCCGATCCGGCCCTTGCGTTGCTAGCGGAAGCGCTTCACGCGGGGCCTTGGCCGCGGGAAGCGCTTACGCTACGGGAACCGCACGATGCGCGCCACGGACGGGACCCCGTTCACGATCACGCGGAGGGTGTAGGCGCCCGGCCCGATCCCAGTCAGGTTGATCGGGCTCCACTGGCCCGGGGTCTGCACCGTGAACGCCGTGTCGGAGTGCGCCCCGACGAGGGCGAGGCGCCGGACCTGGCCGGCGTCCGAGTTCATGTAGCCCGTCGCGTAGCCGAGCGGCCCGACCAGCTCGACGAGGGGCAGGTCGGCCGGGGAGCTCTGGGTGCCGCCCGCCCCCGCCTCGGAGACCCCGCGGAACTTCGCCCCGGTCACCGCCACGGTCGCCCCATAGCTCATCGCCACCGGGAACTGCGTCACGCCGCCAACCGCCGAGACCAGGGGGCGCCACGAGTCCGCCGACCCGCGCCCCTCGTCGAAGACCTCGGCGGAGGCGAGGTAGGTCGCGCCCGCCGCGAGCCCCGCGACCGCGAGCACCGAGCCGTCCGGGAGGGGCGACGCGGTGTGGAAGCCGCGGCCGGTCGCGAGGGCCCCCGTCGAGGTCCAGGTGCCGCGGCGCGGGTCGTAGAGCTCCGCCGTGACGAGCCCCAGGGTCGTGTACCCCCCCGCGGCGAGGACCCGGCCGCTCGGGAGGAGGGTCGCCGTGTGCTGGTGCCGCGCGGTCGCGAGGATCCCCGTGTTCGTCCATGTGGTCGTCGCCGGGTCGTAGATCTCGCACGAGGTCATGGCCGCGCTGAACGAGTTCGTCCCGCCGGCGACGAGGACGCGTCCCCCCGGGAGCGCCGTCGCCGTGTGCCGGGAGCGGGCCGTCACGAGCCCTCCCGTCGGGACCCACGTCGCCGCCGCCGGGTAGTAGATCTCCGCGCTCGCCGTGACAAACGGGTTGAAGCCGCCCGCCACGAGGACCTGCCCGCCGGAGAGCATCGTGGCCGTGTGGTAGCCCCGCGCCGTCCCCATGTTCGGGGCCGACGTCCAGGTCCCCGTGGACGGGTCGTAGACCTGCGCCGTCGCCACGTTGACGCTGCCGTTGTGCCCCCCGGCGACGAAGACCCTCCCGTCGCGGAGCAGCGTCGCGGTCTGGGAATACCGGCCCGTACCGAGCCCCCCGGTCGCCGTCCAGGTGCCCGTCGCCGGGTCGAAGACCTCGGCCGTCGAGAGGGCGGTCCCGTTGAACCCGCCCGAAACGAGGACGCGGCCGTCCCCGAGCAGGGTCCCCGTGTGGTAGGCGCGGGCCGTGGCCATCGTCCCGACGGTCGCGGTCCAGGTCCCCGTCTGGGGATCGTAGAGCCTCGACGTGGCGTCGTAGGCGCCGCCCGTGCCCCGCCCGCCCGTGACGAGCAGGGTGCCGTCGAGGAGCGGGGTCGCCGTGTGGAGGTGCCTCCCCCGGTCGAGAGTGGCCGCGCCCCGCCAGCGTCCCGCGTCGGGGGCGGCGTCGTAGATGTCGGCATCGGTGGAGTTGAAGCCGCCCGCGACTCCCCCCGCGAGGAGGACGTCTCCCGAGGGGAGGACGGTCGCGGTCGCCTGGGCGCGCGCGTTCGCGAAGCTGCCCGCCGCGAACCACGTGGCGCCGATGGGATCGTAGATCTCCGAGTTCGAGAGGTCCGTCAGACCGCTTCGCCCCCCCGCCACGAGCACCCAACCGCTCGGGAGGAGCGCCGCGGCATGGTTGTCGCGGTCCGTCGCGAGCGAACCGACCGTGGACCACTGCCCCTTCGAGGGGTCGAACAGCTCGCAGGTCTTGACCGACGCGAGGCCCGCCCGCCCCCCCGCCACCAGCACCATCCCGTCCGGGAGGAGCGTTGACGTGTGGATCATCCGGGCGGTGGCCATCGCGCCGGTCACCGACCAGGTTCCCGCCGAGGGGTCGTAGATCTCGGCGGTCGCGGTCGCCGTCGGCGAGAGGGTCCCCGTGAGGCCCCCCGCGGCGAGCACGCGCCCGTCCTGGAGGAGGGTCGCCGTGTGGAAGGACCGACCCGTCGCGAGGGGGTTCGTCGAGCTCCACGTCCCCGCCGTGGGGTTGTACAGCTCGCACCCGGCGATGTTGCCGAACGGGTTGCTGCCACCCGCCGCGAGGACTCGGCCGTTCCCGAGGACGGTGAGCGTGTGGCTCTCTCGGCCGACGACGAGCGTGCCCGTCGCCGCCCAGGTGCCCGCCGCCGGGTCGTAGAGCTCCGAGCTCCCCCGGGCCGAGGCCCCCGAGCCCCCGGCGGCGAGGGGCCGCCCGGTCAGGAGGAGCGCGGTCGCATGGTTCGTGCGCAGGACGCCGAGGGACCCCGTCCCGGACCAGGTTCCCGGGATGGGATCGTAGAGTTCGCACGTCGTGGTCCCACCGCCTGCGACGAGGACCGGCCCCTCCCGGAGCTGCGTCGCCGTGTGGGCTCCGCGCGCCGTCCCGAGGGCTCCGGTCGCCGACCAGGGGCTCGTGCCGCCCGCCCCGGGGAACGGGAAGGTGGTCGCCGAGCGCTCCACCGTGTTCGAGTCCCGGTTCCCCGCCTCGTCCACCGCGCGGACCACGAACCAGTAGCTCTTCGCCGGCTGGAGCCCTCCGGCGAGGAAGACCTGGATGCCCGGGTCCGTCAGGTACCACGGCGGGGACGAGAAGGACTGCCCACCCGAGCTGGTCGCGCCCCAGACGGCGTACCGCATCCGGCGCGAGGGGGTCACGTCGTCGAGGCCGGGCAGCCAGCGCAGCTCGATCGCGTACGTGGAGGCGGCCGTCGCTCCGGCGAGCCCGCCGAAGACGGGGTACGCCGTCGAGTAGGCGAACGCGCGCCGGGCCGTGGCCGAGAGGCCCCCGGGGTTCACCACGGCCACGTCCACGATCGTCCCCGCAGTCCCCGCGGGGGTCACCGCGGTGAGCGTCGTGCTCGAGAGGACCGTGACGCTCGCGGAGGCGTTCATCCCGAAGTAGACCGTCGTCGAGCCGACGGTCAGGAACCCCGTCCCGACGATCGTGACCGTCGTCCCGCCCGCCGGCGGGCCCGCCCCGGGCTCCACGTCGAGGAGCGAGATCGAGGGGTTCGCGCCGGCCGTGATGTAGGTGAACCCGGATGGCTGGACCCCCGTGAGCGTGTCGGGGTTCGTGACGGTGACCGTTGCCGAGCCGGCCGAGCCGGACGGGGTGGTCGCGCGGATCTCCGTCCCCGTCCCGTTCACGGTCACCGCCGTGGCCAGGACGCTCCGGAGGAGCACCGTCGCGCCCGAGACGAAGTCCGACCCGTAGATGGTGATCAGGGTCCCGCCGTTCGTGGAGCCCGAGGGCGGGATCGTCGTCGTGATGCTCGGAGGGATCCGGTACTCGAACCCGCTCGCGAGCGAGGCGACCTGGTTGTCGGGGTTCGTGACGGCGACGGTGACGAAGCCGGCCGCGTGGGCGGGCGCCGTCGCCGTGAGGATGGAGGAGGAGACGAAGCTGACGCTCGTCGCCGCGGACCCTCCGAGTGTCACCGTCGCCCCGGAGGCGAAGTTCGTACCCGTGAGGGTGATGAGAGTCCCGCCGCCGACAGGCCCCACGGCGGGCGAGACCCCGACAAGCGTGGGCGTCGGCCCGAGGAACGTGTACCCGTTCGTGAGGCTCGCGGCGAGCAGGTCGGGATTCGTGAGCGTGACCGTCACGACCCCGAGCGTGTGGGCCGGGGTGGTGCAGTTCACCTGGGACGACGAGACGAACGTCACCCCCGTCGCTGCGGTCCCCCCGAAGGCGACCGTCGCCCCCGAGAGGAAGTTAGTCCCGGTGAGCTGGACCGCCGTCCCTCCCGAGTCGGGGCCGGAGGAGGGGCTCACGTTCGTGAGGGTGGGGGGCGGCCCCTGGAAGAGGAACCCGTTCGCCATGGTGCCGGGCGAGGCGAAGGGGTTCGTGACCGTGACGTTCGCGAATCCGGGGGAGCCGGCGGGGGTGACGCAGGTGATCTGGGTCGCGGAGACGACGGTCACGCTCGTCGCGGTCGCGCTCCCGAACTGGACCGTCGCGCCGGAGGCGAAGTTCGACCCCGAGATCGTGACGAACGTGCCCCCGGCCGCCGGGCCGTTCCCCGGCGAGACCCCCGTCACGGTCGCGGGGGTTCCGACGTAGTTGAATCCGCTCGGGAGGCTCGCCGACTGGGAGTCCACGTTCGTCACGACCACGGTCACGGGCCCGCCGCCGGACGGCGTGGTGCAGGTGATCGAGGTCGTCGAGACGACGGTCACGCCGGTGGCGAGGGCGCCCCCGAACGTGACGGTCGCGCCCGCGGCGAAGTTCGTGCCGGCGAGCGTGACCAGGGTCCCGCCCCCGAGCGGACCGGAGTTCGGGCTGACCGTCGAGAGCGTCGGGACCGGGCCCTGGAACGTGAACCCTGCGGGGAGCGCCGCCGCCTGGAGGTCCACGTTCCGGACGACCACGCTCGCCGGACCGATCGAGCCGGCGGGGGTGACGCAGGTGATCTGGGTCGTACTAGCGACGGTGACCGAGGTCGCCTGGGTTCCCCCGAAGGTCACCGTCGCTCCGGCGGCGAAGTTCGTCCCCGTGAGCGTGACCAGGGTCCCGCCCGCCGTCGGGCCCGCGTTCGGCGAGACGGAGGAGAGGGTGGGCGCAGCCCCCTGGAACGTGTAGCCGCCCGCGAGGGTCGCCTGTTGCGCGTCCACGTTGGTGACGACGACGGTCGTCGGACCCATGGCGCCCGAGGGGGTCTGGCACGTGATCGTGGTGGCGTTCACGACCGTGATCGTCGTCGCGGCGAGCCCCCCGAACGTCACCGTCGCCCCCGCGGCGAAGTTCGTCCCGGTGAGCGTGACGAGGGTCCCGCCCGTCGTGGGACCGGCGTTCGGCGTCACGGCGGAGAGCGTCGGGACGGGCCCCTGGAACGTGAACCCGCCCGCGAGGGTCGCCTGCTGCGAGTCCACGTTCGTCACGACGACCGTCACGGGACCGAGCGCGTGCGCCGGCGTGAGGCAGGTGATCTGGGTGGTACTGGCGACGGTCACCGAGGTCGCGAGTGCCCCCCCGAAGGTGACCGTCGCTCCGCCGAGGAAGTTCGTGCCGGCCAGGGTGACGAGGGTGCCTCCGGCGGTGGGGCCGACGTTGGGGGTGACCGACGCGAGGGTCGGGACCGCGCCGAGGTACGTGTAGCCGTTCACGAGGGTGCCCGGGGAGCTGCTCAGGTTCGTGACGGTCACGTTCACTGGCCCGGGGGTGCCGGCCGGCGTGGAGCACGTGATGGAGGTCGAGGAGACGATCGTCACCGAGGTCGCGGACGCGCCGCCGAACGTGACGGTCGCGCCGATGAGGAAGTTCGTGCCTGTGATCGTGACGAACGTGCCCCCGGCGGCAGGGCCGGAGTTCGGCGACACAGACGTGACGGTCGCGCCAATGCCGGTGTAGGTGTAGGCGCCCGCAGCGGTTCCCGATGAGCCGTCAATGTTCGTGACCGCTACGCTGACCGTTCCGGTACCAGCAGGCGTCGTGCAGGTCAACTGAGTGGATGAGAGCACAGTTACTCCGCTAGCAAGTGCCCCACCGAACGTGACGGTCGCGCCGCTCACGTAGTTGGTCCCGGTGACCGTCACGAATGTGCCTCCACCGACGGGCCCGGAAGCGGGCGACACCGACGACACGGTCGGACTCGGCCCAACGTAGTTGAACCCGCCCGGGAGGGTGGACGACTGAGCGTCCACATTCGTGACGGTGACAGATGTGGGGCCGATCGAGCTTCCGGCCGGGGTCACGCACGAAATCTGTGTCGTCGTGGCGACGGTGACCGACGTCGCTAGCGCGGTCCCAAACCTAACCGTCGCGCCTGCGGCAAAGTTCGTCCCTGAGAGGGTGACCAGGGTTCCACCGGCAATCGGCCCAGCCCCGGGCAGTACCCCCGTCAGCGTCGGGGCCGCCCCCTGGAAAGTGAACCCCCCCGCCAGGGTCCCCTGCTGCGCGTCCACGTTCGTCACCACGACGCTCGCCGGCCCCATCGCGCCCGACGGGGTCGTGCACGTGATCGAGGTCGAGGAGACGAGGGTCACCGAGGTCGCCGCCGCGCCCCCGAACGTGACCGTCGCTCCCGCCGCGAAGTTCGTCCCGGTGATCGTGACGAGGGTCCCGCCCGCGAGCGGCCCGGCCGACGGGGAGACGCCGAGCACCGACGGGACGGGGCCCTGGAACGTGTACCCGGTCGGGAGCGAAGCCGTCTGCGCGTCCACGTTAGTCACCACGACCGCCGCCGGACCCATCGCCCCGGCGGGCGTCACGCAGGTGATCGTCGTGCTGCTGGCGACCGTGACCGTCGTCGCGGGGCTTCCCCCGACGGTCACGGTCGCTCCGGCCAGGAACCCCGTCCCCGTGAGGGTCACGAGGGTCCCGCCCGCGAGCGGCCCCGCGGCCGGCGAGACGGACGAGAGCGTCGGCGGCGTCCCCTGGAACGTGTACCCGTTCACGAGGGTCCCGGGGCTCGCTGCGGCGTTGGTCACCGACACGTTCGCCGGCCCGGGGGTCCCCGTGGGGGTCACGCAGGTGATCTGGGTCGTCGAGACGACGACCACGGAGGTCGCCGCCGTCCCCCCGAAGTCCGCCGTCGCCCCCGGCAGGAACCCCGTCCCCGCGATCGTGACGAAGGTCCCGCCCGACGCGGGTCCGGCCGCCGGGGAGACCGACGTGACCGTCGCGGGAGTCCCCGTGTAGGTGAACCCCGACGCGAGGGTCGCGGTCTGCAGGTCCACGTTCGTCACGACGACGCTGACGATCCCGGTCCCCGCCGGGGTGACGCACGTGATCGTGGTCCCCGAGACGACCGTCACGCCCGTCGCGGGGTTCCCCCCGACCGCGACCGTCGCACCGGCCGCGAAGTTCGTCCCGGTGAGCGTGACGAGCGTCCCGCCGCCCGCGGGCCCGGATCCCGGCGAGACCGTCGTGAGTGTGGGCGCGGGCCCCTGGTACGTGAATCCCCCCGCGAGCGAGGCCGCCTGGAGGTCCAGGTTCGTGAGAGTCACCGCCGCCGGCCCCATCGTCCCGGCCGGCGTCACGCACACGACCGTGGTCGTCGAGGGGACGCTCACAAACGACGCGGCCGCGCCCCCGACGGTGACGGTGGCGCCCGGCGCGAAGTTCGTGCCGGTGAGCGTGATCGTCGTGCCGCCCGTCGTGGGGCCCACGGCTGGCGAGACGGAGGCGAGGGTCGGAGCCGGCCCCTGGAAGACGAACCCGCCCGCCAGGCTCCCCGTCTGGGCGTCGGGGTTCGTGACCGTGACCGTCACCGACCCCTGCGGATAGGACGGCGTGGTACAGGTGAGGATGAACTGGGACACCACCGTTACCCCGCTCGCCGCCACGGTCGCGAACGAGACCGTCGCCCCCGTCGTGAAGCGCAGCCCCGTGATCGTGACGACGGTCCCGCCCGCGGTCGGGCCCGCCGAGGGCGTGACCGACTGCACGACCGGCGCGGTCGAGGGGGGCGTGTCGGCGACCCCGCCCCCTCCGTGCCCGCCGCCGCCGCCCCCGAGGGCGGCGATCCCGATGATCGCGTAGGCGCCGATCCCGCAGCCGGCGCTGGCGAGCAGCGCGAGCGGCGCGAGACGCAGGAGTCCTCGCCTCACTTGTCTCCCCCCTTGGATCCGCCCGTCCTCGGGCGGATCAAGCAGCGGAACCCCACGGTCAGGATCCTGTCCCCGGCCGACTCGGCGCGCGGGGGCGCGGCCAGCGCGAGCCCCTCGGCTGCGTCGGCCCAGGAGCCGCCGCGAACGAGACGCGAGTCGGGCTCCGCGCCCGCGTCGGCGCACCACTCGGCCACGTTGCCCGCGAGGTCGCGCGCCCCGCAGGGCGCCGCCCCGCCCGGCCGGCCGCCCGCGGGCTCGGGGCCCGCCTGCCGGCCGCTCGCGCGTCGGCCGAACACGGCGACCGCCGGAACCGGGGGCGAGTCGCCCCACGGGAACGCCCTCGTCCCGCCGTCGCCGCCTGCCTGGGCCGCGCCGCCCGCCGCCGCCGTCCACTCGTCGGACGTCGGCAGCTCCTTCCTCGCCCAGCGCGCGTAGGCCACGGCGTCCCACCAGTCCACGCCCACGACCGGGTGGCGCTCGCGCCCCGGGATCGTCTGCCGCTGCCAAGAGAGCGGCGAGTGGTCCTTGGCGCCGGGCTCGCGCGGGTCGCAGAGCTCGTGGGGCGGGCGTCCCGCCTCGGCCGAGGCCGTGAGCGCCGCGAGGAACTGCGAGTAGCGCCCCACCGTGACCTCGTCCCTGTCCACATAGAGAACGCCGGAGGCGTTTTCTACGCGGACCATCTCGGCGCCGTCGCGCACGGACCGGTACACGCCCGCCTCTCGCCCGGTCTCGAGCCCGTCGGGGAGGGGCCGATAGACGACCGTGAGCGTCCGGCTCGCCTCGAGGCCCGCCCGGTCGGTCGCGCGCACCAAGATCGGGTTCTCGCCCGGCCGCAGGGTGACCCGGCGCCGGAACGCGCCGCCCGACCCGGGCGCCACCTCGGCGCCTCCCACGGAGAGCGACGCGAGCGTCGCGTCGCGCGCGGAGCCCGCCACCTCGAACTCGGCCGACTCCGACTCGGCCCGCTCGCCCGACTCGAGGACGACCTCGGGGGCCGTCGTGTCGCGCAGGATCTCGAGCGCGCGCGTCGTCGTCCGCCCCGCCGCGTCCTCCGCGACCACCTCGACCCGGTTCTTCCCCTCGTCGAGGGGGACCTCCGCGCGGAACTTCCCGGCGTCGAGCGGGACGGCCGCCCCCCGCACGCGGACGGACCGGAGCGTCGGGTCGGTCGCGACTCCCGAGACGGCGACCTTCGCCTCGCGCGTGACGCCGCCCAGGGGCCCCTCGACCTCCAGCGCTGGCGGGCCCAGGTCCACGGTGACGGGGACCGCGACCGAGTCGGCGGCCGGGGACCCCGGCGCGCCGGCGCCGGCCTCGATCCGGATCTCGTGCCGGCCCTCGGGGAGCGGGAGCGTCAGCGCATACCGGTCCCGGGTGATCGCCGCGTCCTTGCCGTTCACGCGGACCCAGACGCCGCCCTCGGGTCCCTCGAGCCTCCCGCGGACCCTCACCTCGGACGTCGCGAGGAGGCTCCCGGGCTCCGGCTCGTCGGGGAGGAGCCGGAGCGCGGCCGCCGGCTTCGGCCCGGGACCCGACCCGCCGGCCGGCCCCGCGCCGGGGCTCCCGAACCCGCCTCGCGTCACGAAGAACGCCCCCGCGCCCCCGGCGAGCACGACCGCCGTGCCCACGAAGTAGAGCAGGCCCCGCCGCCGGCGCCGGGCCGCCCGCCGCACCGCCGACCCGGTCGGCGCGATCGTGGGCGGCGTGTGGTCGAAGAGCATCGTCTCGCCGTCGGTGCTCGTCTCGCAGAGGTACGCGAGAGCCTGGTTGTCCGACCGGGCCGCCTCCGCCGGGTCGAGCGCGAGGAGCGCGTCCAGCTCCCGGGCCACCTCCCCCGCGGTCTGGGTGCGCTCGTCGTAACCCTTGGCCATCATCTTGCGGATCGCGGCGCTGAACTCCTCCGAGATGTCGGCCCCGTGCTCCCTCGGGTCGGGCACCGGGGCGTGGATCGTGGCCATGAGGACCGCGATCGGCGACGCGCCCTTGTAGGCCTGCTCGCCGGTCACGAGCGCGTAGAGCGTCGCCCCGAGCGAGTAGACGTCGTTGCGGTGGTCTACGGTGAGCCCTTCGGCCTGCTGCGGCGACATGTAGGCGACGGTCCCGAAGACCTGCCCGCTGCGCGTCACCTGCGCCGTGTCGGCCTCCTCCTGCCCCCGCGCCAGCCCGAAGTCGGTGATCTTCACGATGCCGCCCGGCGCCAGGAGGAGGTTCGCCGGCTTGATGTCCCGGTGTATCAGCCCGTGCAGCCGGGCCGCCTCGAGCCCCGCCGCGGCCTGGCGCCCGATCCGGAGCGCGTCCGACTCGCGGAACCTCCCGATGCGCCGCAGGATCTTGTCGAGCCCCTCGCCCTCCACCAGCTCCATCACGATGAAGTAGACCCCGGTGTCGTCGTCGCGCCCGAAGTCGTAGATCTGGACGACGTGCGCGGTCTTGCCGCGGATCCGGGCGATCTCGTGCGCCTCTCGCTCGAAGCGCGCCACCACGTCCTTGTTGGCCGCGAACTCGGGCCGGATCACCTTGATCGCCACGGGGGCCTTCAAGCGGTCCTGCACCGCGCGGAAGACCGTCCCCATCCCGCCCCCGCCGATCACGGCGACGATCCGGCTCCCGCCGAGGGACTTCCCGACGAACTCGAGGGCGCTCTCGTCCATCGGGAGCCGCTACCTCGCCTCCCGCCGCCAGAGGGGCTCCCCGGCGTCGCCGGCGAGCAGCGCGGGCCTCTCGTCCACGCCCCGCGACTGGGCCTCGGCCGGGACCCTCGCCGAGAGGTGCGCGAGGGCCTCCCCGAGCGTCGTCGTCCCGTCCCCGTCCGCGTCGGCCGCGCCCGCGAGCGCCTCGAGGAGCGCGTCGGTGAACAGGCCGTTCTTCAACCCCGCCCGGGCCGTCGCCTCGCCGACGCCGTAGGCGGCCGCCAGGGCCCGGAGCCCGCCGCGCGAGGGGAGCGCGAGCCCGGCCGGCGCCGGGGCCCGGTCCGAGTCGGGCCCGCGCTCGGCGAGGCGCCCCTGGAAGGCGCAGTCGAGGAGGACCGTCGCCTCGCCGGCGCCGGAGAGGGCCTCGGCGACACGCCGGAGCGGGACCCCCGTCCCGCCCGGGTCCGCCGCGCGGGAATCCCACGCGAGGAGCTGCGGCTCCCCGCCCCGGTCGGTCCCGCCGCGCCCGGCGAAGAAGAAGTAGACCCGGTCCCGGCGCCCGAGCTTCTCGGCGGCCCGCGCGTCGAGCCAGGCCCCGACCGCCTCGCGGCTCGCCGCCTCGTCCTCGAGGAGGGTCACGTCCGCTGGCTCCGCCCCGAGGGCGCCGGCGAGGGCCGCCGCCACGTCGCGGGCGTCCGCGTCGGCGAACGCGCACTCCGGGTCGTCCCGGGGACTCGCGACGCCGACGCACAGGACCCGCGTGCGGGCCGGCGCCTCGGGCTCGGGCGGCGGCGGAGGAGGCTTCTCGAGCGCCGGCCGCGCCTCCTCCACGAGCCACCGGCAGAGGTCGAGCGTCGCCGCGGCCTCGGCGTGTGGGAGCAGCTTCTCGCCCACGCCCGCGAGCCTCTCGACCGAGGCCGGCGCGGCCGAGTAGAGGAGGATGTCCCAGACCGAGAACCCCCGGTCCCAGTCGTTCAGGTCCTTCTCGATCCGGCCCTGGACGCGCCCCTCGGCGATCGGGAGCCCCGTGGCCGGGTCCACGAGACGGAGGTCCCACTCGACCCGGGCCTCGTAGGTCTCGTCGGGGAACCAGAAGTCCAGCGCCCCCCCGAAGATCCAGACGAGGAGGCTCACCGGCCAGAGGCCCGAGAGGCCCCGGTACTCGACCTCGGAGCGGCGGACCGAGATGGCGAGGAGAAGGGAGCGGTCCTCTCCGGCCCGCGTCGAGGGCGGCAGGGACGCCGGGCGGACGCCGCCCGCCGGCTCGACCGCGACCTCCCGGAAGAGCGCCAGCGCCCGCAGGCTCTCGGCGACCCTCGCGGCCGGGGGGATCCTCGGATGGGCCGCGGCGCCGGCCGCGCCCGCGCCCGCGGGGGCAGAGCCGACGGCCACGAGGAGCCGCGCAGGAAGGGGAGCCTTGACGAGCGCCTTGAGCCGCCCGAACTCCGCCCGTTCGTGGGCGGGGACGGGCGCCGAGAGGCAACCCGTCGCCGTCGCGAGCGCGACGAACCCGGCCACCGCGGCAGTCGTGCGCGACGATCGTCTCATCTTCGGCACCAGGGGCCGCGGGGGAGGTTCGGACAGTATAACGCATTGTTGACTCTTCGGTTGCGTGTGGTAATCCCTCTGGCTCCGATGCCCCGCCTCAAGCCCAGCCTCCGGGTCCTCTCGATGAACGTGAAGATGTTGCCGGGACCGGGAGGCGAGAAGCGGGGGCGTGCCCTCGTGCGGAAGTTCCTCGGGGCGGAGCCCAGGTTCGACATCCTCTGCCTCCAGGAAGTCTTCGACGAGGACATCCGGGGGATCCTCGTCCGTGGGCTGGCCCGCGCGTTCCCCCACCAGGTCCCCAAGTGCGATGACGGCGACATCTTCCAGGAGGACAGCGGGCTCTTCTTCGCCAGCCGGTATCCCATCGCCGGCGGCGGGGAGGCTTGGGGCTTCCAGGAGTTCGAGACGACCGGCCCGATCACGGGGTGGGACTACTGGGCGGACAAGGGCATCTTCGGGGCCCGGGTGGACCTCGACCGGATCGAACCCGGTCTCGGCGCGTGCGTCTTCAACACCCACCTGCAGTCCGATCCCGATGTCCCCGGCCAGTACGGGGAGGTGCGTCGCGCGCAGCTCCGACAGATCGCGCGGTTCGTGGCGAGAGCCCTCGCGCGGCTCGCCGCCCCGCAGAGGACCTTCGCGCTGCTCGCCGGCGACCTGAACATCGTCGCGGAGACGTGGCCGGACGGGCCGCTCACGCCCACCCCCGAGTACCTCGGGATGCTCGGATCTCTCGGCGATCCTCGCGACCTCTACAGGGGCCGGAACCCCGCCGCCGCAGGCTTCACCTGGGACGGGACCCAGAACCAGATGATCCCCGAGACGGACAAGGACCGGTTGCGCCTCGACTACCTCCTCGCGCTGGACCGCGCCCCCGCCTCCGAGGCGCCGGGGACCCCCGTCGCGCTGCTCGCCCCGACGTGCGTCGCCTCGGACGTCGAGACGCTCGGCACCACGCCGCGGACCCGGCTGTCCGACCACTTCGGCGTCTCCGGGACGCTGGAGCTCTAGGGCCCGTGGCGGCCACCCCGCGACACGTCGTCATCCTCCACGGCTGGAGCGACACGTCCCGGTCGTTCGG
>JAKEIC010000208.1 GCA_022614695.1 Planctomycetales bacterium | reverse complement strand
CACGCCGCCGGCGCCCCCGCCCTCCCGTCCCCCAGCGCCGCGCGCAGGTCGCGCAGGGCCGCGGCCGGGTCGTCGGCCTTCATGAGGGCCTCCCCGACGAGCACGGCGTCGGCCCGGCCCCCCACGAGGGGCGCGACGTCCGCCGGCCCCTTGATCCCCGACTCGGCGACCACGACCGGCCCCGCGGGGACGCTCGCGACGATGCGACGCGCGCGCTCCGCGTCCACCCTGAGGGTGTCGAGGTCGCGCGCGTTCACCCCGATCACCTCGGCCTTGGCCTGGAGGGCCGCGGCCAGGTCCTGCTCGTTGTCCGCCTCGACCAGCGCCGAGAGCCCCGCCTCCTTCGCCGCCGCGAGGCACTCCCCGAGCGCCGCACCGGGGAGCGCCCGCACGATGAGGAGCACGGCGTCGGCTCCGGCCGCTCGCGCCTCCCAGACCTGGGCGGGGTCCACGGTGAAGTCCTTCCTGAGGATCGGCAGCGCGCACCGCACGCGCGCGGCCGAGAGGTCGCCGAGAGTCCCCGCGAACGCGCCCGGCTCGGTGAGGACGGAGAGGGCCGCCGCTCCGGCCCGGGCGAAGCTCCGCGCGAGGGCCACCGGCGCGAGCAACGGGCGGAGGTTCCCCCCGGAGGGGGACTTCCGCTTGATCTCGGCGATCACCCGGAGCGGCCCTTCGCCCCGCCGCAGCGCGGCCGCGAACGGACGCGCGGCCGGCACCGACGCCGCGCGCTTCCGGACCTCCGCGAGCCGCGGCCGGAGCGCCGCCACCCGCTCACGCGCGCCGGCGAGGAGCTGGTCGAGGATCATGACGACCTCGCGATTCTATCCGACGATCGCTGTGCGAGGGGCTCCGCCCCTCGCGCTCCCCGGTGGACCGTCGGCCCAAGGGCAGTAGAATCCCCCCCCGCCTCCGCGGCGACTCCGAGGAGGCTCCTCGTGGAACGCCTCTGGCCCCCCGTGCTGTCCGAGATCGAGCGTCAGCTCGACGGGGACCGCTTCCGGGTGCTCTTCCAGGGGACGGAGCTGGTCGCGTACGACGGCCAGACGGCGGAGGTCGCCGTGCCGGACCGGGTCCAGGGGGACGCGATCTCGCGCGGCTACCTCGGGACCATCCGGGACGCCTTCGTCCGCGTCGCCGGGCTCGCCCCCGAGGTCCGGATCACCATCCGCGAGAAGACCGAGGCGATCCCGCCGCTCGTCCTCAACCCTTCCTACACGTTCGAGAACTTCGTCGTCGGTTCCTCCAACCGTCTCGCCCACGCCGCCGCGATCGCCGTCGCCGACTCGCCCGGCCTCGCCTACAACCCGCTCTTCCTCCACGGCTCCGTCGGGCTCGGCAAGACCCACCTCCTCCAGGCCATCTGCCACGCCGTGATCCGGCGCCCCCGCCAGCTCCAGATCCTCTACCTCTCCTGCGAGAGCTTCACGAACGACTTCGTCTCGGCGCTCGAGCGTGGGCAGGTCGAGAACTTCCGCTACAAGTACCGGCACGTGGACGTGCTGCTCATTGACGACATCCAGTTCCTCGCCAAGACCGAGAAGACGCAGGAGGAGTTCTTCCACACCTTCAACACGCTCTACAACGCGCAGAAGCAGATCATCCTCTCCTCCGACTCCGCCCCGAAGGACATCCCGACCCTCGAGGAGCGGCTCGTCTCTCGTTTCAAGTGGGGGC
Source organism: Planctomycetales bacterium (assembly GCA_022614695.1). Lineage (GTDB taxonomy): Bacteria > Planctomycetota > JAKEIC01 > JAKEIC01 > JAKEIC01 > JAKEIC01. Next base: position 38,342 of record JAKEIC010000208.1, on the reverse strand, counting down.
TTGTCAGCTCGATAGACCCCCCCTCGCTCGAGATGCGCGTGGCGATCCTCAGGAACAAGGCGCGCATCCGCGGCCTCGAGTTCCCGCCCGACGTGGTCCAGTTCATCGCCGAGACGGTCACGAGCAACATCCGGGAACTCGAGGGGGCGGTGCTGAAGCTCCTCGCCTACGCGAAGCTGACGGAGCGGCCCGTCGACTTGGCGCTCGCTCGCGAGGTCCTCCAGGACTACCTGCGGGCGCCGCTCCGCCGCGTCACCATTGACGGGATCGTGCAGCGTGTGACCCAGGCCTTCGGCGTCAAACTGGCGGACATCCAGGGCAAGCGCCGCACCAAGTCCGTCTCGCTCCCGCGCCAGGTCTGCATGTACCTCGCCCGCTCGCTCACCGACCACTCCCTCGAGGAGATCGGAGGCTACTTCGGCGGGAGGGACCACACGACGGTCATCGCCGCGCTCGACCGCGTGAAGTTGCTCCGCGAGAGGGACCCGGCCTTCTCCGGCCTCGTGGACAAGCTGACCAAGGAACTGTTCGCGTAGGTCGAGAACCGGTCGGTTCCGTGGGGAGAAACCGGTCGGAACGGCGGGGAATGCCGGTCGCTCCCGGTCCATGGGTCTCGCCCCGGGGCGCCCCCGATACTCCGCGGCGCTCGCGAAATCCGCTTTTCCGACTCCAATCCGAACGCTAGAATGCGGGGCTCAAGTCCTGCGGAAGGGTCGCCTTCCGGCTCGGTCCCGCGGGTTCTCGAAACCGATCCGACGATCACGTTCCTTGAGAGGAGTCGAAGAAGGATGAAGACCCAGATCCCGCGCGAGCCCTTCCTCGGGGCCCTCCAAGTGGCGGCGAGCGTCGTGATCGGGGCGCGCGGGGACCGGCAAACGCTCCAGGACGTCAAGGTCGTCGCGGGGGAGACCGGGGTCCGTCTCTACGCGACCGACTACGAGCTGGGGCTCCGGCTCTCGGTCCCCGGCGCCGAGGTCCACGAGGCGGGGACGGTCGTCGTGGGGGCAGCGCGCCTGCTCGCGGTGCTCCGCGAGCTGGATTCCCCGACCCTGGACCTGTCGTCGGAGGGGACGAACCTAGAGATCCGTGCCCCCGGGGCCCGCTACACGATCCACACAGCGCCGGCCGAGGAGTTCCCGGAGGTTCCCGAGCCCGACCTCGAGGGGGCCGTGACGCTCCCTCGAGAGGACCTGCGCGGGATGATCCGGCGGACGCAGTACGCCGCCGCGACCGAGAAGTCCCGCTACGCCCTGCACGGCGTGCGCTGGGAGGCGCGCAAGGGCCGCCTCCGGCTCGTCGCCACGGACGGCCGGCGCCTCGCGCTCGTCGAAAAGAAGGGGATCGGCGGGGGGACCGGCGGCCTCACGGGCGCGATCGTGCCGCTCAAGGCGATGGCCGTGCTCGAGAAGATCCTCGGGGAGGACCCCGCGCAGAGCGTGGCGGCCAAGGTGCTCGAGAACCGGATCGTGATCGGTACGGAGAGGGCCCTCCTCACCGCGCTGCTCCTCGAGGGGCAGTACCCCGAGTACGAAGCCGTGATCCCGGCGGCCGGGAACGCCCCGGTCAAGGGGAAGGCGGGGGTGCTCCTGCGCGGGGTCCGGCAGGCGGCGCCGCTCGCGGACGTGGCGTCCCGGGCGATCCGGCTCCGGCTCCGCCCGGGCGGGGCGCTGCTCAAGGCGCGCTCGGCGGGGGCCGGCGGCGGCGAGGCGGAGGTGGAGATCCCGCTCGCGTACGAGGGGCCCGAGATCTCGGCGGCCTTCAACCCCGACTACCTCGCCGACGCGCTGCGCGCGGCGGGCGAGGCCGAGGTTACCCTCGACATGACGGGGACGGCCACGGCGGCCGCCATCCGGGAGGGCGAGGGAAACGTGGCGGTCATCATGCCCGTCACGCTCGCGGCGGAAGAGGGGGAGGGCGCGTGACCGCAGGCGCCGCGACCCCGGCGCCGCGGGAGGGGAGACGCCGCGGGGAACCGGCTGCGCCGGGTCCCCTCGCGCCGCTGGTGCGCGCCGCGCTCCGGCGGGTGCCCCGGCGGAGCGCGGCCCTCGAGCGCCTCGCGGCCGCCTTCGCGGAGGCGGCGGGACCCGACGTCGCCCGGGGGACGCGCGTGCGGGGACGCCGGGCCGGGGTCCTGCACGTCGAGGTCGAGTCGCCGGCGCTCCTCTACGAGCTGCGGGGATTCCGAGGGGAGGAGATCCTGCGCCGCTGGCCGGCGGACGCGCCGCCGGTCGCGCGACTCCGGGTGAGGCTCGCCGCCGGACCGCCGCCCGGGTCCGGGGGCCCCGGGACGCCCCGGGGCGGGAGGCGGTCCTGAGCCCCCCCACGGCTCCTGGGGGGGGTCCTGAGGGGGACGATGCCCCGGCGTCGGCTTCGGGCGGCTACGACGCCTCGAGCATCCAGGTCCTCGACGACATCACGCACGTCCGGCGCCGGCCGGCGATGTACATCGGGGACGTCGGGACGCGGGGCTACCACCACATCCTCTACGAGGCCGTGGACAACTCGGTGGACGAGGCGATGGCGGGGTACGCGCGGGAGATCGTCGTCACGCTCCACACGGACGGCTCGGTCTCGGTTCTCGACGACGGGCGAGGGATCCCCGTGGACATCCACCCGGAGACCGGACGGCCGGCGGTGGAGGTCTGCCTCACGAAGCTCCGGGCGGGGGGGAAGTTCAGCCAGAAGGTCTACAAGGCCTCCGGCGGGCTGCACGGCGTGGGCATCTCCGCCACGAACGCGCTCTCGGAGTGGTTCGAGGTCGAGGTCATGCGCGACGGCGGCCACTTCAACCAGCGCTACGCCCGGGGCGTCCCGACGAACGAGCTGACGCGGCTCGGGAAGAGCGCCGCCCACGGCACCAAGGTCACCTTCAAGCCCGACGCCCAGATCTTCGGCGAGCAGCAGTTCTCCTTCGAGGTCCTCGCGAAGCGGCTGCGGGAGCTGGCGTTCCTGAACGCCGGGCTCTCGATCCGCCTCTCGGACGAGCGGACGGAGAAGGCCGAGGGCTTCCGCTACGAGGGAGGGCTCGTCGCGTTCGTCCAGCACGCGAACGAGAACAAGGGGAAGATCCACCCCGAGGTGATTGCGATCCGGCGCGAGACGAAGCTCGACGGCGGGCGCCCGCTCGCCGTCTCGATCGCGATGCAATACAACGACGAGTACGCCGAGAGCATCTTCACCTACGTGAACAACATCCCCACCGAGGAGGGGGGCACGCACCTCACGGGGTTCCGCGCGGCGCTCACGCGGACCTTCAACGCGTACGCGCGGGCGCAGAAGATGTTCAAGGACGAGGGCGAGTCGCTCCAGGGCGAGGACCTGCGCGAGGGCCTCGTGGCCGTGCTCTCGGTGCTCTTCCCCGAGCCGCAGTTCGAGGGGCAGACGAAGTCGAAGCTCGGGAACTCCGAGGTGGGGAGCTTCGTCGAGACGACCGTGAACGAGGAGCTGGAGATCTACCTCGAGGAGCACCCGGCCGTGGCCAAGGCCATCCTCGAGAAGGCCGTCCGCGCCTCCGAGGCGCGCGAGGCGGCGCGGAAGGCCCGCGACCTGATCCGGAGGAAGGGCGCCCTCTCGAGCGGCTCGCTCCCGGGCAAGCTCGCCGACTGCCAGAGCAAGGACCGCGACGAGAGCGAGATGTTCATCGTGGAGGGGGACTCGGCGGGCGGCTGCTTCTCGGGAGACACGAAGGTCGCCCTGGCGGACGGGCGCGACGTGACCTTCGAGCAGCTCGGGCGGGAGTGGAGCGCAGGCCGGCGGCACTTCGCCTACACGGTGCTGCCCGGGAACCACGTCAGGCTCGCGCCGATCACGAACGTCCGGGTCACCCGGCGATCCGCCGTGGTCGTGAAGGTGACTCTCGACAACGGCGAGGAGATCGTCTGCACGCCCGATCACCGGTTCATGCTGCGTGACGGGAGCTACCGAGCCGTGCAGGACCTCCGGGCCGGCGACTCGCTGATGCCGCTTCGACGGCAGCTCTCCCGGAAGGGCCGACGGATCACGATCGAGGGCTACGAGATGGTCTTCGATCCCGGCGACAGCCGGTGGATCTTCACGCACCTGCTCGCGGACGCCTGGAACATCGCCGTCGGCGTCTACTCGACCCATGACGGAGAGCACCGGCACCATCGGGATGGCAACAAGCGCAACAACAACCCGACGAACATCGCGCGGCTCTCGCCGGCAGAACACCTCGAGCACCATCGCCGACATCTCTCCCAGACCCTCCATCGGCCCGATGTAAAGGACCGAGTCCGGGAGCTTCACCGCACCGAAGAGTTCCGGAAGAAGATCCGGGAGGCGATGTCCCGACCCGAAATGCGGAGATTGCTGCGCGAGCGCGCCCGGAGACAGTGGGAGAACCCGGAGTATCGCCGGTACATGATGGATGCCTTCCTGTCGTTCTACCGGTCGCGACCCGACTATCAGGAGAGGAACCGGGCGGCCCTCGACCAGGCACAACGGAGCTACTGGGCCGATCCGAGGAATCGGAAGTGTCAGGCGGAGCGCCTGCGACGACTCTTCGAGACCGAACCGGAACGGCGGGAGACCCTCCGGCAGCTCGCGCGCAGGCAGTGGTCGGACGAAACCCTCAAGGCCTGGCGCCGGGGAGCGACCCGAGAGCAGTGGACCGAGAGCTTCCGTGCCCGACGAACGCGAACGCTAGCCGAGACGTACCGCCGGAAAGGACTGGGGCTTCTCCGCGAGCTCCTCTCTCATACGGGCCAGGTTTCCGCTGATGCCTACGACGCCGAGCGCCGGCGCCGGCGGGACAAGAGCCTGCTCCGGTTCGACACCCTATGCGAACGGTACTTCGAGGGAGATGCGAGCCGACTGGAGGAGGCCGTCCGACTCCACAACCACCGGGTCCGGTCGGTTGAGCCTCTCGACGAGCATCGCGACGTCTACGACCTCGAGGTCCCTGAAACCCACAACTTCGCGCTCGCGGCCGGCGTCTTCGTCCACAACAGTGCCAAGCAAGCCCGGGACCGGCGCTTCCAGGCGATCCTCCCGATCCGGGGCAAGATCCTCAACGTCGAGAAGGCGCGTCTCGACAAGATGCTCGGCCACGCCGAGATCCAGACCATCGTCTCGGCGCTCGGGACCGGGATCGGCCAGGACGAGTTCAAGCTCGACGACCTCCGCTACGGCCGCATCATCCTTCTCACCGACGCCGACGTGGACGGCTCGCACATCCGGACACTCCTCCTCACGTTCTTCTTCCGCCAGATGCCGGCGCTGATCGAGCACGGCCATGTCTACGCGGCGCAGCCGCCGCTCTACCGCGTGGCGCGCAAGGGCTCCGAGCGCTACGTGCAGACGGACGGGGAGCTCACGGCCGAGCTGGTCCGGCGAGGGCTCGAGGAGGCGGCGGTCGAGCGCGCGGGCGGGGGCGGCCGCCTCGAGGGGGACCGGCTCCGGCGGCTCGTCGAGACCCTGCAGAAGGCCGAAGCGCCGGTGCGCGGGCTCGCGAGGCGCGGGGTGAGCGTGGCCGATCTCCTGCCCCTCCGCGACCGCGAGACAGGGGCCTTCCCGCTCTACCGGGCCGAGTACGGGGGCAAGGTGCACTACTTCGCCTCCGACACGCTGCGGGACCAGTTCCTCCAGGGGATCGCCGAGCGGCACCGGCAGGAGCCGACGGTAGCAGCGGCGGAGGGCGCTCCGCCCGCGGGGGCGGAGGAGGAGAATGACGCGGTCCGCCTCGTGGAGCTGCACGGCTCCAAGGAGTTCGGCGAGGCGCTCCGCGACATCGAGTCGCTCGGGCTCCGGGCCGAGGACTACGCCCGTTCCGCGGACGCGCCGCCCCTCTTCATGGTCAAGTCGGGCGAGGTCGCGACACCCGTGCGCGACCTGGCGTGCCTCGCCGAGGCGCTGCGCGCGGCGGGCCAGCGCGGCGTGGACGTCCAGCGGTTCAAGGGGCTCGGCGAGATGCAGCCCGAGCAGCTCTGGGAGACGACGATGGACCCGGCGAAGCGGACCCTCCTGCGGGTCCGGGTCTCCGACGCGATCGAGGCCGACCGCATCTTCACGGTCCTCATGGGCGAGGTGGTCGAGCCCCGGCGGGAGTTCATCGAGAAGTACGCGCGGGAGGTCCGGTACCTCGACGTGTAGGACCCGTTGACAGCGGGGCCCCGGCGCGGGAGAACGGTGGGCACCGTGAGAAACGTCTCGTTCGCCCTCGCGCTCGTCGCCGGGCTCGCCGGGGCCGTCCGGATCGCCCCCGCTCAGGAAGGGGCGACGACGCCCGCGCCGCCCGACCCGGAGGTGACGAAGCTCCTCGACACGGTGCGTCGGGCGAAGACGCCCGGGGCGCGGGCCGAGGCGGTCCGCAGCCTCCGGGACCGGGGCGGCGAGGCGGCCGAGAGGCTCCGGAAGGCGCTCGCCGACCTCGAGGCGGACCGGCGCCGACGCGTGGAGGGCGCGCTCCTGCGGGTCCGGGCTCTCGCGAGGGGGCCCGAGGAGAACCCCGGGCTCGCGAAGCTCCGGATCGAGTGGGGGGGGCTCCGGGACCACGCGAACGCCTGGCTCTTCGACGCGGTGAAGTTCCCCCCTCCGCGGAAGCAGCCCGTGACGGGGCCCGAGATCGGCTACGACGTCGCCAAGGCCCGCGAGGACGCGGCGCGCAAGGCCTACGAGGCCCTGGAGCCCTTCCTCGACGAGGCGGCGGCGGCGGCGCTCGCGACCCCGCCCGCTCGCGCCCGGAAGCTCCGCGAGGACCTGGCGGCGGCCCTCGCCGCGCACGTCGAGTGCGCCTCCTACCTCGGGAAGGACACGATTCTCCCGCTCCCCGACCTCGCCGCCGACGAACGGTTCTTCCTCGCCCTCGCGGAGGAGGACTGGACGGCCGCGGTGGCCGAGTACAAGTCCCTCCCGGCGGGCTGGCGGAAGCTCTGCGCCTTCCACGCCTACGGCCGCTCGATCGTCGCCTGGAACGCGAGGAACCCCTGCGGGATGGACAAGCAGGAGGCCCGGGGCATCGAGAGCATCAACCGGATCCGGCCGGCACTCGGGATCTCCCCCCTCCGCCACAACGAGAAGCTCTACCGGGCGGCGAAGAAGCACTCGGAGGAGATGGTCGCGATGGGCTACTTCGACCATTTCTCTCCGGTCGAGGCCAACAAGGACCCCCAGAAGCGGGCGTCGAACGAGGGCTACAAGGCCGAGGTGACCGAGTGCTGCTCGAGCCTCGGCACCCAGTCGAGCGCCGTCGAGATGTGGAAGTGGGACGGCGGCCACCACCGCGCGATGATTGAGCCGGACTGGACCGAGGCCGGCGCGGGGAGCAAGGGCTACTCGACGTTCGTGCCGGGCGCGGGGGAAGAGGGGTCGCCGCCCGGGATCCGGTACTGATGGCCGAGAAGAGGCCGCCGAGTCCCGCCGTCGAGTTCTGCCCGGCCTGCAAGACGGTGGTCTCGCCGCGTTGGAACCGCTGCCCCATGTGCGAGACGCGGCTCCGCGGCCCCTGCCCGCGCTGCGGCAAGTCCGACGCGCCGCCCCTCTCGACAAAGTGCCCCCGCTGCGGGAAGGACTTCCAGCAGAAGGAAGAGGACGCCGAGGAGTGACGGGCCCCGACCGGGCCTGGGCTCAACCTCAGCAGATCTCCACCGCCGGGTCTGTGCGGGACGGCAGGAGCGCTTCGGCGAGGTCCCCGGGGTTCTCCTCCTCGGGGTCGGCTTCGTCGAGGGGCGGGCAGCAGTCCACGACAGTGACGGCTTCCGGTCGCGACGGCCAGGGGAACATCCCCGGCGAGAGCCGCGCGGAGGTGATGCGCTCCCCGGGGAGCCACGCCGCGAGCAGGCTCGCGATCGCGAGCGCCTCCACGGCGATCAGGATCGAGAGCGGACGGACGTCTTCGTCGGAAGTGGCGCGCCGCACGGGTCCCTCGGTCCATCCCTCCGAACGAGCGCCGGCCTCCCCGGGTTCACGGCTCGCTTCACGGCTCCTCGAGGGAGCCCCCGGCGTCGAACGGGATCGGGCCGGGCGGGCCGAGCACCTCGAGCCGCGCGAGGGCCCGGGCCTCGGGGAGCAGCGCCGAGGAGGCGAGGAGGCGCTCGAGGTGCGCCGTGTCCCGCGCGATGAGGAGGCGGACCCGGTCGGAAGGCTTCCCGCGGCAGGCGAAGACGACGGCGTCGCGGTCCGTCGCGACCACCTCGCGCAGGCGGTCGCCCCCGGCGAAGCCGGCCGTCCGCGCGTTCACCGCGGTCGCGGCGGCGTCCATCCGGTCCCGCACTCGAGCGGTGGCGACGTCGGCCATCCCCACCCCGAGGGCGTTCCCGCCCGTCGCCTCCGTGAGCCCGCAGACGGCGATGCGGCCGATCCGGACGACGTCCTCCATCCGCGGCGGGATCCCGAGCCGGCGGTAGCGGCCGATCACGTTCGGGTCCATGCCCACGCCGGACACGTCCTTCCCGATCCGGCGGAGGGCCAGCGCGTCGAGGCGGTCGAAGGGGAGCCCGGGGAGGAACCTCCGCGCCTCGGCGAGGAGGCGCTCGTCCGCCTCGTCGAACCGCTCGGGCGGGACCGCCTCGACGATCGCCGTCTCGCCCGCGCCGTCCTCGACGATCGCGACGCCCGCGAGGACCCGCAGCTTCTCGCGCGCCACCCGGGCCGTCACCACGACGCTCTCGATCCCCCGCCCGTGCAGCGCCTCGGCGCCGGCCGGCCCCCCAAGCCCGAGCCCGAGCATCTTCCGGAGCCCGCTCCCGAGGGGATCCTCGAGGAGCGAGTGGGGCTTCACCCGGTTGAGGACCACGATCCCCGCCGCCTCCGCGGCCGGCCGCGCGGCGAAGACCGGGATCCGGTCCGGGGTCTCCCCGATCGGCACGGGTTCCCCGTCCTCGATCGGCGCCCCGACCGACTCCGGCGTCACGCCGAGCCGAGCGAGGAGGGCCCGGCGACCCTCGGGGGTCCCGCCCCCGTGCGATCCCATGGCCGGGACGAGGAGCGGGCGCCCTCCCGCCGTGGCGTTCGCCTCGCACGCGGCGCGCAGGAGCACGGGGTAGTTCGCGACCCCGCGCGACCCCGCCGTGATCGCGACCCGGGCCCCCGGCGCGACGCGGCCGGCGAGCCACGGCCCGAGCCCGGCGCGCACGGCCCCCGCCGGGTCCGCGAGTGGCGACGTCGCGAGCCTCTGCCGGAGCGGGAAGACGAGGGGAAGCGGCGCCTCGGCCATCCGCTCAGAACGCAAAGCCCCCGCGCAGGCCGACGCCTCCGTAGATCCCCGCCTCGGGGGAACTCGAGAAGAAGTTCCCGAAGATCAGGTACGGCGTGAGGCCGAAGACCCGCCCGATCCGGATCGTCACGCCGAGGGTCGCGTGGAGCTCGAAGACGGCGTTGTCCCCTTCCTCGATCTCGCTCGGCTCGTAGGTCCCGTTCATGTTCGCGTCGCCCTTGAACTCCCAGTCGGCGACGACGAAGAGCGTCGCGCCCGCGCCGAGGAAGAAGCCGTGGAAGGCCTTGCCGGACGCGTACCAGCGCCACTCGACCCCGATCCCCGTCCCGCTCCCCTCCTCCTCCTCGGCCTCGTTCCCCGGGGCGAGGTCCTCGCCGTTGTCCCACTCGTAGCCGTAGTGGACGATCGCCCCCGCGAGACCGAAGGGCTTCCCGAGCGCGGCTTCGAACTCGATGTCGAAGACATACCCCGAGGCGTCGCCGGTGCCCCCGTACGCCCCCGCGCCGGCGACCTGGAACCGGAGGGGCTTCTGCGCCTCCTCGGGTCCCGCGGGGCCCCCCGCCGGGGCGAAGCCGCCCGGTCCCGGCTCGCTCGGGACAGGCTCCTGCGGGAAGAGGATCGCCTCGCGGAGCCCGAGGCGCGGCTCCGGCTCGCCGGCGAAGGCCCGGGACGAGAGCGCCCCGAGGGCGACAGCGCCGATCGCGACCGTGCACCGTCGGAGCATCGGAAACCTCCCGGCGCCTCTCGCGCCCGGCCCGATGGGTCGGGGGCACGAGTCTATCACGGCGGTTCCGAGCCTAGCGCGGTGGCCCGAGGCCCGCGAACGCGAGCGTCGAGAGCTTCCCCGTCGCGAGGTCCGTGACCCGAACCGCATGGTTGTTCGTGTCGGCGATGAACAGCCGGCCGCCGGCCACCGCCAGGCCTCCGGGCTCGAAGAGGCGCGGGGGATCGTCGGTGGCCCCCGGCGTCCCGTCGCCGAGGAAGGTCGCCACGCGGCCGCTCTCGAGGTCGAGGGTCTTCACCTTGTGGTTGTAGGAGTCGGCGACGAAGAGGCGCTTCCCGGCGGGGTCGAGGGCGACGTGGAGGACGTGCTGCATCCTTACCTCGTCCCTGACGCCGTCCCGGTCCCCGAACTCGAAGAGCCCGGCGCCGACGAGGGTCCGGACCCGGCCTCCGGGTCCGGTGGCCACCGCCCGGATGCCGCTCACCTCGGCGTCGGCGACGTAGAGAGTCCCCTCCCCGAGCGCGAGTCCGCTCGGCTGGTTGAACGAGGCCTCGGCGCGCGAGCCGTCCTCGAGGGTCTCGCGGCCGTCTCCGGCCCAGGGCGCCGCGACGCCGCGCGCGAGGTCCAGCGTCCAGACCTGGTGCTGGCCCGCCATCGCGACGTACAGGAGGGAGCCCGCAGGCACGACGTCCCACGGGGAGTTGAGCGGGGTCTCAAGCGCCGGCCCGCCGTCGCGCGTGTGGACCTGCTCGCCCGTCCCCGCGAGGGTCCGCACGGTCCGCTCGGCGAGGTCGGCCTCGCGGATCCTGTGGTTCTCGGTGTCGGCCACCCAGAGCTTGCCCCCCGAGGCGTGGAGCCCCTGGGGATACCGGAACCGGGCGTCGGCAAAAGCCCCGTCGGCGAATCCCTCGGTCCCCGACCCGATCCGATCGAGGACCTTCCCCGTATGGTCGGCCACCACGATCCGGTGGTGCGCGGTGTCCGAGACGAAGAGCCGGTCGGCCGTGGCGTGGACCTTGCCCGGGAAGAGGAGCGGCCGCTCCGGCTCGCGGTCCCGCGGGAACAAGACGGGCCTGCGGGAGAGGGTCCCCTTCCTCTCCGCCGCGGCGATCGTCTCGCGGATGGTCTCCGCGAGGAGGTCGTGGTTCCCCTCGCCCGAGACGTAGCCGACGACGACTCCCTCCGGATCCACGAGCATGAGGGTCGGCCACCCCCGCACGCCGTATCGCTTCCAGATCGCCATGTCGGCGTCGTTCACGACCGGATGGGCGATCCCGTGGCGGAGGACCGCCTTCCGGATGTTCTCCGTCTCGCGCTCGTTTGGGAACTTCGCCGAGTGGACCCCGATCACCACCAGCTCCTGGTGGAACGTCTTCTCGAGCCTCGCGAGGTCCGGGAAGACGTGGTGGCAGTTCACTCAGCCGAACGTCCAGAAGTCGAGGAGGACGAGCTTGCCCTTCAAGTCGGCGAGCCGGATCTCCCGGTCGGTGTTGATCCAGCCCCGGCCGCCGGAGAGCTCCGGTGCCTGGACGCGGTCGTCCACGTCGGCCTCCTTCCCCCGGCCCTCCTGCGCCGCGAGCGCCGGGGCGATCGGCCGCCGGCCGCGGGGCGCGTTCACGACCCACGCGATGACGAGGGCGGCCGCGATCACCAGGGTCCACTTCACGGGTCCATTGTAGAATCCCGCCATGATCACCGAGCAGCTCGTCCCCTCGCCCGTCGGTCCGCTCCGGATCGCGGCCACGGACCGTGCGGTGGTGGCCGTGGAATTCGCGGGCCGGGTCTCGCGCGGGAACGACGCCCGCAGGGGCCCGAACGCGGTCACGCGCCGCGCCGCGCGCGAACTCGCCGACTACTTCGCCGGCCGCCGCGCCCGCTTCTCGGTCCCGCTCGACCCGGCGGGGACCCCGTGGCAGCGCCGAGTCTGGGCGGCGCTGCGCCGCATTCCCCACGGCGAGACGGTCACCTACGGCGCCCTGGCCGCGCGGGCCGGGAGTCCCGGGGCCGCCCGGGCGATCGGCGGCGCGGTCGGCTCGAACCCGATCGCTGTCCTGATCCCGTGTCACCGGGTCGTGGCCTCGGACGGCCTCGGCGGCTTCGGGGGCGGACTCGCGCGCAAGCGGGCGCTCCTCGCGATCGAGTCGGCGCGCCGTTGACGCGGCGGGAGCCTGGCGGAGAATCCGTCCCCTCCCAGGAGGAGGTCCGATGCACACACGGAGGATCCCGCTCGCGATCCTGACGATCGCGGCCGCCGGCTGCTCGCGAGCCCCCGCCCCGACGCTCGCGCCGGCCCCGACGACCACTCCCGTTCCAGCGATCGCCCCGACCCTCGCCTCGCCGGCCGATCCGCCGGCCGTCTCTCCGGAGGCTCCGCCCGCCCGGGCGCCGGAGGTTGTCGCCCCGCCGCGAACCGCCTCCGCCGCGCCGACAACACCCGTCGTCCCGCCGGTAGACCCCCGGCTCGAGGCCGCGAGGAAGCGGGTGAAGTCCCTGCAAGCCGAGCTGGAGAAGCTCGCCCCGCGGACGTTCGACCACGACGTGGGCGTGGGGTTCCAGAGCGAGGCCGAGTTCCGCGAGTACGTGCTCCGGCAATTCGAGAAGGAGATGCCGGCCGACCTCGCCGACGGCATGGCGGCGGCGGCGGTGGCCCTGGGGCTCCTCCCGGAGGGCACCGACTTGCGGAAGACCCTCACCGACGCGTTCGTGAGCCAGGCGCTCGCCTACTACGATCCGGAGAAGGACACCTTCTTCGTCGTGAAGCAGGGGCTGCCCGAGGCGATGGCCGACCCGGCCTACCTCCACGAACTCCAGCACGCCATCCAGGACCAGCGGCTCGGGCTGGATCGGATCGTGAAGGAGGCCTCGGCCCCGGGCAACGACGACCGCGGCCAGGCGATCCGGTTCCTCTTCGAGGGCGAGGCGAACTACCTGATGACGGTCTACGCCGCGAAGACCCAGATGGGGATGGACCTCGGCAAGCCGAGCCCCATCGCGGACCAGGTGTTCCGCGCCCAGGGGGACATGCCGTTCTCGCAGCTCCTCCGGCTCCTCGAGATGCAGTCCGGGATGCTCGGGCCGGAGATGGCCAAGACCGTGGAGGATATGAAGGCGATCCCGCGCTTCGTCATCCGCGGGATGGTGGACGCCTACAACCGGGGCCAGTGGACGATCCACGAGGTGAGGAAGGCGGGGGGGTGGGAGGGCGTGGACACCCTCTTCAGGGAGCCTCCCACCTCGACGGAGCAGATGCTCCACCCGAAGGAGAAGCTCCTGGGCGCCCTGCGGGAGGAGCCGGTGGCGGTGGGCCTCCCGGACCTCGCGCCGGTCCTCGGGGCGGACACGAGGAGGCTCTTCGAGAACACCCTGGGCGAGAACGCGATCCAGATCCTCCTCACGGAGCAGCTCCCCGAGGCCGAGTCGGCGCGCGGGACCGCCGCCGCCGCCGGCTGGGGCGGGGACCGCTATGTGGTCTACCGCAAGGGGACCGGCCGGCCCTTCCTCGCCTGGCTCTCGGTCTGGGACAGCGAAGGGGACGCGAAGGAGTTCGAGGCGAGCTACGGCAAGGCCGCGGCCGCGCGGAACGAGGCGCGCGGCTGGCCCGCCGCCGCCGTCGCGCGCGAGGGCGCGTGGGTCGCCGTGGTCGAGGGGGCCGAGGCGGAGGCCGACCAGAAGGTCGCCGCGGTCCTGATGACAGCCGCCAAGCAGGACCGCTAGGACGCCGCCTCCGAGCGCGCCCGCTCGAGCAGATCGCCGACCCCGATCTCGCTCGCCCAACGGCGGACGTAGGCGTCGTCGAGAGCCGGGCCCTGCGTCCGGAGGATCCCGAGCACGTCACTCCACTGCCGCTCGGAGACCTCACCACCCTTGCGGTACCACTCGAGCTTCGCGAGGAGAGTGTCTTCCGCCGAGAGGACGAACAGCTCGGGCCCGGCCCCCACTCCGAGCGGCCTCACGCCGGGGATTCTATCGCCTGGAGCCACCCGCCGGATTCGGACCGGCGACCTGCTGTTTACGAAACAGCTGCTCTACCAGCTGAGCTAGGGTGGCGGAGCGGCGGATTCTAACGAACCCGCGCCCGGCTGCCACCGGCGCGGATCAGCGCTTCTTCGTGATCTTCCCGAAGATCTTGTGCTCGGCGAAGCGGGCGAGGAGGGAGTCGGCCTCGTCCTTCGAGACGCCCTTCGCGACCGGGATGATCATCTTGCCGCAGAGGTCGGCCGCCTCGCCCTCGGAGATGCCCTTGATCTCGGCGAGCAACTCGATGGCGGCCTGCTTCTTGTCGCCGCCGGTGATCTTGCTGAGGAAGACGCTGTACTCGCCCGATCCCTCGGCGACCGCGCCCTTCGACTTGGCGGGGGCGGCCCCGGGCTTCGGGATCGCGCCGGTGGGGCGCTTGCCGGGGGGGGAGAGCGGCTTCCTCTCGGCGCCCCTGGCGGGGACGAGCGGCTCGAGTTCCGGCAGCTCCTCGTCCTCGGCCGCGGGCTTCTCGAGCGGCTCGAGCTCGGGGAGATCCTCCGGCTCCTCGGTCGGCACGAGGGTCTTGGCGACCAGCGGCGCGGAGGGCTCGGAGAGGTCCATCTCGGGCAGCTCCTCGAGGTCCCCCTCGGGGCCCGGGTCCGGCGCCCTCGGCTTGGGAGGCGGCGCCGGCGCCGGCTTCGGGATCGCCCCCGTGGGGCGCTTCCCGGGCGGGGAGGCCCCGGGCTTCGTTGGAGGGGGCGGCGCCGAGATGGCCCCCTTCTCCGCCCTGTAGTCGCGGGCGCGGCCCGTCCAGGGCTGCAGCTCGTCCTCGTCCTCCGACGGGGCGGCGGCGGGCGCCGGCTCCCTCCCCTTCGCGTCCGCCTGGTAGTCGCGGGCGCGGCCTGTCCAGGGCTGGGGACCCTCATCTTCGGAGGCCTTCGACGCGGGCGCCTTGGGGATCCCGCCCGTCGGCCGCTTGCCCGCGGCCGGCCCGGACTTCGGCGGCGCGATCGGCGCCAGCTCCTCGCCCCCGCCGAGATCGGCCCCGAGATCTATCGGCTCGAGCTCCTCCAGCTCCTCGCCTCCCGAGCGGACCGGAGCGACCTCCTCGACGACGCGGACCGGGGCGGCCGAGGGCTTCGCCGGGGCGGCGGGGGACGCGGCCGGGCCCTTCCCGATCCCGTCCTCACCCGCCTCGAGGAGCGGGATCGCCTCGGCCTCCTCGGCGCCTCCCCAGTAGAGCTCCGCCGCGAGAGCGGGCAGCGCGGGCACGGGCTCGGGGGCGGCGGCCGTCGGCGCGTAGGCGGGCGCCGCGGGAGCCGCCGCCGGCGCGGCCGCCGCGAATGGCGCGGGGGCCGCCGCGCCGAGACGCCGGACGGCGAACACCTCGCCGCAGCACGGACACGTGAACGTGAACTCCCCGGAGGCGAGTCCGCCGGCCCGCGTCACGGGGAAGAGGTCAGGGAGCCTCGGCCGCGCGGGCCAGTTCACCTTGGGGGCGTTCGGGGGCGGGGTGCGCGTGACCGAGACCTCGATCCCGAACCCGCCGAGGGCGTCGAGCCCGCCGCGGGAGAGGGCGACCTCCTCCTCCGGCACGTCCCGGATGAGGATGATCGGGGCCCGCTCGATGATCTGGCCGGCGACCCGATCGTCGAGGGAGAAGATGCGCGCCAGCTCGGCGCGGGCCCGGGCGTTGCCCGAGCCGTCCCGCACGCTGGTGAGCACGATGTGGAGGCCGCCGGGGTCCGAGGCCATGACGCGCCGACTCTACCGCGCCCGCCGGGAGGGATCAAGTCACCCCTTGCCAGTCCCGCGGCTCCCGCTACGATCCGACCCGATGGACATCCAGCGCCTTTCCCCGGAACGCTACCGGATCTCGGGGTCGGGACGGGCCGTGGACTTCGACCGCGAGAAGTTCGAGGACCTCTTCTACGCCGTCCCCGTGAACACGACCGCCTTCTACCGGCTCCTCGTGGACAACGTCTGCGCCACGAAGGCCGAGCGCGAGGCGATGGCCGCGCTGGTCTCGGGCGAGGCGGACAAGGAGAAGGCCCTCGTCGCGGTGCAGGAGAAGATCAAGAAGCTGGGGCTGTAGACCGGCCGACTCGCCTATCTCCCCGGCGCGATGTAGCGCCCCCGGTTCTCCTCCGCGAGCGCCCGCAGGAATTCGGTCCGGTCCTCGCCCAGCCCGACCGCGTGGATGGCCGTCCGCCGGCCCGGGTTCCAGCGCGCCACGGCCTCGCGGATCGCCGCCGGGTCCCGGACGAACCAGCGGCTCGGGATCCCGTCCGTGAGGAGGAAGAGGGCGCCCACGCGCTCGGGAGGATCGAGCGGGAAGCGCCCGGCCCCCGCCGCGCCGAAGGCCCGCTCGAGCGCGCCGAGGAGGTCCGTGTAGCGCTTCCCCTCGGCCTCCTCGACCCGCTCGAGGAGGGCGAGCTTCGCGAGCGGGGTGGCGGGCAGGAGACGCGGGGCCGCCCACCGCGCCTCGTCGTTGAAGAGGAGGAGCCCCACACGGACGGCCGACGGGAGCGCGGAGAGCGTCGCGGTGAGCTCCCGGCGCGCGTCGCGGAGGCGGCCGTAGAAGTTCATGCTCGCCGAGGTGTCGAGCAGGAAGACGACTCCCGCCTCGACCACCGGAACGCCCCAGTAGGTGACGGCCCATCGGTCCCCGGCGCCGACCGGGACGCTCTGGCCGGGCCGGCTCGGCTCGGAAGGCACCGCCGGGTCCGGCGGGGCGGCCCCCGGCCGGAGCCGCCCTTCCTCGGCCGCGCGCCGCCACGCGGCCGCGTCGGCTCCCAGCCGGAGCCCCGTCGCCCGCTCGAGGGCCTCGCCGGCCGCGACCCGGACCGCCGGGTGGTCGGTGTCCAGCCGGCGCGCGAGGAGCGGAAGCGCGTCGGCCTCGGCCCTCTCGCCGAGCGCGAGGGCCGCCGAGGCGCGCACGGCCCACTCCCCGTCCCCCGAGAGCGCGCGCCGGAGCGCCTCCCCCGCGCGGGGGTCGCCCCGGCAGGCCCCGAGGGCGGCGCAGGCGAGGCTCCGCGCCGGCGCGGGGCCGCCCGAGAGCGCGGCGAGGAGGGCGCCCACGTCCTCGCGGCCGGCCACGGCGCCGAGCGAGCGCGCCGCCGCCTCGGCCGCCTCGGGGTCCCGCTCGCGGGAGACGGCCGCGCGGAGCGCCGCGGCCGAGCCGGGAGGCCGGATCCTCCCGAGCGCCCGGGCGGCCGCGAGCCGGACGATCGGGGCGGGGTCCCCGAGGGCGCCCTCGATCCGGGCGACGAGGCGGGTCCCCCCGGAGGCCGCCGCCGCCTCGGGGCGCACGCGCTCGAGCGCACCGGCCCGGGCGCTCGCCGACCGGTCCCGGAGCGCCGTCCCGAGGTCGGCCGCGGGATCCTGCGCCGCGGCTCCAGGCGCGGCGAGCCCGAGCGCGACGGCCGCGGCCCCGAACCTCATCCTCCGTACCCCAACCTTGAACTGTGAACTGTGAACCGTCTACCGCCAGGGCGTCCCTTCGCCCGGGAGCGTCGGGAGCGCCTCCATCAGGTCGTCGGGAAGCGTGTCGCCGGTGTCCACGTCCTGGAACGCCCGGTGGGTCACCTCGACGAGCGTCTCCGCCCCGTCGGCTCCCTCGACCCTGAGGTACCAGGTGGGGATCGCAAGACCGACCTCGCCCACCACCTCGGCCCCGCCCACGGTGGCGATCTTGTCCACGACGATCCCCCTCACGGCCCCGGCCTTGAGGTCCGGGGTGTCGTAGACGCCGCAGCCCCCGGCCGCGAGCCCGAGAACCGCCATCGCCGCAAGCATCTTCCTCATCGTTGTCGTCCTCCTCCTCGAACCGTGAACGGTGAACCGTGAACCGTGGACGGCCCTACACCGACCCCTTGAACGGGTCCCCCGTCCCCCCCGCGAACAGACATCGGTAGCTCTCCGAGCAGACCCGCTCCCGCTCGAGGCAGCGCCTCGGTCGAGTCGCCCCGGGATCGGCGGGCATCGGCACGCACTCGAAGATCACCTGCCTCTTCTTGAACTGGCACCACCGCGGCTCGTCCACCGGCTCGGACGCGTGAGCCGTTTCCATGGAAGTCGGGGGACGCCCGCGCGGAACGGGACTTCTAACGCGCGCCCGCGCCGGAGTCAACGTCGCCGAACAGGGGGGGCGCACGTGCTACGATCCCGCGCATGGACGGGCGGTCGGTCGTCGAGGAGCGCGAGGAGGCGGCGCTCGCGCCCTACGCCATGCGCGGCCGCGAGAGCCGTGGCCGCGGGTTCCCCGAGGCCGAGCACCCGCATCGCGGGCCCTACCAGCGCGACCGGGACCGGGTGGTCCACTGCACGGCGTTCCGGCGGATGGCCTACAAGACCCAGGTCTTCGTGAACCACGAGGGGGACCACTACCGGAGCCGCCTCACGCACACGATCGAGGTCTCGCAGATCGCCCGCTCCCTCGCGCGGGCGCTGCGGCTCTCCGAAGATCTCGCCGAGGTGCTGGCCCTCGTCCACGACATCGGCCACCCGCCCTTCGGCCACTCGGGCGAGGAGGCGCTCGACGAGGAGATGCGCGGGAACGGCGGCTTCAACCACAACCGCCATGCCCTGCGCGTGGTCGAGCGGCTCGAGCAGCGCTACCCCGCCTTCCCCGGGCTGAACCTCTCCTACGAGGTCCGCGAAGGCATCGCCAAGCACTCGGCCGCCGCCGGCGCGCCGCACATGGCCCCGTTCCATCCCGAGGAGGCGCCTCTCCTCGAGGCGCAGGCGGCCGACCTCGCCGACTCCATCGCCTACGACAGCCACGACGTGGAGGACGCCCTGAACGCGGGGCTCCTCGACGAGGAGGAGCTGCGCGGGGTCGGCCTCTTCGACGAGGCGCGCTCGCGCGTGGGGGAGGAGTGGGGTTCGCTCGAGCCCGGCGTGCGGCGCTACCAGCTGAAGCGCTCGGTGATAGACCTCCTCGTCACCGACGCGATCGAGGAGACGGGCCGTCGCCTCGCCGCGGCGGGGGTCGGTTCCCTCGCCGACGTGCGGTCGGCACGCGCGCCGCTCGTGGGGCTCTCCCCGCCCGTCGCCGAGGCGAAGCGCGCCGGCGAGCGCTTCCTCCGCGATCGCGTCTACCGCCATCACCGGGTGGCGCGGATGGCGAAGAAGGCGAAGCGCTTCGTCGCGGAGCTCTTCCAGGCGTTCCGCGCCGACCCGGGCCAGCTCCCGCCGAAGTACAGGAAGCGCGCCGAGGCCGAGGGGACCCCGCAGGCCGTGTGCGACTACATCGCCGGCATGACGGACCGGTTCGCGCAGGACGAGTGGCTGAGGCTGTTCCAGCCGTTCGAGCGCGTCTGACCGGAGGCGCTGGAACTTTCCTCGAGCCTCCGTCGTAGTTCTCTTTCGACGCGGGGGCGCAGGAGGCCGATCCCCTCCACCTTCGAGCGGGCGGCGAACATGTTCCCCCTCGGCAGCCCGACAAACTCCCCTCGCGGTCCGGCAGTTGCTCCTGAGGGACGGGTCGGACGAATCGCGCGGGAGTGTCGCGGCGAGCCGGTCGTCAGAGGGAACCGGCGGACGAGTCGGGCGTCGAATCCCCCCGGGGAGACAGAGCCGGGAGTCCGGCGGAAGAGGGAAGATGAACAGAGGGAAGATCGCGGGGGCCCTGGCGGTGGCGATGGCGGTCGGCGGTCCGGCGCTCGCCGACGACCCGAAGCCGGCCGAGACTCCGAGGGCGGAGGGCGCGGCGGTGAAGGACGTGGCGGCGATGATCATCGCCTTCGAGGCGGCCGTGAAGGACGCGAATCGGGGAAAGCTCATCGGGGCGATCGGCACGCTGGCGGAGGCGTCGCACAAGGACGTCGTGAGGCCGCTCGCCCGGTTCCTCGGCCACGCCGACCCGGAGGTGGCGGGCGCCGCGGCCGGCGCGGTGGGCGAGGTCGCCGGCGCGATCCCCGCGAAGGAGCGTGGCCCGGCAATCCAGGCGCTCCTGGGTGCGCTCGGGGCGTCCGGGTCCCGGCCGGGGCTCCAGGCCGAGGTCGCGAAGGCGCTCGGCAAGACCGGCGACGTGCGCGTGGTCGGGAGCCTCGTCCCCCTCGTGAAGAGCAAGGACAACTCCGTGGCGAAGGCCGCCGTCGAGGCGCTCGCCACGGCGAAGCACGAGTCCTCGATCGAGCCGCTCATCTCGGAGCTGACGAAGCTCGAGTGGGCGCCGAAGGGGAACGGCGGCGACGGCTCCTCCGGGGCCGACTCCAGCGGCTACTCCTCCTCGGGCGGCGCGGGCTACGGGGCCGGCGGCAGCGTGGACTCGAAGCGCGCCGAGCGGATCAAGATGGTCCTCGAGCCGATCCAGAGGACCCTCCAGGCCATCACGAAGATGGGCTACACGAAGTCCACCGAGTGGCGGGGCTGGTGGAAGAACAACAAGGCGACGTTCCGGGTTCCGCAGCCGGAGTCCGAGAAGAAGGAAGAGAAGAAGTAGGCTCTACGCCGCGCTGCGGGCCGGCTCGGCAGGCTTGCCGCCCGGCTCCGCCGCCGGCGCCCCCTCGCGCGGGTCCACGAAGAGGAGGGTCGCCACGCCGCTCGCGGCCATGAGCGAGCCGGCGATGACGAGGGTTGCCGGGGTCCCGATCGCGTAAGAGAGCCCCGCCGCGGTGAGCGGCGCGAGGAGCCCGCGGATCCCGGTGAGGGTCGCGTGGACCCCCATGTAGAGGGGGGCGTCCTCGGCCTTCTTCGCGTAGGGGAGGACGCCGAGCGCCCAGACGAGCTGGGTGCCGCCCTGCGCGACCCCCTGGAAGCACTGCGCGACGTAGAAGGCCGGCAGCACGGGGGCGAACGCCCACAGGAACGGCGAGACCGCCCACACGATGTTGAGCGACCCGCGCATCCGGACCGGGCCGTGGCGGTCGAGGACGCCCCCCCAGAGCGTGGACGTCGCGATCCAGATCACCTGGGGGACGACGGAGAGCAGGATGGCCGCGTGGAACGCGGCCGGGCCCTTCCCCAGCGGCTCCACGACGGAGGCCAGCAGGATCACGATGAGCGGCCGGGTCATGAGCTGGGAGAACCCGAACACGAACCAGAGCGCCATGAAGGAGGCGAACCCCCGGTCGTGGACGAGGAGCCCCGCGGCCTTGCGGAGTGTCGTCCGGATCGGCGGCGGCTTCTCGAGCGAGAAGTGGCTCTCGGGGATGCGCGAGAAGGCGAGGCACCCGAGCATCCCGAGGACCCCGGCCGCGGGGTAGAGCCATCGGTAGGCCTCGGGCCGCTCCCGCACGGCCAACGCGGCGACCCCCGCCGTGACGAGCCACGCGAGCCCCCGCACCGCCCGAACGCGCCCGACGATCGCGCCCCGCGCCGAGTCCGGGTAGTTGCGCCGGTAGAGGGCGATCTTCGCGGGCTCGGTGATCCCGTCGAGCGCGAAGGCGAGGCAGACGAGCGCCGTGAACGTGGGCGACGTGCTCGCGAACGCGATCGCGAGGAGCAGGCCCCGCGCCACGGCCTCCGGGCCGACGACGAACGGGACCTTGCGCCGGCCCTCGACGAAGGCCCCGACGAGGAGCGAGAGGAGGAGCCCCACGCTCTGCGACATGCTGATCAGGTAGATCTCGCGGTCGCTCGCGTGGAGGAGGGTCTTGTCGAAGCCGTCGGCCGAGTAGAGCATCCCGTAGAGGATCCCGGTCGAGGCGCCGAACAGGACGTCGCCGCGGAAAGTGGCCCGAGCCGCGGCGGGGAGTTCCCGGATCTCCACTACTTCGGCCGGCCCGACGTCGCGGGCTCGCGCGGCGCCGGCTCGGGCGAAGCCGCGCGCCGCGGAGGGGGCGCCGCCGCGGCCGCCGCCCCCTCCGTCCCGACCGCGCCGAGGGCGCCGCCGGATCGGCCCGCCTTCGCGAGCGCCGAGGTGGGCCGGAGCCGGAAGTCGAGCGAGCCGGGCGCCGCGAAGTAGGGCGCGGCCTCGTGGAACGGGCCGCGCGGAGCGGGGCCGCCGTTCCCGTAGACGCCGTTCGTCTTCCGGAGGTCGGCCTTCTCCTCGTACCACTCCCCCGCCTCGAGGTTGTAAGCCACGATGTTCTCGGCGAACTCCACGATGCCCGCCGTCTCGGCCTGGTCGTAGACGCGCCGGTCGAACACGGCCCGGGAGTTCCCGACGACGGTGTTCGAGACGATCCGGCCGCAGGCGGAGCCGGTGTCGAGGTAGATCCCGACCTGGTTCCCGGCGATCACGTTCCGCTCGATGCTCGATCCGCGACAGTCGCCGCCCACGTGGAGCCCTGCGAAGTGGGGGAAGGCCAGGTCCTCACCGGCGCCGGCGAGGTAGCACTCGGCCACCGTCGCCGAGCAGTCCTCGAGGAGGAGGACGTCGCCGGCGAAAGGGGCCTGGCGGTGCACGCGCACGATCGAGACGCCGCGCACCTCGCCCTCGGGGACCCCCCGGACCCGGAGGACGGCGTCGTACCGGAGCTCGATCCGGGTCCGCGTCCAGCCCGCCCCGCGGAGCCGCAGCGGCTTCGAGACGGTGATCGTCTCGTTCACCGTGTGCGTCCCGGGGGCGAGGTCCAGAGCGTCGCCGGGCGCGGCCCCCTCGACCGCCTCGAGGATCGTGCGGTACACGGCCTTCGTGCGTTCGTTCGTGATCGTGCCCGCCGTCTCGGGCGTCTGCTCGTGGCGCCGCGTCGCCGCCTCGGGGTCGTAGCCGTAGGCCGAGCAGCCTGCGGCGAGCAGGGCCGAGCCGCGGGCGAACGCGAGAAGGAGGGGCAGACCGACTGGCGCGGCGACGCGGCGACGCGGCGACGCGGCGTCGAAACTTCGCCTGGTGCCGAGTCGTCCGTCGTTCACGGCGCGGCGGCAAGTCTACGCCCGCGTCAACCGCGGGCGCAAGGAGCGGGCGAGTCTATAGAATCCCGCCGTGCCCGCCCCGTCCCCCACGGCGCCCCTCCTCCTCGTCACGAACGACGACGGCGTCGAAAGCGTCGGGCTCGCGGCGCTCGCGGGGGCGCTCCGGCCCCTTGGGCAGGTCGTGGTGGTGGCGCCGACCACGGAGCGGAGCGGGGTCTCGCACGCGCTCACGATCTGGGACCCGGTCCGCGTGCGGCCGACGCAGCTCGCCGACGGGCGGCCGGCGACCGCGGTCGAGGGGACTCCCGCCGACTGCGTGAAGATCGCCGTCCTCTCGATGCTCCCGCGGAGGCCGGCGGCCGTCCTCGCGGGCGTGAACCGCGGGCTGAACGTCGGAGTGAACCTCTTCTACTCGGGGACCGTCGGCGCCGCGCTCGAGGCGGCAATCCTCGGGATCCCCGCGGCCGCGATCTCGCTCGACGCGAAGAAGCCGCCCCTCGACTTCGCCCCGGCGGCCGCCGTCGGTGCCCGGGTCGCGAGCGCCCTCCTCGGCGGGCTCGTCCCCGGGGGGACGATCCTGAACGTGAACGTGCCGCCCCTCCCGGCGGGCCAGCTCAAGGGAGTGCGGCTCACGACGCAGTCCCCCGCCGCGTGGGAGGAGCGCTACGAGGTGGCGCCCGACCCCGCCGCTCCCGACCAGGGCCGGATCTACCGGATGACCGGGACCCTCCGCCGCGAGGGGTGGGGCGAGGACTCCGACATCGAGGCGCTCCGCCAGGGCTGCGTTTCGGTGACGCCGCTCCGCGCCGCCTTCGTCTCGCCCGACGGGGCTCTCGACGCCGCGGCCGTACTCCGCGCTCTCGGGGTCTGAGCCGCTACTTCTTCTTCCGCGTGTACGTCATGTCGAAGACCTTCGTGCCCGTCTCCCCGATGTGCGTGTCGTGGACCTCGAAGATCACCTGGTCGGCGGACTTGAGACGGAGCACGTACCGGGCCGTCTTCCCGTAGATCTTCATCTGCGGCTCGTCCATCTCGCCGAACATCTGGAGGACCTTCCCGTCCTGCCCGAAGTCGCCGTACGCGATCGAGGGCGCCGTGGACAGCGTGTCGAGCCAGATCTGGACGTAGCGGCCGCGGATCCGGTCGAAGCCGAGGTAGCCCACGCCGGTGAACGGCGTGCCCATCATCGAGCCCGAGTAGGTCTGCTTCAGCCACCGCCCCCCCATCTCCATCTCGAACTTCGCCGACCCCTTCGAGCCGGGCGTGCCCATCACCGACGTCACCGTTTCCCATTCCCCGACGAGCGCCTCGAGCTTCTTGTGCTGCGCGGCGGGCGCGTTCATCTCGAGCCACTCCTTCATCATCTTGTCGTCCGGCATGCCCTCCTGCGAAAGGGCGCGCTCCGCGCCGAGGGTCGCCGCCACTCCCAGGGCCGCCGCCACCGCGCCGAGGACGAGAGTCGTCCGGTTCATGGGCCGTTCCTTTCCGCCGCTCTCAGCGGCCGGGGGGGGGAATCTACTCGCCGCCCCCCTGCCGCACCAGATCGCGTTCGCGGCGCCCCCGGATCCTCTCAGGTGCCCGGGCCCGCGGGACGATCTCCCGCCGGGCGGGACCGCGCCGCCCGGAGGTCCGCATGTTCGCAGGTCGCCGCCTCTTGTCGGGGTTCCTCGCAGGGATGGGGATCGCGCTCGCGGCGGCGAGCGGCACAGCCCGCGCGGACGAGGGCGGGAGCCGGGCCTCCGTCGAGCCGACGCTCGCGGCCGAGATCCGCTGGTGGTGGCTCGCCCTGGACGGGGACCTGCGGGTCTCCGACCTCGATCCGTCCGGTGAGGTCCTCCGGGGCACGCTCCTCGAGTTCGGGAGCGAGTACGACCTCGACACGCGCGTGGGGACCCCCGAGGCCGTGGCCCGGCTGTCGCTTGGGGGCTCGGTCTCGGTCCTCGCCGGATACTTCGAGGTCGGCTCCGACGGGAACGAGCAGCTCCGGCGCGGCGTCTCCTACGGCGGGCGGACCTACACGGCCGGCGAGTGGCTCTCGACCGCGCTCGACCTGCGCTACGCGCGGGCCGCCCTCTCGTGGATGCCGCTCGACCTCCTCGGCGTCCGGGCGGGCGCGATGGTCGGGGCCGCCTGGCTCCGCTTCGACGCGACGGTGGCCGACGACGACGGCCGGACCCGGGCCCGCGGCGAGGCCCCGTTCCCGTGCGCGGGGCTCGCGGCGCGGGTCGCGCTCGCCGACTTCCTCTTCGTGCGCGGCGACGTCTCCGGCCTCGCGGGGAGCTACGGCGATCTCCGCGGCCTCTGGCTGGACGGGAGCCTCGCCGCCCATCTCGTCCCCGTCCGGAACGTGACGATCGGCGGCGGGGTCCGGGCCCTCCACGTGGACGTCGAGGAGCTGGACCTCGGCCGCCAGGCGTGGGCCGAGGGGCGGTTCACGCTGTTCGGGGTGTACGCCGTGGTGGAGATCCGAATCTAGGCAGACCGGCAGGAGTTCTTCGGGATCGGAGTTGCTCCGATCCCGGATCCGAGTCCGAGTCCGAGTCCGGTCGCGAGGACGAACCCGAGCACGGACCCCTCCGACTCGGACTCGGGCGCGGACTCGATCTCGGCTTCGAGCGTCGGCTCGCGTGCACGGCGATCTCCTAATTCGAGGGCCCGCCCACGGGCCCCCACTTGTTGTGAGGGGCCCGCGTGCGGTCCCTCGAAAGGAGATCCTCATGAATCCGTCCGATCCTCGTCCGTGCTCGTGTCCGGAACCGTGCCCGGTGCACGGTCTCCCGCACGAGCGTCTCGACGCTTGGCGAGTCGCCCTGGAACTCGACCGCGAGATCGTCGCCGTTGTCCGCGACGTCCCCCGCGGCCACGCGTGGCTCGCCGACCAGGCGACCCGCGCCTCGGGGTCCGGGCTCCTGAACCTGGCGGAAGCGATGGGGCGCCGCGGGGCCGACCGCGCTCGGACCCTCCGCATCGCGGCGGGGTCCGTGCTCGAGGTCTCCGCGGCGAGCGAGCTGCTCGGGCACCGGCGGGCGTGCGCGGAGCCGGCCCGAGTCCGGGTCCGGTCGCTCTGCGGCCGGCTGTCCGCGCTGATCGCCGGCCTGATCCGGCGCGCCGAGGGAGGAGGTGCCGGTTCTCCGTAGGGGGATCCTCCCTTCATGAATCTCCGCCGGTCCCTCCGGCTCGGCCGGCGGAGTGGACCGGGCGATCCCCAAGAAGATCTCCCGGCCTGGCTAGCCGCCGCTCCCCTGCCTCTCCACCTCTCGCCGGAAGGCCTCGCCCCGCTCCCGATAGTCCTTGAAGAGGCCGAAGCTCGCGCTGCTCGGGGAGAGGAGGCAGATCTCGCCCGCCTCGGTCCGCCGGAAGGCCTCGGCGACGGCCGCCTCCATGCTCTCGACATGGATGAACTCGGGGAGGGGCACCCCGTCCGGGTGGGCGCGGGTCGCGTCGGCGATCCTCTCGCCGGTCGTCGGGAAGAGGAGGAGGGTCCGGAGCCCGCGGCGGGCCAGGTCGGCCCCGAGGGCGTCGAAGTCGAGCCCGCGGTCGTAGCCGCCCGCGAGGAGCGTCTTCACGCGCGGGCCCAGGGCGTCGAGGGCCGCGACCGTCGCGTGGGGGACCGTCGCGAGCGAGTCGTTGAAGAAGGCGATCCCGCGGTAGACGCCCACGGGCTCGAGGCGGTGGGCCAAGGGCCGGAACGCGCGGATCGCCCGCCCGAGGGCGTCGGGCGCGACTCCGAGGGCGTTCGCGGCCGCGGCCGCGAGGAGGACGTTCCCGAGGTTGTGGTCCCCGAGAAGGGGGACGTCGGCCGCCTTGCAGAAGGGGACGGGCGCGCCGCGGGTGCCGGCCAGCACCAAGTCGCCCCCCTCGCGCCAGGCCGCGAGCCCCGGGGTCGGATCGAGCGCCACCGGGACCGGCCGCGCCCGGCTCCGCGCCGCCATTGCCCGCACCTCGGGGTCCGCCGCGGCGTAGGCGAAGACGTCCTCGAACCCCTGCCGGCCCGTGATCGTCTCCTTGGCCGCGTAGTAGGCCTCCACCGTCCCGTAGTGGTCCAGGTGCTCGGGGGCGAGCGGGAGCATCACGGCGACGTGGGGGCTCCGGTCGAGACCCTCGAGCTGGTGGGAGGACATCTCGGCCGCGAAGACCGACCGGGGACCCGCCCCGTCCAGGTGGTCGAGGAACGGGATGCCGATGTTCCCGACGAGCGTCGCGTCGAGACCCCCCTCGCGGAGCATCGCGTGGACGAGCGACGTGGTCGTGGACTTCCCCTTGGTGCCGGTCACCCCCACCACGCGCCCCGGACACTCGGCCAGGAAGATCGCGGCCTGGGACGTGAGCCGGAGCCCGCCGGCCACGGCCGCCTGGATCTCCGGGAGCGTCGGCGGGATCCCGGGCGTCTTCACCGCGACGGCGTATCGGGAGAGCGCCCCGAGGTAGCCCTCCCCGAGCGCGGGCTCGACGAGGGGATCGCCGGCGACGATCCGCCTCACCTCCTCGGGCGCGGCGTCGAGGGGCTGGCGATCGAGGAGCCCGAGCCTCTTCTCCGGGAAGCGCGAGCGGAAGAACCGGTAGGTCGAGAGCCCCTCGCGCCCGAGGCCGAGGATCGCGACCGGCGGATCTGCGAGGTCGGAGAGGGTCGTCATGCTCCGACCTCCGCTGCGCGCCGGACCGCGTCCCGCTCGGCCGGCGTGAGCCCCCGGTCGTCGCCCCACCCGGCGAGGAGCCGGGGAGCGTCGGCCCGGGCCGCCTCGAGGCGGGGTCCGAGGGCCAGGGCGGCCCCCCCGAGCGCGGGGGGAAGGGCCCCCTCCGAGCGCCGCCGGTCGGCCGCGAGCGCGACCGCCGCCCGCGACTCGGCGAGCGTCCCCACGCAGTCGAGGGGCTTCGGGGCGCCCACCCCGCAGAGGGCGAGGAGGGTCGCGGCGCCGGCCGGGTCCGCGAGCGGGTCCCCGCCGAGGATCGCCGCCACCTCCGGCCCCGGGAGGAACGCCGAGAGGAGGGTCGCCGTGAACAGGCACTTCGGGCAGGTCCGGCACCAGCGCCCCTCGCGCCCGCCCCGGTTGCAGGAGACGAACGCCCCGTGCGCCGCCGGCCGCCCCGCGAGGGCCCGCACCACCTGCAGCTCCCCGAGCGGCCGGAGCAGGCTCGCGTACCGCACGTCCCCGATCCGCCGCCGGGCGAACCCCCGCCAGGCGCGCTCGAACCGGCCCCCCTTGCTGTACTGGTGGTTCACCTCGAGCCCGCGCCAGCGGAGGCTCCCCTCGCCGGCGCTCCTCTCGTTGGCGACGAGGAACTCCGGTGCGCCGTGGAGGAGCGCGGCCGCGGTCCCGAGCGCCGCGAGCAGGGCCGAGAACGGCGTGTGGCCGTTCCAGTAGCCCTCGCCGTTCAGGCGCAGGAGGTCGGGCGCGATCGTGCGCGAGACGACCAGCGGCTCGGGTGACCCGAGCGCCCGGCAGACGGCCCGGGCCGCGGGGACGGGGTTCAGGAGGAGCGGCCGGACCGGCCGGCGCGACTCGAGGAGGATCCCCAGCCCGAGCGCCGAGTCCTTCCCCCCGCCCACCCCGAACAGCCCGGGCGCGCCCGGGTCCGGGGCCGGCGCGGGGCGGGGCGCGCGGTCCGGGGCCGACGCGGCGACCTCCACCAGGTCCGGTCGGCGCGGGTCGAGCCTGTTCACGTAGAAGAACTCCGACAGCCCCCGCCGGAGGAGGTCCAGGAAGAACGCCCTCTCGTCGGCGTCCAGGGGCCCCGCCCGGACCTCGATCCGGGGGGGGCACGCGGCCTTCCAGTGCGAGAGGCACTCGATCAGCCCCAGGTGGAACAGGGCCCGCCCGAGGGCGGCCGGCGGGAGCCGCAGCACCCGGTCCCACGGGACATCCGGGAAGACGGTCTCCGGCTCGAACAGGATGTCCGGCAGGAGCCGGATCCGGAACCGTACCCGCAGGGCCGACCCGTCCCGGGCCGTCTCGAAAGACTCGTAGACGAGGGCGGGGTGGCGGCGGCGGAGCGCGTCGAACCTGGCGCCGGCCTCGGCCTCGCGCGCGTCTCGCGGGAGGGCGGCGGGGGCGAGGGTCGCGGGCAAGCCGGTACGGGTCCGCGCGGGCGGACCGCCTCCCGGAGAGTTATCGGCTCCCGGCGCCGCCGATTTGAGGCTACCTCCCTCCCCCGAACAGGAGGAACGGCAGGAGCAGGATCGTCGCGATGCTCCCCGCGCCGTCCCGCTCCGCCGGGGTCAAGGAGCCCCGGCCTTGCCCGCCGCGCCGACCGAGCCCGCTGCGGTAGTACCGCTCCGCGGCGGCGGCTTGCGGCATCGGGTTGCCACGAGCCACGGCCTCGGCGCACTCGTACCGCCGCGCGACCCGGCGGTAGGCCGCCTCCTCCTCCGAGAGCCCGGAGCCCGGAGAGACGCACCCGGCCCCGATCAGCGCGGCGAACCCGAGGCCCGCGAACAGCCGTGCGCCTCCCATGGCTACCGGATCCTCCCGCCGCAGAGCCGGACCTGCTCGGCGACGAACTCGACCCCGACCGGGCGGAGCCCGCCCTCGGGCGCCGGCGACGCCGAGGCGGCCCCGCCCGCCCCCGGGAGGCGCACCGCCAGGCGCGCGTCCGACGCGGCGGAATCCGGGGTCCGGCACCCGATGGCGCAGGCCATCCCCGCCGCCGCCAGCCCCGCGAGCATCATCTTCTTCCCCATGGAGATCCTCCCGTCCGCCTCGGCGGACGACCGGGGAAGATCAAGCCCCGTGCCGGATCTCCCCGTGGCGTCCCGCGGGAGGAGGCGGCCCGGGGACCGGCGGAAAACGCCTGGGTCGGGAGAACCTCCCGGCGCGGAGGCTCGCCCGTTGACGCCGGGGCTCCCGGATCGTCCAATTCCCCCCCATGCCCGGTACGGACGCCGCCCTGCTCGGGAGGACGGTCGGGGGGTGCCGGATCTCCGCGGTGATCGGCCGCGGCGGTATGGGCACCGTATTCCAGGCCGTCCAGGAGAAGCTCTCCGCCCCGGTCGCGCTCAAGATCATCAAGCCGGGGCTGGCCGACGACCCCCAGGCGATCGCTCGCTTCGAGCAGGAGGCCAAGGCGATCGCGAAGATCCGCGGGAAGACCCAGCACGTGGTCCAGGTCTACGACCACGGCTGGGATGCGGAGGCGGGGGTGGCCTGGATCTCGATGGAGCGCGTGAACGGGGAGGGCGTGGACTCCATCCTCCGCCGGGTGGGGAAACTCCCCGACCAGGTGGCCGTCCGGATCGCCCGCCAGGCCGCCGAGGCGCTCGAGGTGGCCCGGCAGCACGAGCTGGTCCACCGGGACATGAAGCCCGAGAACCTGCTCCTCACCACAGACGGGACGGTGAAGGTCACCGACTTCGGCCTCGCCAAGGTCCTCGGCTCCGCGGCCAAGATGACCGCGAGCGGCCAGATGGTCGGGACCCCTTCCTACATGGCCCCCGAGCAGGCCCTCGGGGAGGCGGTGGACCACCGCACCGACATCTACTCCCTCGGGGCGACCCTTTTCACACTGCTCACCGGCGAGACGCCCTTCCGGCTCGAGGACAAGGGCGGGCTCGTCTTCGAGATGGTCCTCCAGATCGCGACCTCGCCCTTCCCGACGGTGCGGGACCGGGGGGTTGAGATCTCGGCGAGCCTGGAGGAGGTGCTCGGGAAGATGACGGCCCGCGCGCCCGCCGACCGCTACCAGACGGCGGGCGAGGCGGCGAAGGCCCTCGTCGGATGCCTCAAGGACCCCCGGCCCGACAAGGAGGCGCTGGCGGGGCTCGCCCAGCTCCCCAAGCTCGAGGAGGTCGCGCCGGCGCCGGCTCCTGCCGAGTCGCCGACCCCGGGCTCGGCGCCGACGCGGCCCACACCGACGGGTCCGTCGGGCCCCGGGGGCCCCGCGCCCGCCCGCCTCTCGAAGCCCGCGCCCGCCGCGGCCGCGGCCGCCCGCGGGCCTTCCCCCGGCCCCACGACCGTGCTCCCGGCGGGTGCCCAGGTCGGCGCCCTCCTCCAGCAGCTCCAGCAGCAGCTCAAGACCTCTCGCAAGGCCCAGGGTGTGGCGGCCGGGGTCGGCGTGGCGTGCCTCCTCCTCGTCCTCTGGGCCGCCGGGCTCTTCTCTCCCAAGCCCCCGCCCCCGCCCCCGCCCCCGACGGCGGAGGAGCTGGCCCGGGCCGCGGTCGTCCGGGCCAAGGCGAAGGCCGCGAAGGGCGACCTGGCCGGAGCCCTCGCCGAGCTGGCGGGCGCCGCCGGCTCCGAGGCCGCCGAGGTCCGGCTCGGCTACGAGAGGGAGCTGGGCCTCCGGAAGATCGAGGTGGCGATCCAGGAGGCGGACAAGTACGCCCGGGCGCGCGACTGGGCCCAGGCCCAGCAGATCCTCCGGGCGGCCCTCGCCGTCCACGGGGACCACCCCCAGGTCGGGAAGCTCCGGGACCGCCTCCAGTCGGTCCGCGAGGAGGAGACCGAGACGGACCGCCGCGGGAAGTTCCGCGCGGCGATGGAGGCGGCCGAGGCCGCCCAGAAGCCGGCCGAGAAGGAGCGGACCGTCGCCGCCTGGCAGTCCTTCGGGACGGCCGCCCGCAAGGCCAAGGACCTCGCCAAGGCCGAGGACGAACGCCGGGCGGCCGAGGAGTTGTTCGGGAGGGCGGGCCAGGGCGAGCGGTGGGCCGAAGCGACCGCGGCCGAGGCGAAGGGAGCCTGGGACGAGGCGATCGCGAAGGCCGAGGAGGCCGACAAGGCGCTCCCGGGCAACTCCGAGCTCGGGGTCTACCTCGCGCAGCTCAAGGTGAAGCGGGACACGGTCGCCGAGAGGCGCGCGGAGTGGGCGAAGAGATCCGCCGTCGCGGAGGCGGAGAAGGACCCCGGCAAGGCCGCCAAGCTCTTCCAGGACGCGGTCTCCTGGTGCGACGACCCCGCCGCCAAGGACGAGACCGCGAAGAGGATCGAGACGCTCCAGGGGCAGGCCCGGCAGGCCGAGGGGGATCGCAAGCTTCGGGACGCCCTCGAGGCGGCCGCCGACGCCGAGAAGCGGGGCGAGTGGAAGGAGGCGTTCGAGGCCTACACGAGGGCGCTCGAGGTGAAGCCCGACGACAAGGAGGTCGAGGCGAAGAGCGTGAAGGCCGAGCGGAGGTTCCGGAGCCTGCGCGTGTTCCTCACGCGGGACCAGAAGGTCGTGATGGAGTTCGTCTACGTCCGGCCCGGCAAGTTCACGATGGGCGACGCGAAGGGGGTCCTGCCCGACGAGGCCCCGCACGCCGTCACGCTCACGAAGGGCTACTGGATCCAGAAGACCGAGGTCACGCAGGCCCAGTGGCAGGCGCTCATGGGGACGAACCCCTCCGAGTTCGTGAGCCCGGACCGCCCGGTGAACATGGTGAGCTGGAACGACTGCCAGGCGTTCCTCGAGAAGCTGAATGCCATCCTCGACAAGCCGCGCCGGGCCGAGCTGCCCACGGAAGCCGAGTGGGAGTACGCCTGCCGCGCCGGGGGCGAGACCCGCTGGGCGTTCGGGGACGACCCGAAGTCGCTCTCCGAGTACGCCTGGTACGACGTGAACGCCCTGCAGGGGACCGAGCCGGTCGGGAAGAAGCGGCCGAACGCGTGGGGGATCCACGACATGCACGGGAACGTCTGGGAGTGGTGCGCCGACTGGTATGGCTCCTACAAGGGCGACGCGAAGGACCCGACCGGCCCGGGGATCGGGACCACCAAGGTCCTCCGGGGCGGCGGCTGGGCCTCCCCCGTCGCCCAGACCCGCTGCGCCTCCCGCAACCGCAAGGAGTCCGACGGGGTGATGCGGCTCTTCGGCTTCCGGGTCGTGCTGCGATAGACCTGGAACGCGCGCGGCGACAGCCTACACGCGCAGCGCGCTCCCATCTCGTTCCGCCCCGCTGACTAGTCCACGCTCACCTCCCGCCCGACAGCGTTGCCTCGACGACATCTCGACCTCCCTGGTGAATCCTCGTAAGTGCCACGGCATCCGAGAAGCGCGGATGACTCACCTCGATCAGCACTGGGACTCCCGCCAAGGCGGCATCAGATCCCGCGCAACGAAAGCGGAGTTCCGCGTTGCCGTATCTGTTGGTGAGGGTCGCCTTGGGCGGATCCTGCAGCGGCCGTTCCGGCAGCTGATTCAAGATAGCGTTGCGGAGTTCGGGAGGTCCTACATCCTGCACCGCGAGCGCGAACGAGGCAGAGGTGTGCCCGCACACTCGTATCAGCGCGCCTTCGACTGGCCGCCGATTCGAGTCGCGAACGCGAATGACCCACCTGCAGCGCAACTCGTCGAGCACGGCCCGCGCCGCCGCTCGGATCTCCACCTCTTCCACCATGCACGTGCACTCCGCTGAGTCCGACTCGGACCGGACTCGTATCGAGGATTCGGTGCCACAATGGGCGAGAGCGCGCCGAACGTGAGCCGGTCCGCTCACACCCTCCACGAACAGATGGCCAGGGGCTGGCGCTACCAGCCGATCGAATCGGCCCTGGAGATCCGTCGTACATGGGGGCTGGACCTCCCAGCGCTCCCCCTCGATGCGGAGCGGAATTCCCGGGGCGGGCATGCGGGAGAGAACCCGATCTGCGGACCGGTCCTCATGCCAATCCCCATCAGGCTCAACGATTTCCCCACCCGAGACGAGCTGGCCGATGCCGGCGACCAGGGGGGAGACAATGCAGGAAGGGATGAGCAGCACGGGGTAGAAATACTCAAGCGGGACGGAGTACAAGATCTCACCGAGAGGACGGTTGATCGGACTGCGACAGAACGCAATCTCCAAGCCCCAATCCCGTCTCCACCGCGTGCTCGGCCTCCGGTCGGTGCGTATCACCTCCAGACGCTCCGACCTCACGCTGAGAGTCGCGGTACGCGGAGCGATCGGGGAGCAAGTGGCCGAGAGCGCGACGAACGAGACGCGCCGTTGGCGTTCCTCGGTCGGCCCGGATCCGAGCAGCTGCTTCCTTGCGTAGGGCACGACGACACAGCCGCTCCCGCCGAGCACGAGCCCCGGGCACAGGAGGAGGAGGAAGGCCAGGCGTGTCCACCTTGGTGCCGGGCTCACGCGATCCTCCGGCGTCCTGCTCGAACCCCTACCGCCCGACCAGCGAACCCGTCGCGGCCATCGCCGGGGTGCACCCGGAGAGCTCGGCCACCGGCGCCCAGCCCTCGCAGCCCCGCGACTCGACGAACCGCCGCGTGAGCTCCGACACGAGCGCCGGGTGCTCGACCGCGAGCGCGTGGGTGGCCGAGGGGATCACCCGGAGCGTCGCGCGGGGGAGCTGGCCCATGAGCTTCCAGCCCATCGAGACCGGGAGGGTCTCGTCGCGCCGTCCCCACACGAGGAGGCAGGGGACGGAGACGTTCCGGTACTGCGACTCGACGAGCGCGATCGCGTCCCAGTCGGGGTGCTCGTTCTCCCGGAAGGGGATCGCGCGCCGCAGCATCGCCTGGGCGGCGTGGCGGCGGGCCGAGTCGCCGAGGATCCCCGAGAGCCTCTCGGCCTCCTCGCGGGGCATGCGGGTGGGGTCGGTCGCGCCCTCGAACGTGGCC
This sequence comes from Planctomycetales bacterium, assembly GCA_022614695.1. Classification (GTDB taxonomy): domain Bacteria; phylum Planctomycetota; class JAKEIC01; order JAKEIC01; family JAKEIC01; genus JAKEIC01. The sequence continues at coordinate 4,167 of JAKEIC010000208.1, read as the reverse complement.
TTGAGCACCTCGCGGGCGAGGATCCCGGTCGCCTCGCCGATCTCCGCCTCGATGTCCGAGAGCTTCACGATCTGCTCGAAGACGGGGTACTTCTTCTCGACCGCGATGTCGGCCGGGGCGAGCAGGACCGCCCCGTCCACCCGGGAGAGGATCCGCGCGTGGCGCGCCCGCAGGGCCGGGTCGGCGAGCATGCGGAGGACCACGGTCCCGCCGAGGGAGTGGCCCAGGAACGTCACCCGGTCCGGGAACCCCCGGCTCTCGAACCTCTCCTCGAGGGCCGCCAGCACCGTCGCGGCGAGCGTCGCGGGCGAGTAGAAGCCCTCGCCCACCTCGGCAGGGGAGGGCTTCGCGCTCTCGCCGCAGCCCGGGAGGTCCACGAGGACGAGGTCGTGGTCGCGCCCGAGGTCCCCCGCCACGAACCGCCACACCCGCCGGTCGGAGAGGACGCCGTGGACCATCACGATCGTGCGCTTCGCGCGGCCGGATCCCCTCTCCTCGATCGCCACTCCCGAGACCGGCTCCGGCGTCCCCGTCGAGCCGGGCATCGCGACCGAGAGCCGCGCCGCCAGCTCCGGGATCTCGCGCTCCGACGGGAGGGCCCAGGCCGCCGAGCTGCAGCCGCCGGCGAGCGCCGTCGCGACCGTGGCCAGGGTGCGGATCCCCGCTCCGCGCGTCCCGTGGTTCCTCGTCGTCTCGTTCGCGGCCATCGGCGTCTCCTTCTCTCCTGTCGGAGTTGCCGGGCCACTAGAACAACGCCCGTGCCGGCGATTTGCGCGCGGCGGGCATCGTCGCAACTGGCGCCACCGCCGTGAGTTGCGGAGAACCTGCCCCGGGGGACCGGCTGGGAGAATCGCCGCGCGGCAGATCGGCCGGGAGTTCCTCCCGCCGGCTAGATCGCCCAGGCGACCGTGAACCCGAACCGGTACCCGATCTCGTCCCCGCGCGGGAACTCGCGACGGGACTCCCCGGCCATGAACCAGAGGGCCACCTCGCCCGCCCCGACCTCGCCCCGGGCGGTCTCGTAGGCGATCCGCCCCTGGACCCACGTGCCCCCGGGGAGGTCCCGGTCCGCGGGCATCGCGGCGAGCCCGGTGAAGCGGTGCCGGCTGGTCCAGTGCACGGTCGCGGAGAGCGAGACCCCCGGCGACGGGAGCAGCCGCGCTCCCGCGTTCACCTGGTGCTTCGGCGAGATCCACCGGTAGGTGTTGTTCACGTGGACGTAGGCGTAGTTCACGAAGCCCCTGAGCCAGGGGAAGAGCCGCAGGTTCGCCGACGCCTCGCCCCCGTACAGCTCGATCCGGCCGCTGTTCAGGTAGTTGTCCGGGTCCGTCGTCGGCGGAGGGACGAACACGATCAGGTCGTCCAGGGCCGCGTAGAAGACCGAGGTCTCGAGGACCGCCCCCGGGATCGCCGTCGTCTCGTAGTCCAGCTCGAAGGAGACCTGCTTCTGGGGGCGGAGGTCCTCGTCCCCCGTGACCGTCACCACGGGCGGGTTCGGGGACGGGAGGTTGGTCGGGATCTCGAGCGAGGTGTAGTTCTGGACGTTGTCGGGATTCAGGTATGCCTGGCCGACGAGCGCCCGGAAGACGTGGCCGGCGAGGGGGGCGAAGACGAGGCTCCCCCGCGGCGAGACGGTCGTGCCCGCCTCGGAGTGGTCGTCCCACCGGAGGCTCGCCGTCAGGTCGAGCCACTCGAAGATCCGGTACTCGTCCTGGATGAAGAGGCTCCCCATGAGCGTCCTCTCGTGGTCGCCGAAGATCTTCCTCGCCGAGACGTAGGAGGCGCGCCCCGAGAGCCCGTAGGTGAGGACGTTCCCGTCGAATGGCCTGACCGACCTCTGCGCCTCGAAGTCGTAGACCAGGTCCTCGATCGTGTCCTTCATCTCGTAGAGGGGCCCCCCCGCCGTGCGGAAGACCGTGCGCACGGGGTAGTGCTCGCGCCGCGCGTAGGCGTTCAGCCGGACCGCCGACTCCCTCCGGTCGAGGGCGGCGTCGAGCTGCAGGTAGCCGTGGTCCCCGTTCGTGCCCTCGTAGGTCGTGTCGCTCGTGAGGAGGTAGGTCGTGACCGAGCGGTTCCAGCCGCCGCGGAGCGAGACGCGCAGCCCCTCCACCTCGGCCCAGTCGGCTCGGACCATCGCCTTCATGTTCTCGCTGCCCGTCTCCTTGCTCCGCCGCTCGAGCGCGATCGGGTCGGCCGCCGAGAGGTAGGCGGGGTCCACGCGGTTGGGGTAGTGGTCCATCGAGTCGTAGCCGGCCGAGAGCTTCACCTGGAAGGGACCCAGACGCTCGGCGGCGACGAGCGACCCGCCCTTCGCGTCACGGTTCCCCGCCGTGAGCCGCGCCCGCGCGCCCCGGCAGGCCTCCGGCTTCTTCGTGATGACGTTCACCACACCCGAGAAGGCGTTCGGCCCGTAGAGGGGCGAGGCGGGGCCCCGCACCAACTCGATCCTCTCGATCTCCTCGAGGAGCACCGGCAGGTGCTCCCAGAGCACGACGCTGAAGAAGTCGAGCATCGCCGAGCGGCCGTCTATCAGCAGGAGGAGCAGCGCGTCCGAGTTGTTGTTGAGTCCCCGGACGTTCACGTTGACGTCCGGGGCGCCGATGCGGATCACGCTCACGCCGGCGACCGACCGCAGGAGATCGGCCAGGTTCTGGGCCCCCGAGAGGCGGATCTCCTCGGCCGTGATCACGACGGTCGCGGCGGAGCTCCGGCTGATCGGCTGCTCGCGCCGCGCGGCCGAGACGACGACCTCCTTCCGCTCGAAGAGCAGCTCCTCGGCCGTGAGCTGGACCGGGGGGCGCTCGGGGGCCGCCGGCCCGGCCGGGGCCGCCTGGGCCACCGGCTCCGTCGGCGAGGGCTCGGCGGCCGGATCCTGCGCCGCGGCGGGCGCCGCGGCGGCGAGGAGGAGGGCGGCCGCGAGAGGGGAGACGAGCCGGCTCACCCCGACGGCTTCCCCCGCGCCCGCGCGGCGGCGAGCTGCTCCGCGAGGCCGTACTCCCGGACCAGGTTCCGGAGGGTCTTCTCCGATCCCCGGTCCCAGAACTTCCCGATGATCCCGAGGTCGCCGGCGAACTCCTCGATGAGCGTCGCGAGCCAGAGCCTCTTCGCGTGGTCTATGTGCGCGGGGACCTCCCACGGCCTCTCGTGGGTCCCGGCGAGGACGGGGTCGCTCCCGCGGATCACGCGCCGGAGCCCGGAGACGTCCACGAGCTCTCCCGGCGGGGGTGCGGCGGCGGACGGCGCCGCCCGGCCCGGCCCGACCGGCCCGGCCGGGAGTGCCGCGGCCACCGTCGCGAGAGGGAGGACGAACCCGCCCCCCATGGCCGTCCGCACGACCTCGGGGAACTCGCCGAGCCGGACCGTGTCGCCGTCCCCCATCGCGAGGGCGTACTTCACGGCATGGTCCAGCTCCCGGATGTTCCCGGGCCATGCGTAGGCGCGGAGCCGTCCCGTGAGGCCGGGCTCGAACGCCCGCCGGGAGCCCTTGTCGCGGGCGAGGGCGCGGGCGAGCAGGAATTCGGCGAGGGCGGAGATGTCCTCGGGGCGCTCGCGGAGCGGGGGCAGCTCGATCGGGATCACGTTCAGCCGGTAGTAGAGGTCCTGCCGGAACGAGCCCTCCTTCACCAGACGCTCGAGGTCGCGGTTCGTCGCCGCGATCACGCGGACGTCCACCTGCAGGTCGCGGCCCCCGCCGAGCCGCTTGAACTGCCCCTTCTCGAGCACCCGGAGGAGCTTCGCCTGGAGCTCCGACGAGGCGTCCCCGATCTCGTCGAGGAAGATCGTGCCCCCGTCGGCGAGCTGGAAGAGCCCCGGCTTCGCCTCGGTCGCCCCGGTGAAGGCCCCCTTCTCGTGGCCGAAGAGGTCCGACTGGATCATGTTCTCGGAGCCGATGTCGCTCGTGAGCCCGACCTCGACGTAGGGCCTCTCGCGGCGGGGCGAGAGGTCGTGGATCTTGCGCGCCGTGAAGCTCTTGCCCGTCCCCGACTCGCCGCGCAGGAGTACGATCTCGTTCGAGCGGCTCGCGCGGCGTATCCGGTCCCAGACCTCGCGCATCTTCGGGGAGCCGATGAGCAGCGACGACTCGCGGCGTTCGCTCTCGACCTGCTCGTGGGCGCGCGCCTCGAGCTCCCGCACGTAGCCGACGAGCCTCCCGCGGGGGGACCCCAT
>JAKEIC010000207.1 GCA_022614695.1 Planctomycetales bacterium | reverse complement strand
CGGGGGGATTCGCGAGCGCCGCGCGGGCCGAGTCGCCGAGGACATCCGCGGCGGCCTTGGCCTCCACGGGCCGCGCGGGGCCGCGCCACTCGAGGTCCCCCCGCGCGAGGAGGAGCTCGCGGCGGAGGGCCTCCGATAGGTCGCGGAAGCTCGCGAGCGGGAGCCCTCGGCCGCCGGCCGCGCGGAGAAGTTCCTGGAGGACGGCGGAGCCGCCGGCTTCGAGAGCCGTGAGCCCCACCCGCTCGGCCGTCGCCGCGCGCAGTGCCGCGGCGACGGGCTCGCGGTCCCCGCCGGCGGAGGCGAGCGCCTCGTCCCGCCCGTCGGAGAGGACTACGAGGTGGCGAGCCGGTTCCGTGCGCCCGCGCAGCCACGAGAGCGCGGCCTCGATCCCCGGTCGGATCCGGGTCGGGCCGCCCGGGGTGAGCGCAGCGAGCGCCGTCGCGGCCGTGGGGCTAGCGGGGTCCCTCCCGGGAACTTCGCTCGGCGCCAGGGCCTCGCCGCGGAACGGGACGAGGAGAAACGTGTCGCTCGGGCGGAGCGTCGCCAGGAGCCCGCGCACGGCCTCTCGTGCCGCGTCCATCTTGGTCTCGCCTCCGCCGCCCTCGACCAACTCGGCCATGGACCCGGAGCAGTCCACGGCGAGGGCGAGCGCGAGCGCCCGGTCCTTCCGCGGGTCCATCCAGACCGGCGAGACGCGCTCGAGTGGCTTCCCGGCCCAGCCGCCCGGGCCGAAGGAACCGGGCCCACCCGCGAGCAGGAGCCCGCCGCCGGACTCGACGTAGCGGGCGAGGGCCTCGACCTGAGCGGGCTCGAGCCTGTCCGATCGGCTCTGCTCCAGGACAACGACGGCGTGCGCTGCAAGGACCTCGAGCTGAAACGGCCAGGACTCCGCGCGAGCCCCCCGCCTCACCCGGAGATCAGGGAGGGCGGACAGGAATGCGGCGACGGGGGCCGGGGTATCTTCGCGCTCGGAAATCGCGAGGATGGAGCGCGGAGCCGCCACGATGACCACGGCCATCCTCTCTCCGTTCGGCCGAACGGCGTCCCAATCCGGAGGACCGTCCCGGCCAGCACTCGGATCGTCGCCCACGAGCAGGTGGTAGAGGATCGTGCCCGCGCCCAGGCGCGGCCCCACGGCGGTGAGGAGGTCGTCTCGGCACACGATCGTCCTCTCCTCACCGGGATCTCCATGCAAGTCCTCCTCGAGGAGTTTCTCGTTATGGCGGATCAGGACCGAGCGGGCCCGTCCTCGGGTTGAGAGCCTCACCACGGCCCGCAGCTCGATCGTCGCCCCCGGGGGCGCGCTCGCGGGCACCTCGAGAGCCACCGCCGCCGCGTCGGGCTCCCCGAGCCTCCCGACAGGAGTGACCGTGAGCCTCGCCCCCGCGGCCCGGACCGCCCGCGCCGCCGACAGTGGCTCGCCCCGCGTCGCGCGGCCATCGGTGAGGAGGATCACCTCGCCACCCTCGGGGGGGAGCAGTTCCCGCGCCCGGACGAGCCCGGCCGCAATGTCCGAGCCCTCGGTCACGACCGGCGCGGGCGGGAGGTCCCCGACCGGGCCCGGCCCGGGGAGCCTCTCGATCGCCGCGGTCTCCCCGAACGAGACGACCCCGACCCGCGCGCCGTCCGCCGCGAGCGCCGCGAGCCAGGCAGCGAGCGGCCGGTCGGCCGTCTTCCCGACGCTCCCCGACCGGTCCACGACGACGATCCGCGTCGGGCCCCCGGGCGCCGGCGTCTCGATCCCCGCCGGCACGAGCGCGAAGAGCCCCGCCGCCGCGGCCGCGAGCCCGAGCGGCGCCCGCGCCCACCCCGACCGACTCCCGAGCCACCAGACGGCCCCCGCCGCGACGAGCGCGACGAGCAGGAGCGCCGGCGAGGCGACCGTCACGCCCCAGCCGCTCCCGCGGCCACGGCCGTGGTCGAGCTCGCCCTCGTGCTCGTACTCGTACCCGTACTCGAATCCCCTCGCCGCCCCGCCCTGAGCGTGTCGAAGGGCGTCCCCCTGTCGCCGTGTCGCCGTGTCGAGCCGATCCATCCGGCGCCGATCACCTCGTCGCCCTGCTCCCCCCCGTAGAACGCCGCCGCCTGCCCGGGCGACGGCGCCCGGACGGGCGCGTCGAACACGACACGCGCCGCGTCCTCCGGGAGCGGCGTCACCGTCGCCGCCGCGGCCCGGTGCCGGTGCCGGATCTGCACGGCCGCCCGCACAGGCCCCTCGGGGACCCCGACCGGCCACGTCACCGACTCGACGCGTATCTCGCCGCGGTCCAGATTCGACTCGTCGCCTACCACCACCCGTGCCGACTCGGGCTCGATCGCGAGGACGAATCGCGGCGCCCCTCCCCCGAGCCCGAGCCCGTGCCTCTGGCCGACGGTGAACGCCCCCACGCCTCCGTGCCGCCCGATCGCCTCGCCCTCCGCGGTCACGAACTCCCCGGGCCGGAAGGCGTGCGGGGCGCGCGCGGCGACCAGGTCCCGATAGGACCTTCCCGCCACGAAGCAGATCTCCTGGCTCTCGGGCTTCTCGGCGACCGGGAGCCCCAGGGACCGCGCGACCTCCCGGACCTCGGACTTCGTCAGGTCCCCGATGGGGAACTCGACCCGCCGGACCTGATCGGGCCGCAGCGCGCAGAGGAAGTAGCTCTGGTCCTTGGCGAGGTCCGCCGCGCGGCGGATCCGCGCCGCGCCCCCCGCCCCCCGCGCGATCCGCGCGTAGTGACCGGTCGCGACCGTTTCCGCCCCGAGCGCGTCGGCGAGCCGGACGAGGGACTCGATCTTCACCGACCGGTTGCACGAGACGCAGGGGTTCGGCGTCCGTCCGCGCGCGTAGTCGGCGACGAAGTCGCCGACCAGTCGTTCGAACTCCTCCGACCGGTCCAGCGCGTAGAACGGGAACCCGCAGAGGTCGGCCACGCGCCGGGCGTCCGCCGCGTCGCGCGCCCCGCAGCACCGGGGCGGGCCCCGCAGGGCCGCCGGACCTTCGGGCTCGGGGACGCCGTTCCGGAGGAAGACCCCGATCACCCCGCGTCCGCCCCGCGCGAGCAGCGCCGCCGCGACCGAGGAGTCCACACCTCCCGACATCCCGACGATCACTCGGGTTCCCACGGGGCGGGATTATGCCAGAATCACGCCTCCAGCCGCCGGTCGAGGGAGCGGTACTGGATCGCCTCGAGGAGGGCGGGCTCCCCGATCGCGTCCGAGCCTTCCAAGTCGGAGATGGTGCGGGCCACCTTGAGGATCCGGGAGAAGGCGCGGGCCGAGAGGTCCATCGCGCGGAGGGCCTCCTCGAGGATCCGGCGCGGGCCGGGCCCGAGGCGACAGACCTGCCGGAGGAGCTTCGGGCCCATCCGGGAGTTCGTCCGGACGCCGGGATGGCCCTCGAACCGCGCGGCCTGCCGGGAGCGCGCGGTGAGCACCTGCTCCCGGAGCTTCGCCGACGGCTCGCCCGTGTCCGACTCCCGCGCCAGGGCCTCGGGCGGGAGGAGGGGCACCTCCACGTGCAGGTCCACCCGGTCGAGGAGGGGGCCCGAGAGCTTCTGCCGGTAGCGGGCGATCTCGCGCGGGCTGCAACGACACCGGTTCCCGGGGGCCCCGAGCATGCCGCACGGGCACGGGTTGCTCGCCCCGACGAGCATGACCCGCGCGGGGAACGTGATCGTCGCCGCCGCTCGGCCGATCGTGACGGTGCCGTCTTCGATCGGCTGGCGCAGCTCCTCCAGGACGCTCCGCGGGAACTCCGCCAACTCGTCGAGGAACAGGACCCCGTTGTGCGCGAGGGACAGTTCCCCGGGGCGCGGGTTCGTCCCGCCGCCCACGAGCCCCGGGCCCGAGATCGTGTGGTGGGGATGCCGGAACGGCCTCTCCTCGAGGAGCCCGACGCCGGGAGGCAGAAGCCCCGCGACCGAGTGGACCGCCGAGGATTCGAGGGCCTCCTCGTGCGTGAGGGGAGGGAGGATCGTCGGGAGCCTCTGCGCGAGCATCGTCTTGCCCGTGCCCGGGGGGCCGAGGAGGAGGACGTTGTGCCCGCCGGCCGCCGCGATCGTGAGCGCGCGCACCGCGGGGGACTGGCCTCGGACCTCCGAGAAATCGCCCCGCTCGCCGGCGGGCTCGGCCCGTCTCGGGGACCTCGGGACCGGGGCCGGGCTCGCCGCGCCCGCCACGATCCCTACGGCCTCGGAGAGGTTCCGAGCCGGGAGCAGCCGCAGCCCCTCGACGACCACCGCCTCCGGCGCGCTCTCGGCCGGGCAGAGGAGCGCCCGCCCCTCCCGGCGGCACGCGAGCGCCACCGGCAGGACCCCGCGCACCCGGCGCAGCGCCCCGTCCAGCGCCAGCTCCCCCACGGCCGTGATCCCGTCGAGCCGGCGCGGGTCGAGGACCGAGTTCGCCGCGAGGATCCCGAGCGCCATCGGGAGGTCGAAGGAGGGCCCCTCCTTCTTCAGGTCCCCCGGCGCGAGGTTCACCGTGATCCTCTGCTGGGGGTACTCGTACCGCGAGGCGGTCACGGCCGACTTCACGCGGTCGCGCGACTCCTTCACGGCCGCGTCGGGCAGCCCCACGACGACGACGGCCGGGAGCCCGCCCGTGAGCCTCACCTCGACCGTCACGGGGAATGCCTCGATCCCGACCACCGTCGCGCTCTCGACCCGTGCGACCTCGCCCATGGGGGCGCGGATCTTATTCCCTGACGGGCCCCTCTCCTAGAATGACGCCCGTGGCAGAGACGGGTCGCGAGCTCGAGATGAAGGCGGCCCTCCCCGACCGCGCTGCCCTGGAGCGGGTGGCCGACGCGGTCCGCGCGGGCCCGGGGATTCGCCAGGAGAACGTCTTCTTCGACGCCGCCGACCGCCGCCTGGGCCGATCGGGCCACGCCTTGCGGATTAGGCTCGAGCCCGGCAGGGCGACGCTCACCCTCAAGGGCCCCGACACCGGCTCCGGCGGGGTCGCGATCCGGACCGAGATCGGGGCCCCGGTCCCCCCCGAGGCCGCGGCCGCCCTCGTCCGCGGCGAGGGACGGGTCGAGGCGCTCCCCCTGCCGCCGGCCGCGGAGGCGCTCCGCCTCGCGCGCGGCGCCGCGCTCCGCCCGTGGCTCCGGTTCACGAACGTGCGGCGGACCGCCGAGGCGCGGATCGCCGGCGCGGCCTGCGAGGTCTCCTGCGACGAGACCACGTTCCCCGACGGCTCGGTCGAGCGGGAGGTCGAGGTGGAAGCCCCGGACGAGGCGGCCGTCGCGGCGGCCCGCGACTGGCTCCGGGCCCTCTTCGCGCGGCTCGGGCTCCCTTGGCGTCCCCAGCGCGAGGGGAAGCTCACCCGCGCGGCGGCCCGGGCGCGCGCGTGAGGCGGATCCTCGCGCTCGACCTCGGGACCGGCTCCGTCCGGGCGGCGCTCGTGGATCCCGCCGGCCGGCTCTCCCTCGCGGCGCGCCGGCCGCTCGCCCTCCGCACCCCGCGCCCCGGGTGGGTCGAGGCGGACCCGGAGGCGATCCTGGCCGCGGCGCGCGGGTGCGTCGCCGCCGCCGAGCGCGGAGGGGAGGCGGCGGGCCTCGCGATCGCCTCGCAGCGCTCGACCGTGGTCGCCTGGGATGCCCGGAGCGGCCGCCCCCTCGCGCCGGCGCTCTCCTGGCAGGACGTCCGCGCCGCGCCGCTCCTCGCGCGGCTGCCCGTCGCGCCCGGTTGGATCCGGGCCCGCACCGGGCTCCTCCCCTCCCCGCACTACTCGGCCCCGAAGCTGCTCTGGCTCCTCCGGAACTCCCGCGCGGTCCGGCGGGCTGCGGCGGCGGGACGACTCCGGGTCGGGCCTCTCCCGACGTTCCTCCTCTGGCGGGCGACCGGGGGGCGGGTCTTCGCGACGGATCCGACCCTGGCCGCCCGCACGCTCCTCCTCTCGCTCGCCCGGCTCGACTGGGATCCCGACCTGCTGCGGCTCTTCCGGATCCCTCCCGAGGCCCTCCCGGAGGTCCGCCCCACCGCGGCGGCCCTCGCCGAGGCGACCCTCGGCCGGACACCGCTCCCGGTGCTCGCCGTCGCGGGCGACCAGCAGGCGGCGTTCGTGGGT
>JAKEIC010000206.1 GCA_022614695.1 Planctomycetales bacterium | reverse complement strand
GAGTCCGCGTCGAAGGGCGGCCGCCCCGCGAGCATCTCGTAGAGGACGCAGCCGAGGCCCCAGACGTCCGTCGCCGGTGTGAGGCCGTGGATCTCGCCGCGCGCCTGCTCGGGGCTCATGGTCCGCGGGCTCCCGAGGGCGACGCCGGTCCGCGTGTACTTGCTCCCGGTCGTCACCGACTTCGCGAGACCGAAGTCGCAGAGATACGGCTTCCCCTCGAGGTCCACCCAGATCGTCTCCGGGGAGACGTCCCGGTGGAGGATCCCCTTCGCGTGGGCCGCGCCGAGAGCGTCGGCGAGGTCGCGGGCGATCGCGAGGGCCCGCCCGCACGGCAGCACGTTCTCGCGCAGGAGCGACTCGAGCGTCCGTCCCGGAACGTGGCGGCGCGCGAACCAGGCGCGACCCCCCTCCTCGCCCCACTCGAGGACCGGCAGGACCCCCGGGTGGTCCAAGTCGCGCGCCAGCGCGACTTCGCGGAAGAACCTCCGGAGCTCCTCGGGCGCCGCGTCCTCGCCGAGGACGAGGACCTTCACCGCGACCTCGTCCCCCTCGCGGCCGGGGCGCGAGTCCCGCGCCCGGTACACGCGGTCCGGCCCCCCGCCCCCGAGCCGCTCGAGGACCTCGTACGGCCCGACCCGCTCCGCAGGGTCCGTCCGCAAGTGGCTCATGCGTCGTCGCGCGGGCGGCGGGCGCGCATCCGCTTCGTTGCGCCTCCGTCGGCGTACTTCTCCGTCAGTACGCCTCGTCGGCGGCGCCTCGCGGCTGCGCCCCCGGCGCTCCGCGCGACTCGATGATCCGCTCGCGGACCGACCCTCACCCCCGCGGCGCCCATGGCGCCCGACATTCTAGCGGAACTGGAACGCGAGGTGCCGCCTCGCCGCCGCCCAGCGCGCCTCGAGGTCGGCCCTGTCCCGGCCGCCGAGGTTCACGATCGCGAGCCGGTAGCTTTCGACCCCGCGCTCGAGCTGCGAAAGGCGGCGGCCCTCCCTGGCGTACATCCGGACGCGCGCGTCGGGGAACTCGGCCCGGAGCCGCGCGACGTCCTCGGCCGACGGCGCGCGCGTGACGAGCCCGTCCTCGAACCGGCGCAGGACGAAGCTCGCCGCCGCCCCGCACGAGCCGGCGCCGCGCCGGAGCGCGGGCGACTCTCCCGTCGCGAGGGCGAGCTGGAGGTCGTAGGCGTTCACGCCGTCCACCTTCTCGTACAAGTCCGCGAACTGGTACGCCATCCGCGGGTTCACCTCGACCACGTGGACCGTGTCGCGCGCCTCGTCCCAGAACACCTCGACGTTCCAGAGCGTCCGGTCGAGGCCGATGCGCGCGACGAGCCGCCGCGCGATCTCCTCCATCCGGCGCCGGACGGTCTCGGGCAGCCGCGACGGGTACTCGAAGCGCTCGAAGCTCATCGTCCCGGGGTACATGACGGCGTCGGTGATCCCGATCACCTCGTGGCGGCCGTCGCACGAGAGGCCCTCGACCGTGACGAGCGCGCCCGCGAGGAGCGCCTCCCCGAGGAAGGCCTGGGCCGTCGGGCCGCCGGGGAGGTACCGCGCCAGGAGGTCTCGGAACGGCCGGAGGATGTTCGACGCCGCCCGGCGCGCCGGCCAGCCGAACCGGAGGAACGCGCGCAGGTCGCCGAAGCTCTCGACCCGCCGCGCGAGGACCGAGAACGTCCCGCGGACGGGTTTCACGAACATCGGGAAGGGGAGCCCGATCCGGTCCTCGCGCAGGTCCCGCGGGTCGAGGAGCGCGAACGGCGGCGTCGCCTCGGGGACGACCTCGCGGGAGACCTCGCGGCAGCGGTACTTGTGCTGGGCGAGGAGGACCGCCTCGGGCGTGGGGCCCGGGAGCCCGAGGTCGCGGGCGAGGACCGAGGCCGCGGCGCACGCGAGCCACTCGTCCGTCCCGACCACTCCCACGACGCCGTCGCCCCGGTACCGTTCGGCGAGTCGCCGGACGTGGCCGAGGAGGTCCGGACCCGGGAGCAGGTGCCGGAGCCCGATCCTCTCGGGCGGCCGGAGCGCCGCGCCGTCCAGGAACTCCACCGCGTACCGCTCCGCGATCCGCGGCGCCGCGAGCTCCTCGCGGTCCCACGCGGTGGGGGAAAGGACCAGGACGCGCTTCAACGATGGCACTATACGCGTTGACGACTCCGGCGCGCCGGACGTACCCTCGTCGGCGTGAGCCGACCGGCCGCGACGAGGGAGCCCGCGGAGCCCCCGGCGACGCCGCCCCGCGCCGACTCCCCCAGCGCCGAAGATCGGCTCACGGTCCGAGGCAAGACCTACCGCTCCCGCCTCATCCTCGGGACGGGGAAGTACGCGACGTTCGAGCTTATGGCGGCGGCCCTCGAGGCCTCGGGCTGCGACCTCGTGACCGTGGCCGTCCGGCGCGTGAACCTCTCCGGCCCGTCCGGCAAGGAGCCGAGCCTCCTCGACTTCGTGGACCGGAAGCGCCACACGCTGCTGCCGAACACGGCCGGCTGCTACAACGCCGTGGACGCCGTCCGGGCGGCTCGGCTCGGCCGGGAGGCGGGGCTCTCCGACCTCGTGAAGCTCGAGGTGCTCGGCGACCCAAAGTCCCTCCTCCCGGACCCTCTCGAGACCCTCGAGGCGACGAAGGTCCTCGTGAAGGAGGGGTTCCAGGTCTGGGCCTACACGTCGGACGACCCGATCATGGCGCGGAAGCTCGCCGACGCGGGGGCGGCGTGCGTGATGCCTCTCGGGGCGCCCATCGGGTCGGGCCAGGGGATCCTGAACCCCAACAACATCCTCCTCATCCGCGACGAGTGCTCGCGCCTCGGCGTGCCGATGGTCGTGGACGCGGGCGTCGGGACGGCGAGCGACGTCGCCGTGGCGATGGAGCTCGGGGCCGACGGTGTCCTCCTCAACACGGGCGTCGCCCTCGCGGCCGACCCGGTCGCCATGGCGCGGGCCATGTCCCATGCCATCCGCGCCGGCCGGCTCGCCTTCTGCGCGGGGAGGATCCCGAAGAGGCCCACCGGCGCGCCCTCCTCCCCGACCCAGGGCGTCATCGCCCCGGCGGGCGGACCCTCACGCGCCACGTAGCGCGGCGGCGCCCGAGCTACACGAGCGCCGGGAACAGCGCGCGGGCGTTCGCCGTCGTGCGGGACGCGACCTCGTCGAACGTCGCCCCGCGGGCGGCGGCGACGGCTTCGGCGGTGAGCCGGATGTAGGCGGGCTCGTTCCGCTGCCCGCGGTGCGGGTGCGGCGTGAGGAACGGGCAGTCGGTCTCGAGGAGGAGGCGGTCGGCCGGGACGAGCCGTGCGGCCGCGCGCTGGGCCTCGGCGTTCTTGAACGTGACGGGGCCGGCGAACGAGATGTGGAGCCCGGCGCCGAGGTAGCCCTCGACCCGCTCGGGGCCGCCCGAGTAGCAGTGGGCGATCCCGCGGCGCGGGCCTCCTTCCTCGCGTAGCACCCGCAGGAGATCCTCGTGGGCGTCCCGGCAGTGGAGGAGGACCGGGAGGGACCGCTCGGCCGCGATCCCGAGCTGCGCGCGGAACGACCGATCCTGCGCGTCCTGAGGCGAGAGGTTCCGGAAGTAGTCGAGCCCGATCTCGCCGATCGCGACGACCCGCGGCGCAGTGGCGAGGTCGCGGATCGCGGCGAGCGCCTCGGGCGTCGCGGCCGCCGCGTCGTGGGGGTGGATCCCCACGGCCGCCCAGACGTCCGGCTCGCGCGCCGCGATCGCGACGCACTCCCGGCTCGTCCCGACGTCGGTCCCGACGCAGACGAACGCCGACACCCCCGCGGCGCGGGCCCGGGCCATGACGGCCGGGAGGTCGGCGGCGAAGTCGCGGAAGAAGAGGTGGCAGTGGGTGTCCGTCAGCATTCGCGCCGCTCCGCGCCGCGAATGCTAAGGGGATGGCCTACCGGGACCAAGCGCCCTCGCAACCGGGCGCGGCGCTTCGACGTAGGGTACCCTCGGAGGAGTCGCATGAGACTGGCCATCCTCGCGGCGACGACGGCCGCGGCCACACTAGCCGCCGCGGCAGCGGCGGCTCATGACTGGAACGGGATCGCGCTCGCGAAGGATGGCGCCGTCCTCGTGACCGACGGCGAGGAGTCGCGGCTCTACCGGGTCGCGGCGGGCGGGAAGGTCACGACCGTCGTCCAGTGGCGGGACGGCGCCTGGGACTCCCACGCCCACCACGTCGCCACGGACGCCGAGGGGAACGCCTACCTGACGAGCGGCTGAGGGACCGGCCGCGTCCTGCGCGTCGCCCCGTCGGGCGCGACCGAGGAGATCCGACCGGCCACGCGGTTCCTGGACTACCCGAGCGTCCCCGAGGCGGTCGTCCCCGACGGCGCGGGCGGCTTCGTCGTCGCGGACGTGTCGGAGCGCCGCGTCGCCCGCTCCGGCCACCGGCTCCTCCGCTGGAGCCGGGAGGGGGCCCTCTCCCTCCTCGCGGGCGGACGGAAGGGGACGGCCGACGGGACAGGCGAGGCGGCGGAGTTCGAGGATCTCTCGATGGGCGCGCTCGCGGTCGCCCCGGACGGGTCGGTCCTCCTCGCCGACGGGAACCGGATCCGACGGGTCGCGAAGGACGGGACGGTCACGACGGTCGCGGGCGGCACCGAGGAGGGCGACCGGGACGGCCGCGGCGCCGAGGCGAGGTTCCGGCGACCGTCGGGCCTCGCTCTCTCGCCCGGCGGCGCCCTGGTCGTCGCCGACTTCGGGAACCACAAGGTCCGCCGCGTCGCCCCGGACGGGACCGTGACGACCCTCGCCGGAACCGGCGAGCGCGGGTTCCGGGACGGCCCGGCCTCCGAGGCCCTCCTCGATCACCCGGTCGGCGTCGCGGTCGCCCGGGAAATGGGGTCTGACCCCATTATCGTGGTCTATGTGAAGGAGTCGCTCCGGCAGACCGGGGAGGAGTGCCGGCGCCGCGGCGGGGTGCCGCGGGTGCGCCGGATCGCCGGCGGCCGGTGCACGACGCTCAACCCCTGACCTCCCGGCGCGCCCTTTGCCTCCTCCCGCCCGCATCGGGTTGAATCCCCGGGCCGTGAAGAGGGACCTCCTCGCCGCCGCGCTCGTCGCCGCGCTCGGGGTCGCCGCGTTCGCGACGAGCCTCGGGAACGGGTTCGCCTACGACGACCAGAGGATCGTCGCCGGGAACGTGATGGTCCAGCAGCCGTCGGGGGTCTTCCGGCTCTGGTTCTCGGACTACTGGGGCCCGGGCCAGGTGGGCCCGGCCCTCTACAGGCCGGTCACGGTGTTCACCTACTGGCTGAACCGGCATCTGCTCGGCGCGGAGCCGTGGCACTTCCACATGGTGAACGTACTGCTCCACGGCGCCGTCACGGCGCTGCTCTTCGTGGTGGCACGCGGGCTGGGGCTCGGGCTCATCGCGGCCCTCGTCGCCGCGGGGCTCTTCGCCACGCACGCCGTCCACACCGAGGCCGTCGCGAACGTGGTGGGCAGGGCGGAGATGCTCGCCGCCTGCGGGGTGCTCGGGGCGTTCGCGCTTCACCTTCGGGACTACGCGCTCGCGGGATGGCCGCGGCGGCGCGGGCTGCTCATCGCCACCCTCTGCCTCGCCGCCGGCGTGGCGAGCAAGGAGGTCGCGGCCGCGGGGATCGTGATCCTCCCGCTCTGGGACATCGTCTCGGGCCGGCTGCGGCCTGCCGAAGGGGAGGACTGGTTCGGGGCGATCCAGCGGAAGACCCTCGAGACCTACGCTCTCCCCGCCGCGGCGGTCGCCGGCGTCCTCCTCGTGCGGACGCTGGTCCTCTCCGGCCGCCAAGGGGTGGAGATGCCCCCCGAGGTCCTGGAGGGCATCCTCTCCGTGGACAACCCCCTCGCCGCGGCGACTCTCCTCCAGCGCGAGGCGACCGCCTTCGCCGTCCTCGGGGAGGTTCTCTCCCTCCTCGTCTGGCCGGCGCCGCTCTCCCCCGACTACTCGCGCGACGCGATCCCGCTCGTCGAGGACCTTTCCCTCTCGGCCCTCTGGCCTCCGCTCATCCTCGTCGCCTCGGGCGTCCTCGCGTGGCGGACCCGGGCCCGACACCCGGCCGCGGCGGGCGCGTTCCTCCTGTTCCTCGTCCCCTGGTTCGTCGTGAGCAATCTCGTGGTCACGACGGGCACGATCCTCGCCGAGCGGACCCTCTACCTCCCCTCCGCCGGCTTCTGCCTCGCTCTCGCCGCGGCGACCGAGGCGCTCCTGGCCCGCCCGCCGGGGCCGGCCCGCCCGCCCGGGGCGGCGCGGGTCGCGGGGTTCGCGCTCGCGGGGCTCGCGGCCCTCGCCGCCGCCGCGCACGGCGTCTGGGCCGCCCGTCAATCGCGGAACTGGAAGGACGAGGGGGCGCTCTGGAAGCACGCCGTCGAGGCGCAGCCCCGCAGCTCCCGCGCGCTCTCGTTCCGGGGGAAGCAGGTGCTCGAACGCGACTCGGACCCGAAGGCCGCGCGGCCGCTCCTCGAGACCGCCGTGGACCTCGCGCCCGGGCTCGTCATCACCTACGAGCACCTGGGCGAGTGCTACCGCCAGCTCGGGATGCTCCCCGAGCTCGAGTCGCTCGCCCGCCGCGCGCGCGAGCGGTTCAGCAGCCCGACCGACACCCTCGTCACCGTCCCGTTCCTCGAGGGGCTCGCCGCCGAGATGGCCGGGCGAAAGGCCGATGCGATCGAGCGCTACCGCCGGGCCGTGATCGGCCGCCCGATCCTCGAGTCGGCCGCCCAGCGCCTGGCGGGGCTGCTCACGGCGACCGGGGACCTCGAGGGCGCGCGGAAGTTCCTCGAGGAGTACCGACGGGCTTCCCCGGGCAACGCCCAAGCGCTGCTGCACATGGGCCTCACCGCGCTCAAGGGGGGGGACCGCGCGGGCGCCGAGGCCTCATTCCGGGCCGCGCTTGCGGCCGATCCGGGCCTCGCCCTGGCCTCGGAGCAGATCGGGCTCCTCCGCGCGAACGAGGGGAACTTCCGCGAATCGGCCGAGTGGTTCGAGAAGGCGCGGGCGGCCGTCCCCGGCTACCCCCAGGCCTGGTGGAACCTCGCCTCCTCGCTCGAGCGGCTGGGGGAGACGGACCGGCTGCTGCGCCTCCTCGCCGAGGCCGAGAAGCGGTTCCCCGAGGCGCCCGACCCCGACGTTCGCCGGGGCGTCTTCGCCCTGCGCACCGACGACGTGGACGGGGCCATCCGCCGCTTCGAGGCCGCGCTCGTGAAGGACCCGAAGTCCGCCGACGCCCACGTGAACCTCGTCTTCGTCTACACCCAGAAGCGCCCCGACCCGGCCCGCGCCGCCGCCCACGCCCGCGCCGCCCTGGAGGCCAAGCCCGATCACGAGCAGGCCGCCGCTCTGCGGGGACTGGCGGGGAGCCGCTAGGGGCCCGCGCTACGCCCGCGCGGCGCGGGGAACGTCCGTTCCCCGAGGGCGTTCCATGGGGTAGCTTCGGACCCATGCGCCGACTCGCCGCCGTCCTCCCCGCCCTCGCCCTGCTCGCCGCCTCCTCCGACGGGCGTGCCGACCTCGCGCCGGAGCCCCAATTCGGCGAATCGCTCTCGCCGCGCAAGCCCACCGAGGTCGCGATGCGGGAGGAGACGGTCCGGATCCGGCTCGAGCGGGACCGGGCGACGGTCCGGGCGGAGTTCGTGCTCGAGAACACGGGGCCGGCGACGACGCTCGAGGTCGGGTTCCCCGACGTGGTCTACCCCGCGGAACATGCGGCGGACGGTCCGCCCGTGGGGCTCTCCGGTGTGATGCTCCAGGCGTTCCGGGTGCGCGTGGACGGCGCTCCGGCGCCGGTCACCTACCGGCATGTGCCGGTCGGCGAGTCGCGGGAGGCCCACGACTCGGCCCGGCAGAGGATCGCCAGCCTCCGGGAGCGGATCCGCGCCGAGCGCGATCCCGAACGCGCCGCCGATCTCCGCGGCGAACTCGCGGGGGAGGAGAAGCGGATCTCCGGCCCGGGGGCTGAGAAGGACTGGGCCTTCCGCGGCTGGCTCGTCTGGACGATGACGTTCCGGGAGGCGGAGCGCCGCGCCGTCGCGGTGAGCTACTGGGTCTCCTACGAGGGATGGAAGGAGGCCGGTCCGCTGAACGAGCGGCGATTCCGGTACATCCTCCGGACGGGCGCCGGATGGAAGGGCGCGATCGGCCGGGCGCAGGTCCTCGTCTCGTTCGACGAGGGGGTGAGCCTCCGCCAGGTCCGCCGCGCCGAGCCGCCTCCGGGGACCCGCGGAGAATCGGGCCTCGGCTGGGACCTCCGCGATTTCGAGCCCGATCGCGACATCGAGCTCCTCGTGGCCGAACATGCCGATCTTGCCGAGGCCGCCGCGGTCTACCTCGCGGAGGCCGAGGCGGCCGAGGCAGAGGGGCGGCGGGGCGAGGCCCAGTCCCACAGGGCGATGGCCGCGCGCTGCCAGGAGGATGCCGGCCTGTTCGCCGAGTGCCTCGCGACCTGTCGCAAGATCGTCGCCAAGGAGCGCGAGGCCCGGGCGCGCGGAGGAACCGAGCGTGATGCCCTGGACGTCGCCTACGCCGCCGTGGACATCACGCCCTTCTTCAAGGCGGCCTACGAGCCCTGGGAGTGCGCGATCGCGCGGTGCCTGCGGAAGCTCGGGCGCGTCGCGGAGGCCCGCGAGGCCGCGGCGGCCGCGCTCGAGGCGATCGAGGGCGTCCTGGGCCGGGAGACGCCCCGCCACGACCGCGACGCGCTGGAGAAGCGGCGGGAGGAGCTCCGGGCCTCCCTCGGAGCGTCGGCGCGGTAGCCGCTGGCGAACTCAAGTCGCGCCCCCGCGGCTCCGATCACCCCTCGGGGCAGGCTGCGTCCGCGGGCTCCGAGAGGAGGTTCGCGGTGGTCCGTGCGACCGCGATCGCGTCACTGGCGCTCGTTATCAGCCTCGTCACGAGCGCCGTGCTCCTCTCGCAGGCCTACCTCGCGCGCGGCGAGCAGCCGTACCGGCACGCGCGCACGCTCGACGTGACGGGCTCCGCGAAGGCGCGCATCCGCTCGGACCTGGCCCTCTGGACGATCCGCGTGAGAGGGGAGGCCCCGACGCTGGAGGACGCCTATGCGCGGCTGGACGCCGCCGTCGAGGCGGTCCGGGGATTCCTCGCGCCCCGCGGGTTCCCGGACGCGGCCGCGGGTCCGATAAACACGGAGACGCACTACCGCCCCGGCCCGAAGGGCCAGCCCACCCGCGAGGTCGCCGCCTACGCCCTCACCCGCGAGTTCCGCGTCGCGTCGCCGGACGTCGCCGGCGTCGGGAAGGCCGCCGGAGAGGTCACACAGCTCCTCCGCACGGGGGCCCACGTCGTCAGCATCGCGCCGGAGTTCGTCTACACGAAGCTCGCCGACCTCAAGATCCGCATGGTCCGAGAGGCGACCGAGAACGGCCGAGAGAGGGCCGAGACGATCGCGGAGGGAAGCGGCTGCCGGATCGGGGCCGTCAAGGAGGCCCGGGCCGGGGTCCTCCAGATCACTCCCCCGTGGTCCACCGAGGCGTCGTCCGAGGGCATCCACGACACGTCCACGGTCGAGAAGGACGTGACGGCCGTCGTGCGGCTGACCTTCATGATCGAGCGGTAGGACCCCCCGCTCGCCCGTCGGGCGGCCTGCCGCTACGATCCGCCCCCCATGTCGTCGCCGCCGCTGCCCGATCCCCTCGTCATCGCCCACAGCCCCGATGCCGACGACGCGTTCATGTTCTACGCCCTCTCGACCGGGAAGGTGCGGGCCCCCGTCCGAGTCGAGCACGTCCTCTCCGACATCGAGACGCTGAACCGCGAGGCCGAGCGGGGGACCTACCACGTCACCGCGATCTCGGCGCACGCCTACCCCTACGTGCGCGACCGCTATCGTCTGCTCGCGACGGGGGGGAGCGTCGGGGACGGCTACGGGCCCATCGTGGTCGCGAAGCGGCCGGCGGCACCCGCCGACCTCGCCGGCCGGACCGTGGCCATCCCGGGCGAGAGGACCACGGCCGCGCTCGCGCTCCGGCTCCTCCTCCCGGCGGTCCGGACGACCGTCGTCCCCTTCGATCGCATCCTGGATGCGGTCGCCTCGGGCCAGGTGGAGGCGGGGCTCGTGATCCACGAGGGGCAGCTTACCTACGGGGACGGAGGGCTCTCGAAGGTGGCCGACCTCGGGGAGCTTTGGGCGGCCGAGACGGGCCTGCCCCTCCCTCTCGGCCTGAACGGCGTCCGGCGCGACCTGGGCGACGAGGCCGCCCGCGTCGCCTCGGCGGCGATCGGCGACTCCGTCGCCTGGGCCCTGGCCCACCGCCCCGAGGCGCTCGCCCACGCGCTCCGCTTCGCCCGCGGGGCGGGTCGCGAGCGGGCGGACCGGTTCGTCGGCATGTACGTGAACGACTTCACGCGGGATCTCGGTCCCCGCGGCCGCGCCGGCCTCGCCGCCCTCTACGACCGCGCGCGCTCGGCCGGCCTCATCCCGGACCCGGGGCCGCTCGAATTCGGGTAGTCGGCTCGATGGACGCCCCGACTCCGGGTGATAGACTCGGGGCAGCCTCGGCGGTGAGATCCTCGAAGACCGACCCGGGAGGAAGCCATGGCGAGCTGGACCACGACGTCGGAGCTCAGGGCCGGGCTCCGCGCGGCCGCGACGATCGGGAAGAACGGGATCACGATCACGGACCCGAAGGCCTTCCGCGAGAAGGTCTGCGACCCGCTCACCGAGACCGCGGTCTTCGCCGAGGACGCGGCCGTCCGCGGCGCCGCGCGCTGGGCGATCCGGGCGGCGGCCCCGAAGTTCGGGGTCGTCACCTCCTCGATCCACGCGCTCTACGCGGGGGTCGGGCGGGGTCAGGCGGGCGGATTCACGGTCCCGGCGGTGAACGTCCGGGGGCTCTCCTACGACACCGCGCGGGCCGTCGTCCGCGCGGCGAAGGCCCTCGACAGCGGCGCCTTCATCTTCGAGATCGCGCGCTCGGAGATCGGCTACACCCACCAGCGGCCCGGCGAGTACGCGTCCGTGGTGACGGCCGCCGCGATCCGCGAGGGCCACGAGGGGCCGCTCTTCCTCCAGGGCGACCACTTCCAGGCCAACGCCAAGAAGTACGCGACCGACCCCGCGGCCGAGACCCAGGCGCTCCGGGACCTCATCGCCGAGGCGCTCGAGGCCGACTTCCGGAACATAGACATTGACACCTCGACCCTCGTGGACCTCTCCAAGGCGACGCTCGCCGAGCAGCAGCGGGTGAACTGCGAGCTGTGCGCGGAGCTGACCGCCGCCATCCGCGAGAAGCAGCCGAAGGGGGTGACCGTCTCGGTCGGCGGCGAGATCGGCGAGGTCGGGAAGAAGAACTCGACCGTCGAGGAGCTGCGCGCCTTCCTCGACGGCTACAGGAAGGCCCTCGCAGCGCGCGCCCCGGGCGCCCCCGGGATCAGCAAGGTGTCGGTGCAGACCGGCACGTCCCACGGCGGGATCCCGCTCCCGGACGGGACCGTCGCGAAGGTGAAGCTCGACTTCGCCGCGCTCGAGGCGCTCTCGAAGTGCGCGCGCTCCGAATACGGGCTCGGCGGGGCCGTCCAGCACGGGGCCTCGACGCTCCCCGAGGAGCTCTTCGACAAGTTCCCGCAGACCGGCACCCTCGAGATCCACCTCGCCACCGAGTTCCAGAACATCGTGCTGGACCACCCCTCGTTCCCCGGCGACCTGCGCTCGGAGATCTTCGCCTACATCCGCGAGCAGCTCGGGAACGAGCGCTCGGAGGGCGAGACCGACGAGCAGTTCCTCTACAAGACCCGCAAGAAGGCGTGGGGCCCCTTCAAGCGCCAGGTCTGGGGGATCGCCCCCGACGCCCGGAAGGCGATCGGGAGGACCCTCGAGGAGAAGTTCACGAAGCTCTTCCGGAAGCTCGGCGCGGCCGGGACGCGCGGGGTCGTCCGGGAGCTCGTCCCGCTCGTCCCGCCGACCGTCCCGCCGGTCCCGGACGCGCTGCTGTAGGAGCCGCCGTCGTGGGCAGCAAGCTCGTCACCATCCAGCGGCACATCATGGAGCAGCAGGCCTCCCACCCCGAGGCGACGGGGGCCCTCACGCGGCTGCTCTGGGACCTGATCCTCGCGATCAAGGTGATCAACCGCGAGGTGCGCCAGGCCGGGCTCGCCGACGTCCTCGGCGCGACGGGGGCGCAGAACGTCTCGGGCGACCGCGTCCAGAAGCTCGACGAGTTCGCCCAGGACCGGATCTTCAAGGCGATGGACCACGGCGGCCACCTCTGCTGCATGGCCTCGGAGGAACGCGCCGAGATCATCCCCATCCCCGACCGCTTCCCGAAGGGGAAGTACGTCCTCCTGTACGACCCCCTCGACGGGTCGTCCAACATTGACGCCAACGTCACCATCGGGACCATCTTCTCGATCCACCGCAAGCGCTCCTCGGGCGTGAACGGGACCCTCGAGGACTGCCTCCAGCGCGGGCGCGACCAGGCGGCGGCGGGCTACGTGATCTACGGCTCGAGCACGATGCTCGTCTACACGACGGGCCAGGGGGTGCACGGGTTCACGCTCGACCCCACGATCGGCGAGTTCCTCCTCTCCCACCCCGACATCCGCTGCCCGAACAAGGGCAAGATCTACAGCGTGAACGAGGGGAACTGGAACACGTGGGACCCGGCCATGCGCGACTACGTCACGTACTTGAAGGAGCAGGACCCGGCGACCGGCCGGCCGTATACGACCCGCTACATCGGCTCCCTCGTCGCCGACTTCCACCGGAACCTGCTCTACGGCGGGATCTTCCTCTACCCGGCCGACTGCCGGGACCCGAAGAAGCCGAAGGCGAAGCTCCGGCTCCTCTACGAGGCGGCCCCGCTCTCGATGATCGCCGAGCAGGCGGGGGGCGCCGCGAGCACCGGCCGCGAGAGGATCCTCGACGTCGCGCCGGGCGAGCTGCACCAGAAGGTGCCGGTCGCGATCGGGAGCCAGGCCGATGTGGCCCTCTACGAGGAATTCGTGAAGGCGGGCAAGACCCCCGACCGGATCCGCGCAGCCCAGGCTGCGCGAGCGTAGGCGAGCACGTTCCCAGGCCTCGGGGTGTCCACTTGTTCGCGCGGCAGGCTCCGAGCGCTCATGTTCCATGTTGACTCGGCCGTGGGGCGGAGCTAGGGTGCCTCGCTCCCGGGCCGACCGGGTCGGAGAGAGGGAGAATGGCCAACGTCCTCGTCGTGGACGACGACCTCGCGGTCCGCGACGTCCTCTCGGAGATCCTCTTCCGCCGCGGCCACAGCGTCGTCGCGGCGCGGGACGGGCTCGAGGCCCTCTCCCGCGCCGGCCGCGCGCGGTTCGCCTGCGCGCTCGCCGACTGGAGGCTCCCGCGGCTCGGGGGACGGGAGCTGCTGGAGAAGCTCCGCGAGGCGCAACCCGGGCTCCCGATCGTCGTGATGTCCGGGTCGGTCTCGGAAGCAGCCCTCGGGGACACCGAGATCGCCGCGTTCCTCCGGAAGCCCTTCGACGTGGCGGAGGTCGAGCAGGTCGTCGCCGCCGTGCTCGAGGAGCACCCGGCCCACGAGGCCCGCCGGTTCCCCCGCAAGGAGGTCGCCTGGCGCGCCGAGGTGCGGGCCGGGGCCGACGCCGCTGCGGCCCTCACGCGGAACCTCTCCCTCGGCGGGGCCCAGGTCCGGGTCCGCGCCGCCGAGGCGGCCTTCTCCCCGGGCGCGCGGGTCGAGGGCGTGCTCTTCGGGCCCCAGGGCGGGGCCGTGCGCGTGCCCGCCCGAGTCGTCTGGCGCTCCCCCGCCTCGGGGGATTCCGAGGCTCGGGTGGGGCTCGAGTTCCTCGAGAGGACCCCCGCCGTCCTCGCGGGGATCCGCGAGCTGCTGTAAGCTCCCTCCGTGGCCACGATCCTCGCCGTGGACGACGATCCTGCGGTCCGGGGGCTGCTGGCGGACCTCCTCTTCCGCCGGGGCCACAGCGTGCTCACGGCCCGCGACGGCATCGAGGCGCTCGAGCGCCTCGCCGAGACCCAGGAGGGGATCGCCTGCGCCCTGGTGGACTGGAGCATGCCGCGGATGGGGGGCAAGGCCCTCGTCGAGAGGATCCGGTTCCTGCGGCCGGGGCTCCCCGTCGTGCTGATGACAGGGTCGGTCGCGGACGAGGCCTTCCACGAGGTCGAGGCCGAGGCGCGGCTCCGGAAGCCCTTCACGATCTCCGAGGCGGTCGCGGCCGTGCACCGGGTGCTCGCCGCCGCGCCCGCGGACGAGACCGGCGCTGAGAAGCGGCGTCACCCGCGCAGGGAAGTCTCCCTCCCGGTCGAGGTGCACCGGGTCCCTCGCGAGACGGGCCCCGCCGCGCGGGCCCGGGCGAGGAACCTCTCCCGCGGAGGGGTCCAGCTCCAGCTCGGTCTCGCGGGGACGGGCGGGACCGGCGTCGCCTCGGGCGAGACGGTCGAGAGCGTCCTCTTCGTCCCCGGGCGTCCCGAGGTGCGGGTGCGCTCACGCGTCGTCTGGCGCGCGCCGGCCCGCGGCGCCACCGGCGAGCGGCTCGGGCTCGAGTTCCTCGAGCCCGCCGAGGCGGTCGCCGCGCTGCTCTAGGCGCATCGTGGGCCTCTCCGACACGCTACGCGCCCGCGGGCTCCGGCCGCGGAAGCCCCTGGGCCAGCACTTCCTCTCGGACCCCCGGATCCTCGACTCGATCGCCGACGCGGCGGGGCTCGGGCCGGGCGAGGTCGCGCTCGAGATCGGGCCGGGGACCGGCCTTCTGACGCGGCGGCTCGCCGGGCGCGCCGGGCGCGTGGTCGCGGTCGAGCTGGACCGGGCGCTCGCGGAGGGCTGCCGCATCGCGCTCGGGGACCTCGGGGACCGCGTCGAGGTCGTCGCCGCGGACGCCCTCGACGGCCGGGGCCGGTTCTCGCGGCCGCTCCGGGCCGCGCTCGACCGCGCGCGGGGCCCCGGGCCCCGGCCCTGGCGCCTCGTCGCGAATCTCCCCTACGGCGCCGCCTCCCAGGCGATCGTCGCCGCGCTCGAGCACCCCGAGCCGCCCGAGGCGGTCGTCGTCACGATCCAGCGGGAGATGGCCGACCGGCTCAGGGCCGCGCCGGGGAGCGCGGCCTACGGGGCGCTCACGGTGCGGGTGGCGCTGCTCGCCGACGTCGAGGTCCTGCGCCACCTCGCCCCGGGCGCGTTCTGGCCGCCGCCCAAGGTCCGCTCGTCCGTCGTGCGGCTGCGTCCCCGCCCCGGCGCCCGCGAGGCGGTGGCCTCCGCTCCCCTCATGGACCGCGTCCTGCGCGCCCTCTTCGACTACCGCCGCAAGCGCGCGGACCGCGCCCTCGAGGTGGCGGGCCTCGCGACCCGCGCCGCCGCCGCCGCGGCCCTCGCCGCAGCGGGGGCCCCCGCCGGTGCGCGCGGCGAGCGCCTCCAGCCCGAGACGATCCTGGCGCTGGCGAGGGCGCTCCCTCCGCCCACCGTGAACGCCCGCCCCCCACCGCCTTCCCATTTCCTTGACACTCCCCGACCGCGTCCCTAGACTCCGGGATTCCGTACAGGTGCCTCCGGCCCCTCGGAGAAGCGCCCCAGCGAAAT
>JAKEIC010000205.1 GCA_022614695.1 Planctomycetales bacterium | reverse complement strand
CCGGGGACGGCGACGGCGAGGGCCGTCGCGAGGGCAAGGTCGAGAGGGCCGATCGCGCCGCGGAAGCTCGCCGCGAGGCCCTCGGGGCGGGCGGCGGGGAAGAGCGCGACGGGGGCGATCACGGCCCAACGCGCGACGACCGGGAAGGCGAGGAGCGTCCGCGGATCGGCCGCCGCGACGCCCGCCACCTTGGCGAGGAGTACGAGCACGACCGCGGCGGCCCCGTGCGCGCCGACGTGGGGGTCCTTCATGATCTCGAGCATGCGCCCGCGGTCGCGGCGCCCGCCGCCCAGGGCGTCGAAGGAGTCGGCGAGCCCGTCCAGATGGAGGCCGCCCGTGAGCAGGGCGAGCAGCCCGACCGCGAGCACCGGGATGACCGTCGGCGAGAGCCCCACCCCCCGCATGGCCCACGCCGCGGCGGCGAGCGCGATCCCGAGGAGGAGCCCGACGACCGGGAAGAACGGGACCGAGCGGGGCAGCTCATCGGCAGGGACATCCCCGAGAGGCACTGGCAGCCGTGTGAGGAACGAGAGCGCGACGAGGAAGGGGCGCACGGGGGGTGAATCCTAGCTTGCGCCGCGCGTGTATCATCCGCGGGGGAAACCATGTCTCGGGCTCTAACGGCGTCGGGCTTCGCGCTCTCATTCGTGGCCGCGGCCGCGGCGGGCTACGCGGCGCTGGAGTCGGTCCGCCTCCGGCGCGACCTCGAGGCCCGGCAGCTCCTCCCCGCCACCGCGCCGGGGGAGCTGGCGGCGGCGCCGGACCTCGCCGGGCGGCTCGACCGCGTCGAGCGGGATCTCGCGGAGATCCGGTCGGCTCTCGGGCCGCGGGCGGCGAGCCCGGGGGCCGCGCCGGGGCTCCCCTCCCTCCCGCTCCCGGACGGGATCCCGGGGACCGGCGCGCTCCCGCTCCCGGCGCCGCCGGACGCCGGGGCACCGGTCGCCGCGGACGGTCCGCAGGTCCCGGCGGGGTCGGCTTCCTCATCGGGCCGGCCCGACCCCGCCCCCGGGCGCTCGGCGGCCGACCCGACGTCCGACCCGATCGTGCGTCGCCGGATCGAGGAGGCGGCTCGGGCCGCGGTCACGGCGGAACTCGAGGCGCAGCGCCTCCGCCAGAACCGCAATCCCACTCTCGACCAGGTGGTCCAGACCCTCGGTCTCGACGAGGTCCAGCGCCTCTCGGTCGAGCGGGAGGTCCAGGAGGGGCAGCGGCGTGTCCTCGACGTCATCCGGACGCGAACCCGCGACGGCCACGACTTCTTCGCGGAACTTACCGAGATCCTCGCGCTCCCGCCCGCCGAGCAAGGTGCCCGGTATCGGTCGCTCGTGGCGCGCGCCCGCACCGAGGTGGTCCCAGGCACCTCCCAGACCTACCACGAGCGGGCCGAGGCGGCGAAGGCCGAGGCCGGGGCCGCGATCGCGCGCGTCCTCTCGCCCGAGCAGCAGGCGGCCTGGGCCCGTTGGACCCTCGATCCCACCCAGGTCCAGGTGGCCGACTCGCCCTTCCGCCGGGAGCTCTTCGAGCCCGCCGAGGCGGCCCGCGCCGCCCGCGAGCGGCCGCGGTAGGCCGCTGGCGGCCGCGCCGCGCATCGCCTACGATCCTCCCGTCCCGCCCACCGGAGGTGACCCGTGGCCGACGCGACGCCTTCCACGATGGGACCGACGGGCTCGCGGCCCTTCTCGATCGCCCCGGCCGAGACCGCGGCGCTCCGTCCGCCGGCGCCGAGGCCGCAGGGGCGCGGAGTATTGCACGGGCTCCGGCTGGGGCCCTGGAGGCTCGCGGACCTCCTCGGGGCGGGGGGCGCGGGGGAGGTCTACCGGGCCTCGGGGGGTGCCGCGGGCGCCGGCGGCCCTGAACCGATCGCGCGCGCGGGCGACGTGGCCGTGAAGGTCCTGCGGGCCGGGGTCGCGCCGGCGCCCCGGGCCGTCGCGCGGTTCCTCCGCGAGGGGCGCGTGGCCCGCGGGCTCGCGCATCCGAACGTGGTCCGGGTCCTCGAGGCCGGGCACGAGGGGGGCGCCTTCTTCCTCGCCATGGAGCTGGTCCCGGGGGAGAGCCTCCACCGCTGGGTCGAGGCGAACGGTCCTCTCCCGTGGCGGCTCGCGGCGCGGGTCGTCGGCCAGGCGGCTCTCGGCCTCGACGCGGCGCACCGCAACGGCGTCGTCCACCGCGACGTGAAGCCCGGGAACCTCCTCCTCACGCGGGACGGCGTCGTGAAGATCGCCGACTTCGGGCTCGCGACCGATCCGGGCGGGACCGGCTCCCTCACGATGACGGGGCAGGTCCTCGGCACCCCGGCCTTCATGAGCCCCGAGCAGTGCACGGGCGGGGTGACGGACGCCCGCAGCGACCTCTACTCGCTCGGGGCGACGTTCTTCTTCCTGGTCACGGGGAGGCCGCCCTTCTCGGCGGAGGGTCCCCTCGGGCTCCTCGAGAAGCAGGTGCGCGAGCCGGCGCCCGCCGCGGACCGCACGAACCCCGACGTCCCGCACCCCGTCGCTCGGGTCGTGGCGAAGCTCCTCGCGAAGAGGCCCGAGTCGCGCTACCAGTCGGCGGCGGCGCTCGCGGACGACCTCGCCGCGCTGCTCGAGGGCCGCGAGCCACGGTTCGCCGCCGGCGACGAGACCTCGGTGATCGTCACGCGCGCCCTCGCCGAGGATCGCGTCCCCGACGAGGCGGTCGCCGCATGTCTCGCCGAGCAGGAGGCGGCCCGCGCGCGCGGCGAGGAGACGCCGCCCCTCGGCGAGATCCTCGTCCGGCGGGGGCTCGTCCCGGTCCGCCGAGCCCCTCCGGCCCGCCGGGAGCCCGTGCCGCTCGAGTGCCGCGGCTGCGGCGCGGGCGTGGACTGGGTCGGCGGCGCCGTCCCGCGCTGCCCCGAGTGCCGGGGCGCGCTCGCCCGTAGAGGGATCCTGATCGAGGAGGCGGGCGGGCGCCTCGTCCTCTCGCTCGCGCCGGACGACCCGGACGGCCCCGACCCCGAGGGCGCGCGCGCGGTCCTGGACCTCCTCGCCTCGGGGCTCGCCGCCGGCCTGCGCGACGCCATCGTGGACCTCGGCCCGGTCGGCCGCCTCGCCCACGAGCACACGCTATGGATGACCGACGCCTTCGAGATGCTGCTCGCCGAGGGGGGGACCCTCACGCTCGTCGTGCCGTCGGACCGGGCGCGGGAGTTCCTGCGGTCCGTCGGCGTGGACCAGTACGCCCGCGTGGTCGCGAGCCGCTTGTCCGTCGGTCCCGGCGCCCCCGGCGCGTCCCGGGTCCCCCGCGAGGAGCCGACGCCGGTCGGGTAGGGCGGGAGGGGTCAGCGCTCCGCGCGGGCCTTCTCCTCGACGTCCCGGAGGTACCTCTCGATCCGTGCGGCCTCCGGGTGTCCGGGGGCGAGTCGCAGGAATTCGCGGAACGAAACGGCTGCCTCGCGCCACTCACCGAGGTGGCGGCAGAGGAGGCCCCGGTTCGCGTGAGGGAGCGGGTTCTCGGGCCTCATCCGGATCGCCCCTTCGAGATCCGCCCTCGCTCCCGCGAGGTCCCCGAGCCGGCGCTTCGCCTCGCCCCGGTTCCCGAGCGTCTCCGCGTTGCCGGGGAGGAGCCGGAGGGACCGGTCGAAGTCGGCGATCGCGCCCGAGAGGTCCGCCCGCAGGACCCGGATCGTGCCCCGGTTCGTGAGGGCCTCGGCGTAGTCGGGGCGGAGACGGAGTGAGGCCTCGAAGTCCTGGAGGGCTGCGTCGAGGTCCCCGAGGAGCTGATGGCTCAGCCCCCTGTCCATCAGCCCCCGGGGATCGTCCGGCCGGAGGCGGAGGACTCTCTCGCAGTCCTCGAGAGACCCCGCGGGATCGCCCGCGTCCCGGCGGATCGCCGCGCGACCCGTCAGCAGGGGGATCTCGTCGGGCGCCAGCCGGATCGCGACGTCGTAGTCCTCGAGCGCGCCGCGGAGATCGCCGGCCCGACGGCGCGTGTCCCCTCGTGCCTGCCAGACCTTCGACTCCTCGGGCCCGAGCTGGACGGCCTCGTCCAGGTCCGCGAGCGCCGCGCGCAGGTCGCCGCGGTCGGAGTGGAGTCGAGCCCGGTTGTGGAGGGGCCGGAAGGAGTCCGGCGCGGACCGGATCGCGACATCGTAGTCCTCGAGGGCCCCGCCGAAGTCCTCTCGGACGGCGCGGAGGTTGCCCCGTCCGTTCCGGGCCTCGGTGTGATCGGGCACGAGCCGGATCGCCGCGTCGAAGTCGGCGAGGGCCGCTGCGTCGTCACCGAGCCGCCGGAGGGCGAGAGCGCGGTTCGTGAGGGCCCAGGCGAATGCGATCCCCTGGTCGAGGGCGGTCGTGTACTCGCGGACGGCCGCGGCCGCATCCCGCGTCGGCCCCTGTGTCTCGACGTAGGCGCGGAGCAGCGCCGCCTCCCAGCCCGCGAGATCGGCGAGGGAGGCTCGGGCCGCGGGCCAGTCCCCGCCGATCGCCGCGAGGGCCCCGCGGGCGACACAGCCTTCAGGACCGGGGTGGGACTCGAGGACCTGGAGACGGGCGCGGGCCGCGGTCCCCTCGAGGCGGAACATCGCCTCGAGACCGGAGAAGAGGCGCGCCCGGGTGGCCTCGGGAGCGCCGTCGGGCACGCGGGACCACTCGGCGAGCGCCCGGTCCGAGCGCCCGAGCGCCCAGAGAAGCAGGCCCCGCTCCAGCCGCCAGTCGTGCCGCGCGGGCTCCATCGAGAGGGCCCCCGCGAGTAGCTCCTCCGCCTGGAGTGGATCGGAGGATCGGATCGCCCGGGCCCGCTGCGCGCGGGCCTCGGACTCCGAGGTCGCCTGGTCGCCGGCGAGGGACCCCGGCACCACGCGGGTCCCCCGGCCGAGGCCCACCGCGAAGGCGAGCCCCGTCCCGAGGGCCGCCGCGGCGGCGAGGGCCCGGAGCCCTGGCCGACGCGGGGGCCTCGTCCGGGGCCTCTCCCCCCGGAGCAGGCGCGCGAAATCGAGACGGAGGGCGGCGGCGTCTGGGTAGCGGCCCGCGGCGCGCTTCCCGAGGCACGCAATGACGACGCGCTCGACCGGGGCGGGCGGCGGCGGCCCCACGCTCGCGAGCGGGGGCGGGTCCTCGAGGAGGACCTTCCCGACGACACCCGCCGCGGTGTCCGAGCGCCAGGGCGGCCGTCCCGCGAGCATCTCGTAGAGGACCACGCCGAGGGACCAAACGTCGGTCGCGGGCGTGAGCGCGGAGGCCTCGCCACACGCCTGCTCGGGGGACATGTAGGAGGGCGTCCCCAGCGCGACGCCCGTGCGGGTGAGCTTCGAGCCGGTGGCGATGGACTTCGCGAGACCGAAGTCGGTGAGGAAGGCAAGGGGTTCGACGTGGCGCGTACCGTGGACGTTGGCGACGCCGGCGCGGCCGATCGGCTCGTGGAACTCGGACGGTCCGATCCGCACGGGAGCCGATCATAGCGATAGACTCGGGTCCTCATGGGGCCCCGGTCCCCGGCCGTCCTCCTCCTGCTCCTCCTCGGCCCCATCGCCCTGGCCCAGGAGCCCGCCCCGGTCGAGCTGGGCCCGCCGGTCCGCGACGCGGTCACGTGCTTCGAGTTCCGCGTCGCGCGCCTCGCGAAGCTCGAACCCCTCGCCGGGGCCTGGATGCGGTACGCCTTCTCGGTCCCGCTTCCGGGCGGGGGGGCGGCCCGGATCGAGGCGGGGCTCGCGGGGCCGCGGACGACGCTCGCGGGGCTCACCACCGAGTGGCGGAAGGAGCTCGGGAGCGCGGGCTGGACCGACGAGGGCGAGACGGCCGCGGGAGCGGACCGGGTTCTCCGGTTCCGCCACCCGAAGGAGGGGGCTCTCCGGACCGTGCGGCTGATCCGCCGCCACGGCCGCACGTGGGTCCTCGGGACGCGCTTCCCCGCGGCCGAGGAGTCGGCCTTCGCGCCGATCGCCGAGGCGGTGGCGGCGAGCTTCAAAGTCACCGGAGTCCCGGCCGATGGGGTCGTCCCGGTCCTCGATGGGGGCGGGCGGCGCCGTCTGGAGGAACTCCGGCTCGAGATCCCCGTCCCGGGCGGGGTGAAGGAGGTCCCGCCGGCCGGGACGTGGGTCGTCCTGGAGTACCGCTGCCTCGTGCCGAACGGCGGAGGCTGCGTCATCGCGGTCGCGGCGTCGGAACCCGAGGAGACGTGGGAGCAGTTCCTCGGCACGGCCCTGGAGGCGTACAAGGGCATGGGCTACCCGCTCGTCGAGGACCGCCGGGAGCCCGACGCCCGGACCGGCGCGGCCGCGACGCTCCGGTTCCGCAAGGGCGAAGACTCCAGGGCCGCGCTCTTCTTCAAGACCCCGCACGCGGGCGTCGGGCTCCTGTTCTCGTATCTCACGGAGGAGGAGGCGCCGTGGCTCGAGTTCATCGAGGAGTTCGCCCGGTCGTCGAAGATCGAGGGCCCCGCGAAGAAGCGCTCGCCGAGGCTCGTGGACGTGCCCCTCGGAGACCCCGTCCGCGACGAGGAGCTGGGGATCGAGATCCGGATCCCCAAGGCCGCGAAGAAGAAGGACCCGCAGGGATGGCTCAAGCTCGTCTGGCTCCTCGAACTTCCGGACGGGAACACCGGGTCCCTCCACGTCGGCCGCGCGGACGAGGGCGAGGACCTCGCCTCGTTCGTGACCACGGTGAAGATGGGGGAGGGGGGGGACGGGTTCGAGGTCGTCTCGGAGAGGCGGGACGACTGGGCGACGGGCGCCTCCCTGGTCCTCGAGTCCCGGCGGGAGAAGGACCGGATGGGGTCCCTGGACTTCTTCTACGAGACGGCCGGGCGGCACGTCATGGTGGGGTTCGGCTTCACGCTGGAGAGGACCTCCCAGTGGCGGAAGATCACCCGCGAGGTCCTCGCCTCGTTCCGGGTCACGGCGGTTTCCGACGACCGGCTCGCCCCGCCGGCGGGGGCCGAGCCGAGCGAGGAGGGGGACCTTGTGTTCCACGCTCCCTCGAAGGCGATCCCGCCGAAAGCCCTCAAGGCCCTGAAGGACGAGGTCGCGGCCGCGCTCGCACTCGCGCGCGACCTCACGGGAGGCCCCGCGCCGGAGAGGAAGATCGCCGTCCACGTCTTCCCCGACTCGTCGCGCGTGAGGAAGGTCGCGCGGACCACCGAAGCCGACGCGCCCGCGGCGGTCTACGTGCCGGAGGGGCGCGTGGTCCTGGTGAACGCCGCCCCGACGGCGGGCGGCGGCCGGCCGCTCGGGAGCCGCTGCGAGGCGGTCCTCCTCGCCTACCTGGACGCGTGGCTCGGGACGCCGCGGGGCCTCCCGCCGTGGGTCGAGGCGGCGCTCCGGGAGGCGGCGCGCGCGGCGAAGGTCGCGGGCGGGAAGGCCGTTCCGGACCTCAAGTCCTCGCCGCTCGCGCCCTGGATCCGCGGGAACGCCCGCAAGGACCCGTGGCCGCCTGTCGAAAGCGTGCTCGAGGCGCCCCGCGCGAAGTTCGGGCCGAGCCGCCAGGACTTCGCGGCCTACGCCCTCGGGATCGCGCTCGGGCTGCGGGCGGCGAGCGACGAGAAGCTCCGGACGGCGATCCCGAGGCTCCTCGCGGAGTTGCGGCGGACCCGGGACCCCCAGGCGGCCCAGGGCGCGGCGCTCGAGGGGATCGCGGCGAAGGCGCTCGACGCCGCCGCGCGGGCGGCGCTCGGGAAGGGATGAAGGAGGAGCGTATGGCCCCGAGGAAGGTCGGCGTCATCGGCACGGGCAGCGTCTGCGAGGCTCTCGCCGACGGGTTCCTGAGGCACGGCTGGGAGGTGATGCGCGGGTCGCGGGAGCCCGGGAAGCTCGCCGACTGGAAGAGGAAGTCGGGAGCGAAGGCGAGCGCGGGGGACTTCGCCGCCACCGCCAGGTTCGGCCCGCTCGTCGTGCTGGCCGTGAAGGGGACCGCAGCGGAGTCGGCGGTGAAGCTTGCGGGGCCCGAGAACCTCGCCGGGAAGACCGTCCTCGACACGACGAACCCGATCGCCGATGCGCCACCGGTGAACGGGGTCCTCCAGTACTTCACGGGCCCGAACGAGTCGCTGATGGAGCGGTCGCAGAAGGCCGCGCCGAGGGCGAACTTCGTGAAGTGCTTCTCGTGCGTCGGGAGCGCCCTCATGGTGGACCCGGCGCTTCCGGGGGGGAAGCCGACGATGTTCCTCTGCGGCGCGAACGCGAAGGCGAAGGCCGAGGCGCAGGCGCTCCTCGCCGAGTTCGGTTGGGAATCGGAGGACCTGGGCGGGCCGGAGGCGGCGCGCGCCATCGAGCCGCTCGCGATGCTCTGGTGCATCCCGGGGTTCGTGAAGAACGACTGGGTGCACGCGTTCAAGATGCTCCGGCCGTGAGGAGGATCGCCCTCACCGCTGCCCTCGCGAGCGCGTTCCACGCCTGCGCTGCGGCGCCGCCCGGCCCTCCGATTGGCGCGACGCTTCTCCTGACGGGCATAGACTGACCGTCCTGAGAGCGCGGCGCGCGGGCGGCGCTCGCGCAGCTACCGGGGACGCGCGTCCTCTCGCTCGACCCCGACTCGGGCGAGACGGAGCTGCTTCTCGATCCCGCGGCCGGGCCGTCGCCGGCGGCGCTCCACGAGGCCGTGCGGCGCGCCGGGTTCCGGCCGGCGGAGATCCGGCTCGAGGCGGAGGGAACGCTTCACGCGGACGCGCCCGGGTGCGTCACGTTCCTGCCCCGGGGAGCCGCCCGGCCCTGGATCGTCCTCCTCCCGGAGGGCCCGTCTTCCGGGGACCTCGTCCTGGGCCTCGCCCGGGACGTCCACCTCCAGGGCCTCGCCGTGAACCCTCCCGGCGACCCGCCCAGGGTTCGGCCCCAGGGCTTCCGCGGGCGTGGGTCGCGCCGGTGAGGACGCTCGCTCAGCGTCCGGCCGCCTCGCACTCGACGAGCCGCCGCCGCACCTCCTCGGTGCGCCGATGGCCCGGGGGCGCGAGCCGCAAGTACTCCCGGCACGCCGCGACGGCGCCGGGAGAGTCCCCGAGCTCCAGGCGGACGAGGCCCAAGTTCGCGAGCCCCTCGGCGTAGTTCGCACGGATCCGGACGGCGGCCTCGAGGTCCGCGAGGGCTCCCCGGAGGTCGCCGAGCTTCCTCCGGGCCAGGGCGCGGTTGTTCAGGGCCTTGAAGTTGTCCGGCTGGCGCAGGAGCGCGGCGTCGTAGTCCGCGATCGCCCCCCGGAGGTCCCCGAGGGACGAGCGGGCGGCGCCGCGGTCGGAGAGGATGCCGGCGTCGTCCGGCCGGGCGCGGAGCGCGGCCTCCTGGTCCTCGAGCGCGCCGCGCGCGTCTCCCGCAGCGCGCCGCGCGGAGCCACGGCTCTGGAGGATCTGCGGGTCCCCGGGTCGCGCCCGGAGGGCCGCGTCGTAGTCCTCGAGGGCGCCGGGCAGGTCGCCGAGACTCTCCCGCACGAAGGCGCGGTTTATCAGGACATCGGGATCGCCCGGCCGCGCCTCGAGAGCGGCCTCGATGTCCCGGAGGGCTCCCTCGGGGTCGCCCAGGAGGGAGCGCAGGGCGCCCCGGCCCGAGAGGGCGTCGGGGTCGCCGGGCTCGATCCGGAGCACCTGGTCGAGGTCGGCGAGGGCTCCCGGGATGTCGCCGAGCGGGTGCCGGACGGCCGCGCGGTTCACGAGGGCGTCGGCGTACTGGGGCCAGAGCTGGATCGCGGCGTCGTAGTCCCGGAGAGCGCCTCGCAGGTCGCCCAGGGCCCTCCGGGCGTTCCCGCGGTTGTAGAGACTGGTCGGGTGCTCCGGCCGCAGGCGGTGGGCCGCGTCGTAGTCCTCGATCGCCCCGCGGGGGTCTCCGAGGGCCTGCCGGGCGTTGCCACGGCGAAGGAAGACCCACTCGAACGGAATCCCGTCCCGCAGCCCGCGGTCGTACTCCGCGAGAGCCTTGGTCAGGTCCCCGGCGGGGTCCGTCCCCTCGACGTGGCCTCGCAGGAAGGAGGCCTCCCAGCCGGCTTCCCCTTCGAGGGCGGCTCGCGCCTCGGCCCAGCTGTGGGCGATCACGTGAAGGGCGGCGCGCGCGAGCCTCTCCTCGCGACCGCCTCCGCGGGCGGCCGTCGAGAGATCCGCGGCGGCCGCCGCTTCCTCCCGCCGGAAGAGGGCCTCGAGCCCGGCGTAGAAGCGCGCCCTCGCAGCCTCGGGGGCGCTAGCCGGGATCCGCCGCCACTCCGCGCGCGCCTCGTCGCCCCGGCCGGCCGCCCAGAGGAGGAGTCCCGCCTCGAGTCGCCAGTCGTGCCTTCCCGGCTCGCCCTCGAGCGCGAGGCCGAGCAGGCGGGCGGAGTCGCTCGGGTCCTGGTCCCGGAGACCGCGAGCCCGCGCGGCGATCGCCTCGGCCTCGGCGCGCGCAGGCGCCGGCGGGGCGGCCGCCTCCGGCAAGGCGCGGGGCGGCAGGAGGGCCGCGCCCGCTGCGGCCAGCGCCACCCCCGCGGCGACGACCGAGGGGCCCCGCCATCCCCGACGGACACGCGCAAGCGGCGCCTCGCCGCGGAGGAGGCGTTCGCAGTCGTCGCGGAGGGCCGCGGCGTCCGAGGGACGGCGCGCCGGCCGCTTCTCCAGGCAAGCGCGCAGCAGCTTCTCGAGGCCGCGCGGCGCGTCGGGCCGACGCCGGCGGATCGGCAGGGGATCGCGCGCGAGGATCTCCCAGACCACCGCCGCCGGGGTCATCGGGGCTCCCGCGTCCGAGCCGCCGAACGCCGGCCTCCCGGCCAGCATCTCGTAGAGGACGCAGCCGAGGGACCAGACGTCGGTCGCGGAGGTGAGGGCGGCGATCTCGCCCCGGGCCTGCTCGGGGGCCATGTAGGCCGGGGTGCCGAGCGCCTGGCCCGTGCGGGTGAGGCGAGAGCCCGTCGCGACGGACTTGGCGAGGCCGAAGTCGGTGAGGAAGGCGCTGGTTATCCCGGGCCCTGGGGCCATGGTCCCGGGTTGGCTGGCCCGGCCCGGCTCCCCCGAACCCGGGACCCGGGACTCGGGACCCGGGGCATTCCCTCCTGCGAGGAGCATCCCCCTCTCCACGCCCCGGATCATATCCCGCCGGTTCGCGCGGTTGCCGCGGTCCCGGCGCGCGCATAGCATCGCGGGCGTAGCGTCGGGCGCGTAGCATCAGGCGCGTAGCATCAGGGAGGGAGGATCCCATGCCGCCGAAGTCCGCCGCGACGAGGGAGGCCAAACACGCTCTGCCGCAGGCGAAGGTCGAGACCTACCGGAACTTCATCGGGGGCGAGTGGGTCCCCGCCGCCGAGGGGGGCACCTTCGAGGACCGGAACCCGGCGCATTGGGACGAGGTGGTCGGCGTCTTCCCCGCATCGGGCGGGAAGGACGTGGACCGGGCCGTGGGGGCCGCCGCGAGAGCCTTCCCGCGCTGGTCCCGGGTCCCGGCCCCGAAGCGGGCCGAGGTGCTCTTCCGCGTGGGCGAGATTCTCGCGCGCCGCAAGGAGGAGATCGCCCGCCTCATGACGCGCGAGATGGGAAAGGTCCTCGCCGAGACTCGCGGGGACGTCCAGGAGGGCGTGGACACGGCCTACTACATGGCCGGCGAGGGGCGGCGGCTCTATGGCGAGACGACGCCCTCGGAACTCCCGAGCAAGTTCGCGATGTGCGTCCGCCGCCCGGTCGGGGTCTGCGCCGTCGTGACGCCTTGGAACTTCCCGATGGCGATCCCCACGTGGAAGATCTTCCCGGCGCTGCTCTGCGGGAACAGCGTCGTCTTCAAGCCGGCCTCGGACACGCCGGCGACTCTTTGCCTCCCCGAGTTGCTGGCGGTTTTGTTGATTCTCGGCGTGAAGGCGCGCACCATCGCCCTTCCAGCGTTCTAAATCAGCTAACAGCCTTTGCTT
>JAKEIC010000204.1 GCA_022614695.1 Planctomycetales bacterium | reverse complement strand
GGAGGTTCGGGTTCGGGCGGGGCCGGGGTCGGGGGAGGCTCCGCGGCGCGCGGGGGCGCTGCTGGCGCGGGCTCGGGCGCCGGCGGGGGCGCGGGCGGAGGTTCGGCCTCGGGCGGGGCCACCGGCTCCGGCTGGGGCACGGGGGCGGGAATCGGGGGTGGCTCCTGGGGCGGGGGCGGGGGCGGGGGAGGTTCCGCGGGGGGCGCCGGCGCGAGCGAGGCGACGGGGGCGGGCGGGACGACGGGCGCCGGCGGCGCCGCGGCGGCCGCTTCCGCCTCCGTGACGACCGGGATCCTCTCCGTCGGCTTCGTCGTCTCCTCGACCACGTAGCGGAAGCTCGTCTCCCCGATCGAGAAGATGTCGCCGTTGCGGAGCGTGACGCGGGCGATCTTGCCCCCGTTCACGCGCGTCCCGTTCGACGACTGGAGGTCCTCGAGGACGTACTCGCCCCCCTCGAGCGACAACCGCGCGTGCTGGCGCGAAGCCCTCTTGTCGTCGAGCGGGATCTTGCACTCGGGCGCGCGACCGAAGAGGACCGGCTTCGCGCCGAGCTTGAACTTGCGTCCCGCTCCCTTTCCGGACTCCTGTCGAAGGATGGGCACGGCCCTTCCCCGCCTCCCCCCGGGTCCGGCATCATAAGGACCGTGAAGCGGACCGTCTCGCCGGCGCCGGAGAGGCTCCGCCCCGCGGAGCGCGAGACCTACCGCCGCTACGCGGGGCTGCGGCTCCCCCGGCACACGTCCTACCCGGCGGTCCCCCACTGGCGCGAGGACTACGGCGCCGCGGCGAGCGCGGCGGCGCTCGCGCGGAGCGACGCCTCGGGGAACCCCCTCTCGATCTACCTCCACGTCCCCTACTGCGAGAAGCTCTGCTACTTCTGCGCTTGCAACAAGACGATCGTCCCGAAGCGCCCGGACGGGATCTGGCGCCGGCAGGCCGAGGCCCTCGTCGAGGCGCTCCTCGCGGAGATCCGGATGCGCGCCCCGCAGCTCGACCTCCGCCGCGAGGTCCGCCAGGTCCACCTCGGCGGCGGGAGCCCGACCTACCTCGACGAGCGGGACCTGGACCGACTCCTCGGGGCGATCCGGGGGACGTTCCGGGTCGCGCCCGACGCCGAGGTGGCGGTCGAGGTGGACCCGCGGATCACGAGCGCCGCGCAGATCCGGCTCCTCCGCCGCCATGGCCTGAACCGCGTCTCCCTCGGCGTCCAGGACTTCGACCCGGCGGTCCAGAATGCCGTGAACCGGACCCAGCCCTTCGAGCAGGTGCGGGACTTCGTGGCCCTGCTCCGCGCCGAGGGGATCCCGTCGGTGAACATGGATCTCATCTACGGCCTCCCATTCCAGACGCCGGAATCGATGCGCCAGACCCTCGATCGGGCGACGGCGCTCCGCCCCGACCGGGTCGCTTTCTACCGGCTTGCGGTGATCCCGGAGATGTTCAAGTGGCAGAACGTCTTCGCGCCGCGCGACCTCCCGGGGCCCGACGCGACCCTCGAGATGTTCCTCGACGCCCGCGACCGGTTCGAGGAGGCGGGGTACGTCTTTGTGGGGCTCGACCACTTCGCCCTGCCCGAGGAGCCGCTCGCGAGGGCCGCGGGCGAGGGGACCGTGCGCCGGAGCTTCCAAGGGATGACGACGGGCCGCTCGCTCGACGTCCTCGGGATCGGCCCGAGCGCGATCAGCCTGCTGCCCGACGCCTTCTTCCAGGACGAGCACGAGCCCGGCGCGTGGGCGGCGGCGGTCGGGCGCGGCGATGTCCCGGTCGTCCGCGGGATGGACCTCTCTCCCGACGACCGGCTCCGGCAGGACGTGCTGCAGGCGCTCTATGGCGAGGCGCGGGTCGGGAAGCGCGCGATCGAGGCGCGGCACGGCATCCGGTTCGACGAGCGCTTCGCGGACGAGATCGGGCGGCTCCGGGAACTCGAGGGCGACGGGATCGTCAGGCTCTCCGGGGATGCCGTCGAGCTCACCCCCGTCCTCGGCCGCCTCTTGATGCGCGTCCCGGCTGCGGTCTTCGACGCGTACCTCCCGCGCGACGCCTACCGCGTGGGGCTCCCGGCGGCGGCCTCCTCGGCGGTGGGGTAGTGAAGGGACGGGAACGGGTGCCCGTCGGCGGCGAGGCACGGGAGCGGGAGCGGGAGGGGGAGGGGGGCCGGGCCTCCCTGACCGACTTCGGGCTCGCGAAGTCCGTCGCGACGGGCTCGAAGCTCACCCGCACCGGCCAGGCGCTGGGCACCCCGGCCTACATGAGCCCCGAGCAGGCGCGCGGAGAGGCCTCCGCCCTCAGGCCCGCGACGGACGTCTGGAGCCTCGGCTGCGTCCTCTACGAGATGCTGGCGGGCCGACCGCCGTGGGAGGGGGAGACGACGGCCGCGGTGATCGGCGGGATCCTCACGCGCGACCCGCGACCCGTGCGGGGTCTCCGGCCGGAGGTCCCCCGAAGTCTCGAGCGGATCCTCCGGGTCTCGCTCGCGAAGTCCCCGGCGGTCCGCTATCCCGAGGCGGGCGCGCTCCGGAGCGACCTCGATCGAATGCTCGCGGGGAGACGGCCCCGCGCGCGGATGCCGGGGACCCGGCGCCGCGCGGCCCTGGCCGCCGCCCTCCTCGCGGCGGGGGCGGCGTGGGCGACGGCGGCCCTCTGGCCCGCGCCGCCGAGGAGGCCCGAGCCCGCGCCCCCGGCAGCCGAAGACCCCGCGCGCCAGGTCCTCGAGCGGGCCCGCGCGCTCCGTCGCCGCGACCCGGCGGCGTCGGCGGCGGCGTTGGGCGAGGTCCTCTCGATCCGACCGGAGGACCGGGCGCTCCGCCTCGAGCGGGCCGACTGCCTCCGGGAGGCCGGATTCTGGAGGGAGGCCGAGGACGCGTACGGGCGCCTCCTCGCGGAGGGGCCGGACGACCCGCGCGCGCGCCTCGGGCGCGGGCTCGCCCGGTGGTTCGGGCGACAGACGGGGGAGAAGCGCCTCGGGGACCCCGGGGAGGACCTCCGGGCGGCCACGCGCGGGGGCTCCGGGGCGGGCGCCGCCCTGGCGCGCGCCATCCTCGCCTTCGAGGGGGACCGCTGGGAGGACGGGGAGCGCTCGCTCGAGGCGGCCGGGGGCGGCTGGGAGTCCCGCGCCGTCGCGGGCCTGCTCCACCATCACGAGGGGACGGGCCGGCCGGAGCAGCAGGACCTCGCCGTGCGCGAGTTCACCGCCGCCCTGGATGCCGGCCCGAGGCTGCCGTGGATCCTCTCCGAGCGGGGTCACGCCCGCCAGCTCGCAGGCGATCCGAGCGGCGCCCTCGAGGACTACGCCGCCGCCCTGGCCCTCGAGCCCGGGAGGGCGAGCACCCTGAACAACCGCGCCATCGCGCGCAGCCAGCTCGGCGACCAGGCCGGGGCCATCGCGGATTGCGACGAGGCGCTCCGCATAGAACCCGGGTTCTCCGCCGCCTTCTTGAACCGCGGGAGCGCGCGCGAGCTCCTCGGAGAGACGCAGGCGGCCATCGCCGACTACGACGAGGCTCTCCGCCTCGAGCCCGATTCCCCAGAGGCGCTCACGAACCGGGCCCGGTGCCGGCAGAAGATCGGGGACATCCCGGGGGCCCTGGCGGACGCCGACGCGGCGCTGCGGGCCCGTCCCGGGTTCCTGGAGGCGCTGACCGTCCGAGGCTCCCTGCGCCGGGGCCAGGGAGACCTCCGGGGCGCTCTCGACGACTTCGAGGAGGGGCTTCGGGGGCACCCGGACGACGAGACCTTCCACGCGAACCGCGGCTTCGTCCTGATGGACATGGGCGATCTCGCCGGCGCCGTGGCGGAGTTCCGGGAAGTGCTCCGGCTCGCGCCCGACGACCCGCGGAGCGCCGGGCTGCGCCGGGTGCTCGCCCGGTGCGAGGAGGCCCTCCGCCCGGACGGGTCGCCGGGGGACCGGTAGCTCCGCGGACGGTCCGCGCGCGAACATCCGCCGCGGCGCGTCGCGGATGACGGGGGACGGCGCCCCGGGGCGTCGCTGACAGCGCGCGTCGCGGACGTGTCGCTCCGCGGCAGCGAATCCCCCCGGTCCCCACGGGGGATTCCCGGGGGCGGGCCGGAAGGGTGACGCGGGGCGTCCGCGGCGCGCTCCGGAACGGTCCTTGCTCTCCCCTTCACGGCGTCCCGCGCGTCGCGGGGCGCGGGTCGGAAAGGGCCGGACCGCCGAGGCGGCCGGCGAGGAGGTGCGCCATGCGCGCTCGGAAGTCGGGCTTCACGCTGATCGAGTTGATGATCGTGGTCGCGATCATCGCCATCATCGCGGCGATCGCGATCCCGGGGCTGATCCGGTCGAGGATGGGGGCGCAGGAGTCGGCGGCGATCGGGACCCTGCGGAGCCTCACGACGTCGCAGGAGCAGTTCAAGCAGCAGGTCTTCTCGGACCAGGACTCGGACGGGGTCGGCGAGTACGGCTGGCTCGGGGAACTGGCGGGCGTGGACGCCCCGCGAGGAGTCGGGGGGAATCCGGGCACGCCGGTCGCGAACGCGCCGTTCATCGCCACGAGCCTCGGCGTGAAGGACCCGGGGGGACGCGGGACGAAGCAAGGCTACTACTTCCGGGTCTTCCTCCCGACGGGAGGAGGCACCGCGTCCGGGGAGGCGCAGGCCGCGGCCGGCGGCGGCATCGCGGCCGACGCCGACGTCCAGGAGGTCCGCTGGATCTGCTATGCCTGGCCCTCGCAGCGCGGGAACACGGGGAACCGGGCCTTCGCCGCGGGCCACCAGGGGGAGGTGTACGCCACCATGGGCACCGCGGTCGGCTACAACGGGGCGGGGACCCAGCCGACGACCGGCGCCGAGGCGCTCGACGCGAACGGCCCGAAC
The DNA here is from genome assembly GCA_022614695.1 of Planctomycetales bacterium. Lineage (GTDB taxonomy): Bacteria > Planctomycetota > JAKEIC01 > JAKEIC01 > JAKEIC01 > JAKEIC01. Next base: position 3,651 of record JAKEIC010000204.1, on the reverse strand, counting down.
CCGGGGAACCTCGACTCCGGGATGGGGCTCGCGGCGGCCGGCCTCACGTCCGGCGACGGGAACCTCTGGGCGGCGGCGGGGTAGTCGGTGGACGCGTCCGACCGGGCGCATCCGAGGGGGCGGGAGGGCCGAGGGGCTCTCCCGCTCCTTCTTTCACTCTGGCCTCGCCCCCGCCTCGAGGACGAAGTCCAGGAACACCTTCTCCGGCACGGCGCCTTCGAGGACGCGGGGCCCGTCCTTGTCCTTCCCGTCCCCCGCGGCGATCGCGACGGTCCTCGGGACCGCCATGACCTCGTGCTGCTGCGACAGATCGGGGAACTCGTTCGCCTCGATGCAGTCGGCGCGGACTCGCGGGCTCTCGAGGGCCATCTGGTGGGCGAGGCGGACCGCCCCGGGGCAGTAGGGTCAGGTCGGGGTGACGAAGACGAGGAGCCTGACGTCGGAGGCGAGGCCCGCGAGCGCCGTCTTCGTCTCGGGCTTGAGCGCCGTGGTCCCGGCCGAGGCGTCGGCGAGGTCGGCGAGGAAGGCCATGAACTCGTGGCCTCCCGGGAAGCCGTAGTAGCGCACGCGCGCGTCGTCGCCGCCCACGAGGATCGCCGGGGCCCGCTCCACCCCCCGCCCCCGGGCGAGGTCGGCGTCCCGGTCGAGGTCGTGCGTCTCGACGGAGATCCGGTCGGAGAGCCCCGCGAGTTCCGTGAGGAGAGACTTCACGGCCTCGGACGACTCGCCCGCGGGGTCCTCCTCACGTCCCGGGAGGACGAGCGGCGAGCGCTCGCGGAGGAACGCGACGAGCTTGACCGGCTTCGGGAGCTTCTCGACGAGGAGTTGCCGGAGCCTCCCCGCATCGGCCGGCGGGATCAGCCCCATCAGGGGCTCCTCGGAGGGGCCGCCGTTTCGGCCTGGCGCCGGTCCCCGGCGCACGACTTGGCCATTCAGGTGCTCACGCCGAGACGCGGCAGGATCACGAGCTGGAGCAGGAGCCACGCCCCGATGAGCCCGGCGATGAGCAGGAAGTCGTTCACGAGGAGCCTCCGCATCCCGCCATTCTCATGTCCCGGCGCCGGGGAATCCATGCTGCCGGGTCCACCCCCGCTCCCGAGCCCGGGTTGCCGCCTCCGGGGCCTCGTCCTATCCTCCGCGCCGTGCGTCGCGCCCTGGCCGTCGTCGCGGCTCTCGGGGCCCTCCCCGCCGCCGCCCAGGACCCCGCCCCCGTCCCCGCGCCGCAGGCGGACGACGCCTTTCAGGCCCGCGTCGTCCGGGCCCAGGCGCGGGTCCTCCCGTCGCTCGTCTTCATCCGCGCGTCTCAAGTTTACTTCGACCAGGGGGTCCGGGCGGCCGAGGAGATCGTGGGGAGCGGGATCCTGGTCTCGCCGTCCGGCGAGGTGCTCACGAACAACCACGTCGCCGAGCGGAGCGAGCGCATCCTCTGCGTGTTCTCCGACCGGACCGAGTGCCCCGCGAAGGTCGTGGGCCTGGACCCCGAGACGGACCTGGCGCTCCTCAGGCTCGACCGGCCGGCGGGCGCTCCGCCGCTCCCCGTCGCGGCGTTCGGCGACTCGTCGAAGCTCCGGGTGGGCGACTTCGTCATGGCTCTCGGGGCGCCGCTCGGGCTCTCGCGCTCGCTCTCGATGGGCGTCATCTCGGCGCTCGACCGCGAGCTGCCGGAGAGCCCCTTCACTCTCTGGCTCCAGACCGACGCCGCCATCAACCCCGGGAACTCGGGCGGCCCCCTCGTAAACGTCGAGGGCGAGGTCGTGGGGGTGAACACGCTCAAGGACTTCGGGGGCGAGGCGGTCGGCTTCTCGCTCCCGTCGGAGACGGTGCGCCCCGTGCTCGAGGAGCTGCGGCGCGGCGGGAAGGTGAGGCGGTCGTACCTGGGGCTGCTCCTCCAGCCGCTCCGCGACGTCGCCCGGAGCCCCCGCTACGCGGGCGCGAGCGGTGTCCTCGTGGGCGGGGTCGGTGCCGGGTCGCCGGCCGAGGCGGCCGGTTTCCGCGCGGGGGACCTCCTGCTCGCGGTCGCGGGCGCCCCGGTCTCCGCGCGGGAGCCCCACGAGCTGCCCGCGGTGCGTCGAGCGATCGCGGCGCTCGCCCCGGGTCGTGCGGCCGATCTCGCCGTCCGCCGGGGGGCCGAGACCCTCCGCCTCTCGGCCACGCCGCTCCCGCGCGACGACCCCGAGGGCGAGCCCGAGCAAGCCCCCGCGTTCGAGCTGACGGTCGCCGCGATCACGCGCCTCTCCCCGGACTGGATCACTCTCTACGCGAGGACGGGAGCCCTGGTGAAAGGCGTCCGCGAGGGGGGCCCGGCGTCGCGCGCCGGCGTCGCACCGGACGACATCGTGGTCTCGCTCGACGGCCAGCCCATCCCGGACCTCGCTGCCTTCCGCGAGGCCTACCGGCGGGCGGCCTCCCGGCCCGAGGGGGAGAGGGCGGCCCTCCTCCAGGTCCTGAGGCGCGGCCTCACGCGGTATCTCCCGATCGAGTACCACGACGGGAACGACACGGATGCGGGGAAGTAGAGCCGCGCTGGCGCTCGCGGGGTTCTCCCTCACCGCCGCGTTCGCGGCGGGACAGGAGGACCCGGGCGCCGCCGTTCGTCGCGCCGTGCTCGAGGCGGGCCGGCGCCACTGCGTCGAGGTGAGGATCCGGCTCCGCCCGCCTGGGCCGTTCGCGGAGCCCCGGCTGGCGCCGTACTACCTGCCCCCGCTCGCGGAGGACCGCGTCGCCGCGGCGCGGCGCGAGGGGAGGCCGCTCCGGCTGCCGGGGGTGGACCTCGGGGCGGAGGGGATCCTCGCGCCGGATCCGGGGATCCCGCCGGAGGCGGTGGCCGGCGTGACCGTGGTCCGGGGGGACGGGAGCGAGGTCGCGGCGGAGCTCGCCTTCCTGTGGGGCGCGCCTGGGCTGCGGCTGCGGGTCGGGCCCCCGCCCGACCGGCCTCCGGAGCCGAAGTCGGTTCCTCTCCGGGCCGGCGAGCGACTCTGGACAGTCGCGACCCGACCTCGGGGAGTCGGGTTCGATCTGGTGGTCTCCGACGGCATCGTGCACGTGGACCGCGGGGGAGCCCCGTGCGCGGACGTCCCTCCCGGCGCGCTCGTCTGCGACGCGGCGGGCCGGCCGCTCACCGCGGCGGTCGGTTCGGTGCTGCGGCCCGGGGACTGGCGTGGGGGCGACGAGAGGACCCCCGTCGCCCGGGACTTGCGGGCGTGCGTCGAGACGCCCTCCTGGATTCGATCCGTGGCCCTCGGCCATGCCCGGTTCCGGCTGCGTGCCGCGGCGCCGGGCCAACCGGAGGAAGCCCTCGCGACCCGGATCGCGTGCCTGGGAGGGGGCCGCGCCCTGGCGCCGGAGCCGCTCCTCGAGGAGACGGTCCGGAGGATCGCCGCGACGTCCGTGGCCGGCGCCGGAGGGGTCCGCCTGCCGCGGGGAGAGGTCCTCGGACGGCTCCGAGGCTTCGCAGCGCTCGTTCTCTCCGTGGAGTACCCGATGGGACCTGCGGGTATCCCGCTCGAGCCACCCATCGGGCGGAGACGCCTGCCCCCCCCGGGCGAGCTGGCCCTCGCGCTCCTCCCCGCGCCCCCCGGGTACACGGGGGCTGCGGACCCGGCCCTCGAAGGAGCCACGGGGTGCGTCCACTTCCGGCTGGTCGAGGGCCCG
>JAKEIC010000019.1 GCA_022614695.1 Planctomycetales bacterium | reverse complement strand
GGGGCCCCCGCTCCCCGTCGTGACGCGGGACGCGGGGCTGGACGAGATCGCGCTCCTCATGACGAAGGACAACTCGGCCGTCCTTGTGGACATGGGCGGCGGCCGGCTCGAGATCGTCACGAAGTACGACCTGCTGCACTCGGTGACGCGGTGAGTCCGCGCTCCGCGCGGACCAAGGGGACGCGCTTCGGCACCACCGCCGTCCACTGCGGGCCGGGGCCGGACCCGGCCACCGGGGCGCTCTGGCCGCCGATCGTCCTCTCGGCCACGTTCGCCCAGGAGGCACCCGGGAAGCACAAGGGGTTCGAGTACTCCCGGACGCGGAACCCGACCCGCGTCGCCCTCGAGAAGGCCCTCGCCGACCTCGAGGGCGGGGCCCACGGGCTCGCCTTCGCGAGCGGCTGCGCGGCCGCGAGCGCGGTGGTCCACCTCCTCTCGACCGGGGACCACATCGTCGCGGGGAACGACCTCTACGGGGGGACCTATCGCCTCTTCACGAACGTCTACGCGCGGTTCGGGATCGAGACGAGCTACGTGGACACGACCGACCTCGCGGCGGTGAAGAAGGCGATGCGCCCGAAGACCCGCCTCGTGTGGGTCGAGACCCCGAGCAACCCCCTTCTCCGCATCACCGATCTGCGCGCCATCGCGGCCCTGAGCCACGAGCGCGGAGCGCTCGTGGCTGTGGACAACACCTTCGCGACGCCGGCGCTCCAGCGACCCCTCGAGCACGGGGCCGACCTCGTCGTCCACTCGACGACCAAGTACCTCGGCGGACACAGCGACGTCGTGGGCGGGGCGATCGTCCTCGACGACCCGAAGCTCCGCGACGACCTCGCCTACCTCCAGAACGCGGTCGGCGGAGTCCCCGGGGTCCTCGACAGCTACCTCGTCTTCCGGGGTCTCAAGACGCTCGCGATCCGCATGGAGACCCACGGCCGGAACGCGGAACGGATCGCGGGGTTCCTCGGCGGCCACCGCGCCGTCGAGCGCGTGATGTGGCCGGGCCTCCGGGACCATCCGGGCCACGGGCTGGCCGCGCGCCAGATGACGGGCTTCGGCGGGATGATCTCCGTGGTCCTCCGCGGCGGTCTCGAGGCGGGCCTCCGGCTCGTCTCCGGAACGAAGCTCTTCCGCTGCGCCGAGAGCCTCGGCGGGGTCGAGAGCCTGATCGAGCACCCGGCGAGCATGACGCACGCCTCGATCCCCAAGGCCGAGCGCGAGAAGGCCGGCCTCTCCGACGGCCTCGTGCGCCTCTCGGTGGGGATCGAGGACCCGGAGGACCTGGTCGAGGACCTGCGGCAGGCGCTCCGGCCAGACAGAGCCTAGCGCCCCATCGCCTCGATCTCGGCCCGCCTCGGGTCGTCCGGGCGCAGCTCCAGATACCGCCGGAAGTGCTCCTTCGCCTCGTCGGGCTTGCCGAGGTCGTCGCGGAGGAGGAGCCCGAGGTTCAGCCGCAAGTCCGGGGCATCGGGGAAGAGCGCGACTCCCCGGCGGTAGACCCGCTCGGCGGCGGCCGGGAGCCGCGGGCCGGTGCGGTCGCCGGCGGCGCCCTGCTGGAAGAGATGGCCGATCTTCACGAGGGCCCCGACGTGCTGGTCGGCGGCCTCGCGGAGGAAGTAGGCGTCCTCGGCCCGACCCACCCAGGACCAGTCGAACGACTCGAGGAGCCGCTCGTTCTCGCGCGCGACCGCTTCCAGGTCCACGGGACGCTCCGAGGCAACGGCCTCGAACAGGAGGCCGCGCGGGAGGACCCGGTAACGAGCCTTGTAGGACTCGTCGGGGATCCTGCGGACGTCGGTCGCGAAGCCGAAGAACAGCACGCGCCTCCGCGGGAGGTTCTCCTCGAGGATCCGGAGGTTCGTGACCTCCCGGCCGTCATATCGTTTCCCGGGCAGCACGAAGTCGGCGCCGGCGTCCCGGAGCCGCTCCCGCATCCACGGGTACTGGAGCTTCTCCTGGTTCACCACGAGGACGTCGGGCCGCACGCCTTCGACGCGCTGGAGGACCTCGCAGGCGTTCGTGGGGAGGTCCCCGGAGACGAGGACGAGCGCCCGCTCGGGCGCCGAGGCGAGGAGGTTCCGGCCGAAGGCCTCCACGGCCGTCACCCCGCGCAGGCTCGCCGCGGGGGCGGCCGGGACGGCCGAGGCGAGCGCGGCAGCCGCGGCGGCGGCCACGGCCGCCGGCGCCCCGAACCGCCGGCCCGCCTCCTCGAGGCCCTGCGCCGCGAGGAGCGCCAGCGGCACCGCCGGCATGACGTGGAACCGCGCCACGACCGACCGGCGGAGCGAGTCGGCGGGGTCGAAGTTCGCGCCGAGGAACACGAAGAGGGGCCCCGCGAGCGCCCACGTCGCGAGCAGCAGGATCGCCCCCCGTCGCGCCGGGCCGGCGGGGCCGCGCAGCGCCACGACGGCGCCGGCGGCCGCTGCGGGGGCGGCGAGCCAGAGCCCCCCGAGTCCCGACCCGAGGTAGAAGCCCAGCCAGCGGAACCCGCGGCCCTCCGCGAGCGGCCCTCCCGCAAGCCCGCCGCCCTCTGCAGAACCGAGGGCGCCCGTCCCGTAGGCCGTCCGGAAGACGTGGTCCGTGAGCCCCGCGAGATTGGAGGTCTCCCCCCACGAGAGGGCCGAGGCTCGCGCCCCGAGCGGCAGGAGCAGCAGGTAGGCCGAGAGCCCCGCCGCGACGAGGCCGAGGCAAGTCCGGGGACGGAGCGGCGGCCCCCCGCGGTGCGCCCACGCCCACCCGGCAAGCGCGGGCACCAGGAGGACGGCCGTCAGGTGGTGCGCCCCGGCGAACCCGAGCAGCAGCGCGGCGACGTACGGCGGCCGCCCCGACCCCGGCCAGCGCAGCGCCGCGAGCAGGATCGCCGCCGTGAGCAGCGCGTGCAGTGCGAAGACCTCCGCCCCGACCGCCGCCCGCCACGGGTCGCGGGCGAGGGCGAACGCGAGGGCGGCCCCGGCGGCCGCGACCCTCCCCGCCCCGAGGGCACGCCCCCCGAGGAAGACGACCCCCGCGGCCCCGGCCATCGCCGCGGCGGAGAAGAGGTTCATCCGCCAGGCGACGGAGCCGAGCGGCAGCACGTGGATCCAGATCCACCCGAGGAACGTGTAGACCGGGTACCCGGGCGGGTGGGGCACGCCGAGCGTCGCCGCGCACGCGATCAGCTCCCCCGAGTCCCCCGGGGGGATCGTCGGGCAGAGGGTTGGGAGGTAGGCGGCGAGCGCGGCGAGGGCCACGGCGACCGCCGCCCCGCGATCCGCGACCTCCAAGTTCCTGCTACCCCCTCGCGACCACCACCCGGTTCCGCAGCACCCCGACCCCCGGACTCACCTCGCACTCGACTATGTCGCCGGGCTTGATCGGGCCGACTCCCCCCGGCGTCCCCGTGCTCACGACGTCGCCCGGGAAGAGCGTCACCGCTCGCGTGATCTCGGCGAGCAGCTGCGGGATCTTGAAGTTCATCTCGGCCGTCGCGCCGTCCTGGCGGACCTTCCCGTTCACGCGGCAGGTCACCCGCAGCGCCTGGGGATCGGGGATCTCCCGGCGCGGCACGATCCCGGGCCCGATGGGGCAGAACGTGTCGAGGCCCTTGCCCCGGAACCACGGCCAGCCCCGCTTGATGTCGGCGTCCTGCAGCGTCCGCGCGGTGACGTCGTTCACGACCGTGTATCCCGCGACGCAGGCGAGCGCCGTCTCGGGGCGAAGGTCGGTCGCGCGCTTCCCGATCACGAGCCCCAGCTCCGCCTCGTGGTCCACCTGCCCGTCGTACCAGGAGGGGATCACGATGTCGCTCTCGGCGGCCGTGATCGCCGACCCCGGCTTCTGGAAGAAGACGAGTTCCTTCGGGAGCGGCTTCTTCCGCTCGGAGGCGTGCGCGGGGTAGTTCCGCCCGCACGCGATCACCTTGGCCGTCGCCTCGACCGGCGGGAGGAGCAGCACCGGGCCCGTCAGGTGCCACTTTGCGGCCTTTTTCCCCCGCGCCGCGGCCGCCACTTCCGCCATCGGCGCGTCGTCGCAGAGGCCGCCCACGACGACGTCGGAGAGGCTCGCCACCTCGGCCCCGAGGACCTCGCGCAGGAGCCGGCCCCCGTCGAGGACGACCCCGCCGACCTCGATCCCCACGGTCGGCTTGCCGCCGGCGGCGAGGGAGAGGAGGCGGAGCGGCGCGGGCTCAGGCATCCGGAGCCAAAGCCTATCGCGGCCCGGCCGGCCCGCAACCGACGGGCGGCCTATCCCGCGACCCGCCACAGGACGAGGGCCGCGGCGCTCCCGGCCGCGAGGACGAGCAGCGCGGCCGCCACCCACGCCCGCCACGCGCGCCTCCCGCGGAGCCCGTGGCGTGCGAGCACGAGGAGCGCCCGGACCACGTCCCGCGGCCCGATCTTCTTCCCCTCCGCCCACGTCCGCGCGTGGTAGCCGATCGGCACCTCGGCGACCCGGGCGCCCGAGTCGGCGACCCGCACGGTCACCTCGGGCTCGAACCCGAACCGGTCCTCGGTGAGCCGGAACCCCCGGAGCGTCTCGGCGCGGAAGGCCTTGTAGCAGGTCTCCATGTCGGTGAGGGAGAGGCCGGTCACCAGGTTCGAGGCGAAGGTGAGGAACCGGTTCCCGAGCGAGTGGAGGAGCGAGAGCGGCCGCGCCCGGTCCCCCCGGAACCGCGACCCGTAGACGACGTCCGCGGAGCCCTGCCGCAGCGGGGCGAGGACCGCCGGGAGGTCCTTCGGGTCGTACTCGAGGTCCGCGTCATGGACCAGCACGAACGCCCCCGTCGCGGCGGCGAACCCGGTCCGGAGCGCCGCCCCCTTCCCCCGGTTCTCCGGGTGGTGGGAGACCCGCAGGCGCATGTCGCCCGCGAGCCGGTCGAGGAGGGCTCCCGTCCCGTCCGTGGAGGCGTCGTCCACCACCACGATCTCGGCGTCGGGGAGCGCGGCGCGCAGCCTCCGGAGAGACTCCTCGGCGAGTCGGACCTCGTTGTAGGCGGGGACGACGGCCGTGACGCCGCGTCCCGTCTCGGGGCCCGCCGCCGGCGACACGGGCCCGATTCTAGCGACCGGGCCCGGAAACGCCGCGGGCCGGCCCGACGGCCGGCCCGCGTCCCGAATCCCGCGGCGTCTCGTTAGTGCCCGTCGCCCGACTTCTTCGCCCCGAGCACCTTCCCGTACCGGTAGTAGATCTCGAGCGAGAGGATGTTGATCGCCGTGGAGTAGACCCGCCCCCCCGCGCCGCCCCACGCGTCGCTCGGGTCCCAGGACCCGTCCTCGTCGCCGCCCCTGCGCTGTGTCTTCACGAGCGCCTCCTTCATCGCGGTGTTCCAGACCTTCCAGAAGTCGCCGCCCATCTGGAACATCGCCAGGGTCCCGTAGTACCAGTAGTAGAAGTCGTTCGTGCTCTCCGGGTCCCACTTCGGCGGCATGTTCTTGAGGAGCGTCGCGCCGCCCTTGAGCTTCGGGGAGTCGGAGGGCTCGCCCATGAACACGCGGGAGGTGACGGCGACCGCGGTCATGGCCTCCGACGGGGCGAACTTCTGCGCCTCGGGGAGCCGCGCCCCGTTGTCGCCCTTCTGCGTGTAGCCGGTCTTGTAGAAGCTGTCGTCGGTCACCTTGTCGAACCAGTTCTTCGCGCCCTGGAATCCCTCGGGCGGGACCTCAAGCTCGGAGAGCTTCGCGGACTTGAGCGCGAGGACCGCCCACCCCGTCATCGAGGTGTCGTTGTCGCCGGGCCGGATGCCGTAACGCCACCCGAGGTAGGGGTTCTGGGCCTGCATCATGAACTCGACGGCCTTCTGCGCCGGGGCCTTGAGCTGCGGGGTCATCCCCGAGAGCCCGTACGCCTCGGAGAGCGCCATCGTGCAGATCAGGTGGTTGTACATGTAGTGGCCGTCACCGGTCTTCGGGCCGAGGCACCCGTCGGGGGACTGCACGGAGACGAGGTACTTCAAGCCCTTCTTCACGACCTCCTTGTAGGGCCCGGCCCTCATCGAGTTGCCGGCCCCGAGGAACGCGAGGAGGGCGATGCCGGTGACGCCGCAGGAGTACTCGGCGTTCGAGCCCTTGCCCTCGCAGATGTTCTTCTTGCAGTTCTTCTGGAAGTTGTCGCACGACCACTGGCCGTCCGGGTCCTGGTGGTTCTTGAGCCACCGGAGCCCGGCCGCGACCGCCGCCTCGGTTCCCCGGCCGCCGCCGCCTCGCGCGACGAGGTCGCGCTTCCCGCCGAAGCGCCCGCCGTATGCGCCGCCCGCGCCGCCGCCCACGCCGATCGCGTCGTTCCAGTACTTCCCCTGGAACGGCTTGTCCGAGACCGCGTTCTCGTCTCCCTTGCTCTGCTCGTACTCCTCGTTGTTGTCGGTCTCGTTGTGGTCCGAGACCTCGGCGTCCTTGATGACCGGATCCTCGATCGGGGGCTCGTCGGTCTTGATGTCCTTGTCCACGTCGCGGTCGTCTTCCTTCTTGATCTCCTCCTCGAACGGGTCCTCGTTCTCGGGGGCGACGTCCATGGCGACGTCCACCGTCTTCTCCGACGGGGGCGCCTGGTAGATCACGAAGTACATGCAGAGCAGGCACATCGCGTGGACGGCGATGGAGATCATCCACCAGGGCGTCCGCTGGAGCTGCTCCTGCAAGAACCCCTGCATGCCCCCTTCGGCGGCGGCGCCGTAGTATTCGTCGCGCTCTTCGTCGCGGGCCATCGGAACCTCCTCGCCCCCTACCCGGGGGACCAGATGCTCTCGAACCCGAGTATCCTAGGACGCGTTCGGCCGGCCGGTCAAGGGGGGTACGCCCGCCTCCGAGCGCCGGCCTCTGCGCGTACCAACGGGCCACGCCCGGGCGAGGTTCGAGGTTTCCGGAGAGCCGGAGGGTCCGGCGCAGGGTCCGGCCAGCCAACGGCTTGCGGTGGGCGAGGGGCTACCGATTGCCTCGTGCGGGCGACCGGGTAGAATCCCGCGCCCCTCGCCGACCGGCTGGGGAGGAGGAGAGGATCATGGCGAACCCGATCAAGGTGGGGACCTCGGCCCCGGACTTCACGCTCAAGGACCAGAACCAGCAGGAGTTCGCGCTCGCGTCGCTCAAGGGGAAGAAGAAGGTCGTCCTCTGCTTCTACCCCCTCGACTGGAGCCCAGTCTGCACGACCGAGAACACCTGCTTCACGAACGACCTCCCGAAGTTCACGGCCGCCGACGCCGAGGTGCTCGGCGTGAGCCGCGACTCGACGTGGTCGCACAAGGCCTGGGCGGAGAAGCTGGGCCTGAAGCACCGGCTCCTCGCCGACATGAAGCTCGAGGTCGCGGGCAAGTTCGGGCTCGCCCGCCCCGACGGCTTCTCCGAGCGCGCGACCGTCGTCATCGGCAAGGACGGGGTCGTCAAGTTCGTGAAGGTGCAGGAGGTGAAGACGGCCCGCAACGACGAGGAGATCCTGGCGGCGCTCAAGAGCGCTTGACTTCGCCCCCCGGTCCGCTATCCTCTCGCTCGCTTCGCCGCGAGGCGAGGCACGACCGCGGGGTGGAGCAGTCTGGTAGCTCGTCGGGCTCATAACCCGGAGGTCGTGGGTTCAAATCCCACCCCCGCTACCAGTGAGACGGCCGCGCAAGCGGCCGTTTCCGTTTGGGGATCCTGATGCCCGGGCCAGGGAGACGGGTCGGCGGGACGCGGGGCACTTGCGTGGGTTCCGCGGTCCTGGCATGGCTCGGCTGTCTGCTCGGCGCTCCAGCTCCTGAACGCATGGAAGCCCCTCCGGGCTCTGGAGGTCCTCGACGCCGGAAAGGACCGGGTCCGCGAGAGCGCCCCGCAAGAACCCCGATCTCCGGACGAGATTCGCCGCGCTCCTGGCCGGGGTGCGCTCGGGCGAGGGCTTCTTCGAGGCGGCCGCGAAGCACTTCCCCGACGACGTCCTCGACCGACTCGAGGCGGCCCGGCTCGCGTACCTGAAGAGGCTCTGACGGGCTGAGCCACCCGCGGGGGGCCCTGGCTCCAGCGGACGGGGACGCCTTCCACTCCCGCTCACGACGACATCCCCATCCCTCTCCCCAGTCCGATCACCGGCCTCCCGATGCCGTGAGCGCCGCGCGCGCCTCGGCGAGGCTCTGCTCGGCCCCCGCGCGGAGCGGCCAGCCGCGCGGCGCGACCTCGAGGGCCATCTCGAAGTCGGCGATCGCGCCCGCGAGGTCGCCCCGCGCCCGGCGCGCATTGCCCCGGCTGGTCCAGGCGTCCGGCTCCCTCGGGTCGAGCGCCAGGGCCCTCCAGTAGTCCTCGATCGCGCCGGCGAGGTCTCCCTGGGCGCCGCGCGCCAGGCCGCGGTTGTACCAGGCCTCCGTGAACGCCGGATTGACGTCCAAGGCCTTCCCGTAGTCCTCGATCGCCCCGCGGATGTCGCCCTGGAGTCTCCGCGCGACTCCCTTGTTGAGCCAGGCCTCGGCGAGCTTCGGATTGATCCGGAGAGCTGTCCCGAGGTCCTCGATCGCCCCCGGGAGATCGCCGAGCGCCCGGCGCGCGTTGCCCCGGTTGCTCCAGGCCGCGGCGTGTCCCGGGGCGACCTCCAGAGCCCGGCCGTAGTCCTCGATGGCCCCGGCGAGGTCGCCCCGTTCCTGCCGCGTACACCCGCGGTTGTACCAGGCCTTGGCATGCCGCGGGTCTATCTCGACCGCCTTCCCGTAGTCCTCGATCGCCCCCGCCGCATCGCCGAGCATGTCCCGCGCGTGGCCACGCTCGAAGGCGATCCAGGCGATCCTGGGACCCGCCTCCAGGGCCGCCGTGAAGTCCCTCACGGCCCGTTCCTGCTCCTCGGGACGGCGCCGCCCCGCGTGGTGACGCAGGAGCCCCGCCACGGCGCGCGCTTCCCACGAGTCGCCCGACGCCTCGATCTCCCGCTCCCCCAGGTCCCACTGCCCGCCTTCGAAGGCGAGGATCGCCCTCGCGAGCGCCCCCGCGGCCCCCGCGGCCTCCCGCGCGGCGCCGGCGAGGTCTTCCCGGGGATCCCCGAGCGTCTCCTCCCCCGCCTCGCGCCCCATCCACCCGGTCAGCGCGCGGCCGAACCGGGCGGCCCCGTCGGACGGGTCGGCAGCCAGGATCGCCGTCTAGGCCTCCTCGGCGTCCTTCCAGGAACCCGCTTCCCGCAGGCAGTCGGCCCGCTCGCGGGCGAGCGCCCGGTCCGAGGGACGCTCCCGAAGCACCGCGCCCAGGAGCTCGGCCGCCCTCGCGGGAGACGTCGCCCGATGCGCCCGCGCCAGGCGGAGGGAACGCTCCCAGGGCTCCGGGGTGTCCGGGACAGGCGCCGGGGGAGTGGAGGGCGCCTCGGCCGCTCCGAGCACGATCACCCAGGCGGCCCCCGACGCGAGGAGGGCGACGATCCCCGCGGCCACGGCCGCCCGCCGGCGGCGCGAGCCGGGGAGGCTCGCCCGCGGGGCCTCCCCGCGCAGAACCCGATCCAGGTCCTCCCGCAGGACCGCCCCGTCGCGGGGGCGATCCTGGGCGCGCTTCCCGAGGGCGATCCGGGCGAGCCTCTCGACGGGCTCGGGGACGTCCCCGCGCAGGGCCCGGAGCCGCGGCGGCTCCGCCGTGAGGACGCTGGCCACGACGGCCGCATCGTCCTCGCCCTCGAACGGCGGCCTCCCCGCGAGCATCTCGTAGAGGACGCAGCCGAGGCCCCAGACGTCCGTCGCGGGGGTGAGGAACGAGACCTCGCCCCGCGCCTGCTCCGGGCTCATGTAGGCGGGGGTGCCGAGCGCCTCCCCGCTCCGCGTGAGCTTGGACCCATGAGTGACGGCCTTGGCCAGGCCGAAGTCCACGACGTGGGGTCGGCTCTCGCGGTCCGGGAGGATGTTCGGGGGATTCACGTCACGAGCTCGGAGAGGATCTCCTGGGGGCCGATGCCCCGGGGTCCATCCCGCGCCTCCCCGAGACCCAGCGCCAATCGTCGGGGCGGATCCGGTGCCCCTGCGACGCGACGACGAGAGCGTCCGGCGCTCCCGGCCGGGCGACCGCGGAGTCGCCCGGTCCGCCGCCGGCCTGGGGCAGTATGACCCCGGGGCAACGCTGACCCAAGGGTCGGGCGCATCCCGGGATCGTGGAACGGAAGACGGCTGCCCAGCGAGTGCCGGGTCCGGTGGGCGCCGCGGGTCCTTATCTGAAGTGGCTGGCCTGTGTCCACCCCCTCACGTGTGTTCGCCGGTTTC
>JAKEIC010000203.1 GCA_022614695.1 Planctomycetales bacterium | reverse complement strand
GTGGCGGACCTCTTCCAGGGCGAGGGGCCGGCGGCGCTGCGGGGGGCGGCCGAGTCCGGTGGCGAGGTCCGGGCGATCCGGGTCCCGGGCGGCGCGAAGCCGCTCTCGCGTTCGAAGATAGACGCGCTCGAGGCGGTCGCGAAGAAGGCCGGGGCGGGCGGGCTCGCGTGGCTGGACCTCTCGGCCGACCCGCCGCGCGGAAACGTCGCGAAGGGGCTCGCGCCAGGGCAGGCCGGGAAGATCCGCGAGAGGACGGGGGCGGCGGTCGGGGACGTCGTCCTCCTCGTCGCGGGGGCGCCCGCGGTCGCGGCGGCGGCCGGGGACGCCGTGCGCCGCGCCGTGGCGGAGGAGCTGAAGCTCGCGGACCCCAAGACCGTCGCGTTCGTCTGGATCCTCGACTTCCCGCTCGTCCTCTGGGACGCGGAGGAGAAGCGCTGGGTCTCCTCGCACCACCCCTTCACCGCGCCGCAGGAGCAGGACCTGCCGCTCCTCGAGAAGGAGCCGGGGAAGGTCCGCTCCTGGCAGTACGACCTCGTCTGCAACGGCCAGGAGATCGCGGGGGGCTCCATCCGGATCCACCGGCGCGACGTGCAGGAGCGGGTCTTCACGGCGCTCGGGATCTCGAAGGAGGACCAGCAGAGGAAGTTCGGCCACCTCCTCGAGGCGTTCGAGTACGGGACCCCGCCCCACGGCGGGATCGCGACGGGCGCCGACCGCCTCGTGGCGCTCCTCGGCGGCGTCCCGGCGATCCGCGACGTGATCGCCTTCCCGAAGACCGCGCGCGGCCAGTGCCTCATGACCGGCGCGCCGAGCCCGGCCGAGCCGAAGCAGCTCAAGGACGTGGGGATCCGCCTCGACGAGCCGCCGGCGGCGGTGAGGTAGCTCGACGCGGCGACACGGCGAGGGAATCGGCGGGAGCAGGACGTAGTCGGGCTTCCACTGGACGACGCGGCAGCGCACGCACGCGTGGTATCCCTCGCCGCCCGGGGCAGTCCCCCTCCAGCGGCGGCGGCACACGGGGCACCGGTAGTCCAGGAGGAGCCGCGGGGGAGGGTCGTAGAGGAAGAGTTCGTAGAACGTGCGCCGGCCCGTCCGCTTCTCGATGGCGCGCGCAACCTCGCGGCCTTCGCGGTTCACTTCGCTCCGGGGACTCTCGAGCTGGTGCTTCGCCCATGGCTCGTAGGTTCCGGACTGGAGCCAGAGGTCATGGAGGTGTTGGTAGACGGCGTGCCAGGTCGTCACGCTCTCGGTCGTCTGTTCGTCCAATAGTCGCCGCAAGGGAATACTCCGCCCGCACGCGCGGCAATGCAGGGGCGGCGGCCCATCGAACGCCTGGCCGTCGAGGACGAACTCCCGGGGCGACCGGTGTCGGCAGAGAGTCTGGTCCATCAACCAGAAGTCGCGGCCCCGCTCGAAGCGCATGCGAGCCACGATCTCGGGATGGTCGCGTGCGAACTTCCGGAGGGCTCCGGCCATGGCGTCCGCGCCCTCGCGCCCCAGCGGGACGTACGACACGCGCAGCTCCCTCCCGACGACCGAGATCGCCGTAGCATCCCTCAGGGTCCATCCCTTCCGGCCCGGCTCGACCGTGAGTGCGCTCGGGGCCCACTTGAAGCTCTCCCACGGCGACGCGCGAGCACCGCGCCGCGTGAGGACGAGGGTCGCGTGGATCCGTTCATAGGCCCGAACCCCCGGCGACATGGGGGTGGTAGGATACCCGCCGTGGACCTCGTCCGGGTCCTGGAATCGGACCACGTGCACGCGGAGAACATCGCGCGGGCGCTCGAGTGGCTACGGGGGGCGCTCGACCGGGCCGGGATCCCGTTCGCGCTCGTGGGCGGGCTCGCGCTGCGCCATTATGGTTACGCGCGGTTCACCGAGGACATTGACATCCTCACCACCCCGGTGGGCCTGGAGAAGATCCACAGCGAGCTGGTCGGGCGCGGCCTGACGACCCGGTTCCGAGGCGCGAGAAAGGGGCTCCGCGAGACGGAGCACCGCGTGGCCGTGGACGTGATCACGGCGGGTGAGCACGCCGGCTCCGGGTCGAGCCCGGTCGTCTTCCCGGACCCGTCCTCGGACGCGTTCGTGGCCGAGGGCGGGCTCCGCCTCCCGACGCTTCCCACGCTCGTCGGGCTGAAGATCGCGTCCGGGGTCTGGGGGAGTCGCGACCGCGATCTCGCCGACGTCGAGGAGCTGATCAAGGCGAACCGGCTCACGGCGCGGTTCGCGTCCAAGCTCCCGCCGGAGCTGCGCGCGAAGTTCCGCGAGCTCCTGGAGCGCGCGCGGCGGGAGAGGCGGCTCGAGTAGGAGACGGGAACGGGGGGGGGGCGATGCGCCATGTCTGGGTGAGACTCGCATCCGTGGCGGGAGGAGGGGCCGCCCTTGCCGTGCTTGGCGCGGGCGCGGCGGGCGTGTGGCGGGCGGCGCCCTTGGCTTCGGACGTCTCGGCCACGGTCCTCGACGAGCGCGCTCTCGCCTACCGCGAGGAGGAGGACGGCCGGAGGGTGGCCGAGGTCCGCGCGACGCTCGTCCGCCGGCGAGGCGGCGCGGTGCTCTCCCTCGCCGCCTCGGCTGTCGGGCCGGCCATCGAGCCCCCTCCCGATTGGCGTTGGCGTCGCGGCGGGAACCCGGTCACGGCGCGGGAGCTGACGGAACTGCCGGGCCGGGGGCTCCTCGAGATCGAGACCATCACGGAGAGCGGGGCGTGCCTCCGCGGCAGCCTCCGGCCGGCGCGGCGCGGTCGTCTCCCCGAGCGGCGCGCCCGCGCCGACGCGACGCTCGACCACCTCGCGGAGGGCGCGGACGAATGGGTTGTGGAGCTCCTCCTGGTGACTCCGCTCCTCCCGCCCGGGCGCCACGAGACCCGGGTCCGCGCCTCGGGAGAGGTGCGGCTCCGCGTCGAGACCGAATCCGACGACTCGGGAGGCCGGATACTCGCCCTCGAGCAGGTTCAGGCGCGGCACGGATCGGCGGCGCGGCCTTGATCCCCCCGCTCCTGGCGGCGGCCGCGCTCGCCGTGCTCGTGCCGCAGGAGCCGGC
>JAKEIC010000202.1 GCA_022614695.1 Planctomycetales bacterium | reverse complement strand
TCGGTTCGAGCGGAGGGCCGACATCCACGAGGCGTTTCTCAGGCTCGGCTGCGCGCTGATCGGCTGGAGCACTCTGCGGAACGCTTTCTGATAGGCGCTCTAAAAAACCGGGGCGCCGGAACGACCGGACACCCCGCGCTTGCGACGGTCCGTACGAGAGGGGAAGAAATACGGCCCGCCGCGAGTTTTCGCTGGACACCCATCCCATCGGAGCCGGGGGACCGGGACTGTAGGAAACCCTACCTCTCCAGCTCCTGCAACCGGACCAGCCGCCGGTAGATCCCGTCCCGCTCGAGGAGCGACCCGTGGCTCCCCTCCTCGACGACGCGGCCGCGGTGGACGACGAGGATCCGGTCGGCGAAGCGGGCGGTCGTGAGCCGGTGGGCGACGAGGAGGATCGTGCGCCCCCGCGCCGCCCGGCGGAGGCCCGTCAGGGCCCGCCGCTCCGTCTCGGGGTCCACGTCGGAGAGGGCCTCGTCGAGGAGGAGGACGGGCGTGTCGGCGGCGAGCGCCCGCGCGAGCGAGAGGAGCTGCCTCTCGCCCGCCGAGAGGTTCGCCCCGCGCTCGGAGAGCGGCGCGTCGAGCCCCCCCGGGAGGCGCGCCAGCCACTCCTCCGCGCCGAGCGCCCGGAGCGCCGCCGCGGCGCGCGCGCGGCCGTCGGCGCCGTCGAGCCCCACCGCCTCCGCCAACGTCGCCCCGAGGAGGTGGGGGTCCTGGGGGGCCAGCGCCAGGCGCCCGCGGAGGTCGCCGAGCCCGAGCCTCCGCGCGTCCTCGCCGTCCACGAGCACGGCGCCCTCCCCCGCGTCGTAGAACCTCTCGCAGAGATGGAGCGCCGTGCTCTTGCCCCCGCCGGTCGGGCCGACGAGGGCGACCGTCTCCCCCGGCCCGACCCGGAACGAGACGCCGGCGAGTACGGGGGCGTCGGGCCGGTAGGCGAAGGAGACCCCCCGCAGCTCCACTTCCCCGCGACGGGCGGGTGGCGGGAGGAGGTCGCGGGGCTCGTGCACCTCGGGCACCGAGTCGAGCACCGAGGCGATCCGCTCCGCGCCGGCGAGCGCCGACTGGAGGAGCCCGGAGCGTTGCGCGAGCTGGCGGATCGGCTCGAAGAACCGGATCGCGAGCAGGAAGAAGGCGTAGAAGTCCCCGCGCGTGAGGGCGCCCGCCAGCACGTCGCCGCCGCCGGACCAGAGGAGCAGCGCCACCGACCCGGCCGAAACCAGCTCGACCGCGGGGAGGAAGGTCGCATAGAGCCGCGTCGCGTCGAGGTTGGCCTCCAGGTACTCGCCGGTCCTCCGGTCCATCTCGGCCCCCGCCTGCGGCTCGGCCCGCAGCGCCTTCAGCGTCGCGATCCCGGCGCAGGACTCGTGGAGGTGGGCGGAGAGGGCCGCGACGGCGGCCCGCGCCCGCCGGTGCGCCTCGCGCGCCCTCGGCCGGAACCGGGCGACGAGCACGAGCATCGCCGGGGTCGTCGCGAGCGTCGCCGCCGCGAGCCCGGGCGCCGTCCCGAACAGGTAGCCCGCGATCACGACGAGCGTCGCGAGGTCGGCGAGGGAGAGGACCACCCCCTGAGTCAGCAGCGCGTTCAGCTGCTCGACGTCGTTCGTGACCCGCGTGACGAGCACGCCCGTCGGGGTGCGGTCGTGGAAGCCCGGCGAGAGACGGAGGAGGTGGCCGTGGACTGCCCGACGCAGGTCCGCCATGACGCGGGTGCCGACGACCTGGAGGGCCCACTGGTGGACGCCCCGCAGGAGGAGCTCCGCCGCGAGCGCGGCGAGGAGGAGCGCGGTGACCCGGGCGAGGCCGTCCGCGTCCCCGGTCCGGATGGGACCGTCCACGGCGGTCCGGATCAGGACGGGCGCGGCGAGGACGAACGGGAGCGAGAGGAGGAGGCTCCCGAGGGCCACCCCCACCCACCCGGCGTGGGGGCGCAGGAACCGCGCGAACCGCCGGAGGAGGCGCCCGTCGGCCGCGGGCAGGGTGGGGGGGCGGGGGTCCCTCATCGCGCGGCGATCTCCTCCTCCATGCGGGCGCGTTCGAGCATCCGCCCATAGGGACCCGGGGGCCCGGACCGCGAGCGGAGGGCCGCGTGCGGCCCGCGTTCGACGACCCGTCCCTCCGAGAGGACCACGACCTCGTCGGCCGCGGCGGCGGCCTGGAGCCGATGGGTCGCGAGCAGCGTGGTCCGGCCCCGCCTCCGCTCGCGGAGCCGCGCGAGCACGCCGGCCGCGGTCTCGGCGTCGAGCGACGAGAGGACGTCGTCGAGCAGCAGCACCGGCGGGTCGGCGAGCAGCGCGCGGGCCAGCGCGATCCTCTGGCGTTGGCCGCCCGAGACCGTGACCCCGCGCTCCCCGACCACGGTGTCGAGGCCCTGCGGCCAGGCGCTCGCGAGGTCCGGGCCGAGCCCGGCCTCCTCGGCCGCCCGCGCGACCTCCTCGGGCGACGCCCCGGGGCGGGCCAGCAAGAGGTTCTCCCGCACGGAGGCGCCGAAGAGGAACGGATCCTGGGCGACGAGAGTCGCGGCGGCCCGCAGGTCCCCGAGCGGCCACTCGCGCGCGTCCCGCCCGTCGAGGAAGACGGCGCCGCGGGGCGGCTCCACGAGACGGGGGACCGTGGCGAGGAGGGTGGACTTCCCCGCGCCGACCGGCCCGACGAGCGCGACGAACGACCCCGGCTCGATCCGGAGCGTGAGATCGCGGAGGACCGGGGAGGGCGCGGCGCCGGTCCCGCGCGCGAGCGTTATCCCCCGCCACTCGAGCAGCCCCCGCGCCGGCGCCGGCGTCGCCGGGGGCGGGCCGCCCGGGTCCTCGACGGGCTCGGCGAGGAGTTCGCGGAGCCTCTCGAGCGAGGCCGCGCCCCGCTCGCCGAGGGTGACGACCCACCCGAAGGCGACGAGGGGCGAGACCATCTTGAGGACGTACCAGACGAACGCGGCCAGCGCCCCGTAGCCCACGCGCCCCTCCATCACCTCGCGCCCCCCCGCCCAGAGCACCCCGGCCACCGCGAGCCCGGGGAGCCCCGCGACGACAGGCAGGTAGATCGCTCGCACCCGCGCCAGGGTGAGGGTGGCGCGGACGTACGCCTCGTCGAGGGCGCGGAAGGTCGCCCGCTCCGCCTCCTCGCGGCGGAAGGCCTGGATCACGCGGATCGCAGCGAACCCCGTGCCCGCTCGCTGCGCGACGGCGGCGTAGGCCTCCTGCGAGACGCGCGCGAGGCGGTGGGTGACGGCGCCCGACCATGCCGAGGCGACCGCGAGGAACGGGAGCGGGGCGAGGGCGTAGAGCGTGAGGAGAGGGCTCGTCGCGAGCATCAGAGCGGTCGCCACCACCGCGTAGGTGACCGCCTCCGTCGCGTGCATGAGGCCGGGGCCGAGGACGTCGCGCACGGCCGAGAGGTCGCTCGTGAGCCGCGCGAAGACGTCCCCGGCGCGCAGCCTCTCATGCGCCGAGGTCGGGAGCCGCAGGAGCCGCGCGTAGACCTCGGACTGGAGCTCCCGCTCGACGAGCCGGGAGGTGCCGAGCAGGAGCCGCCGGGCCGCCCACGTGGCGACCCCGGCAGCCGCGACGAGGAGGACGAGGAGGACGGCCGACTGCGCGAGGGCGCCCGGGACCTCGGCGCCAGGCCGGCCGGACCCGCCGGCAGTGGGACCGGCGACGGCGTCCACGGCCCGCGCGAGCACCTGCGGCGGGAGCAGGGCGAAGAGGTCCGCGAGCACGGCCGCGGCGAGCCCCGCGGAGAAGGCCCCGGCGTGGCGGCGGAAATAGGGAGCGAGGCCGAGGAGGGTCCGCACCGGGCGGGGAGTGTAGCGAGTCCGCGCGGCGGTAGACTGGACCGAGCCGTGGACGACGGGTGCGGCGCCTTCCTGACCGACTTCGGCCTCGCGAAACCCGTCGTGACGGGCTCGAAGCTCACGAAGACCGGCCAGGCGCTCG
>JAKEIC010000201.1 GCA_022614695.1 Planctomycetales bacterium | reverse complement strand
GGTCCTCCTCGGGATGCGCGACGCGGATGGCTCGACCGTTCCTCTCGTGGCGATCCGCCGGGCGGGGCTCGGATGGTGCGCCGCGTTCACCTCCTCGCCGGCCGAGGGTTGGGCGCCGGAGTGGGGCCGGACCCCCGAGGGGGCGATGCTCCTGCGGCGGCTGCTCGACGCCGTGATGGCCCCCGGGGCGGGGGAACTCGTAGACGCGCGAGTCCGGGAGTCCGACGAGGGGGTCGTCCTCTCGGCCCGCTGGAAGGGGCCCGAGCCGGCGGACGGGCGCCGGCTCTCGGTCCGGGACGGCGACGCGGCCCCGGTCGCGATGCGACCCGTGGACACGGGCCGGTACGAGGCGACCCTCCCCCGCTCGAAGGAGGCCCGCGTCGTCGCCGTCGTCGCCGTCGGGGACGGAGCCGGCGCGGACTCGAAGCCCGTCGCGCGCGTCCCCCTGCCCGGGGGCTACAGCCCCGAGTGGCGCCGCGTCGGCCCCGACCGTGACGCGTTGCGCTCGCTCGCCGACGCGGGGGGCGGCGACATCGCCGACGAGCCGGCGCTCTGGCGGCCGTGGGACCGCGGGGGGAGGTCGCGGCGGTCCCTCGACGGGGTCCTGCTCCTCGGCGGGCTCGTCCTCGCCCTCGGGGCGTTCGGCTCGCGGCGCCGCGCGGCCCCGCGCGCCGCTGCGTGATACGCTTCCCACGTGCCCCTCCTCCGCCTCTCCACCGCCGGCGAGTCCCACGGGCCCGCGCTCGTCGCGATCGTGGAGGGGCTCCCATCGGGACTCCCGGTGGACCCCGCCGCGATAGAGGCGGAGCTTCGCCGCCGCCAGGGCGGGTACGGCCGCTCGGGCCGGCAGACGATCGAGCGGGACGCGCCGCGGATCATCTCCGGGGTCCGGGCCGGGAGAACTCTCGGGAGCCCCGTGGCGATCGAGATCGCGAACAAGGACTCGCGGATCGAGGAGCTGCCGGCGGTCACGCGGCCGAGGCCGGGCCACGCCGACCTCGCCGGGGCCCAGAAGTACGGGACCCATGACGCCCGGGACGTCCTCGAACGGGCGAGCGCCCGTGAGACGGCCGCTCGCGTTGCGGCCGGGGCGCTCGCGAAGTCGCTCCTCGCGCGGCTCGGCATCGAGAGCTTCGCGCACGTGGCCGCCCTCGGAGGGGATGCCGCGCGCACGGCCGAGGGGGCGTTTCCCTCGCTCCGCGCGACCCGCGACGCCTCGCCCTTCTACTGCTGCGACCCCGACGCCGACGTTCGCTGGACCGCCCTGGTGGATCAGGCCCGAAGGGACGGCGACACCCTCGGCGGCCTGGTCGAGATCCGGGTGATCGGGGCTCCCCCGGGGCTTGGGTCGCATGTCCAGCCGGACCGGAAGCTCTCCTCGAGGTTGGCGGGGGCCGTGATGTCCGTCCAGGCCATCAAGGGCGTGGAGATCGGCCTCGGCTTCGGCGCCGCCACGCGCCGCGGCTCCGAGGTCCACGATGAGATCGCCTACGACCCGGCCGCACCCTACGGCTTCCGCCGCGCGCGGAACAACGCGGGCGGGATCGAGGGGGGGATGACGACGGGCGAGGAGATCCGGCTGCGGGCGGCGAAGAAGCCGATCTCCACGCTCCGGAAGCCGCTCAAGAGCGCGGACCTCGTCAGCAAGCAGGAGTCCGTCGCGGCCTACGAGCGCTCCGACGTCACCGCCGTCCCCGCCGCGTCCGTCATCCTCGAGAACGTCGTCGCCTTCGAGGTGGCCTCGGCCTGCTGCGAGAAGTTCGGGGGGGACTCGATCGAGGAACTGGAGAGGAACTTCCGGGGGTACGTGGAGCAGCTCAGGAGGTTCTAGGCGTCCGTCCGTGACCGGGGCAAGTTCCAGAGGCCGGCCACGACGAGCGCGGTCGCGAGGAGGACGCCTGCGAGCTCTGCGAAGAGGTAGCCGACCACGATGCAACGTTGCACGGGCGGGGACCAGAGCGGGGCGAACTTGACGAACTCCACGGGCCCTGACTGCGTCGCGAATCCCCAGGGAGGCACGACCACGATCGTGAGGAGCAGCATCGCCCCGAACAGCAGCGCGATCCGGACGGCGAGGTTCATGCGTCGGCCTCCTCGGTGGTCATTCTAGATCCAAGAGTTGCCGTCCAGGTCCCCCGGGACCGGCTGCCCCAGCAGCTTCAGGATCGTAGGCGCCACGTCGCAGAGGCCGAGGTCCTCGCGGCGGCCCCCGCCGTCGAGCGGCCCGCCCGACGCGACGGCGATGCCGTCCCAGTCGTGGACGGCGTCGTCGGCTCCCACCTCGCACTCGGTCGTCCAGAGGTCCTCGTGGCCGAGGCCCTCGGCGACGCGCCAGGAGAGGTCCCCCACGTAGACGAGGAGGTCGGGCGCGAGGGCGAGGTTCCGGCCGCGGTAGACCTCCGCGGGGACGTCCGCCTCGACGCGGATCGGCCGCCCGTCCGGTCCCGCGAGGCCCGCGAGCCGCCGCCGGATCTCCTCGACGGCTCGCGGCCCGTCGGCTCCGTTCGCGTAGACCCGGCCGTAGTAGCCGCCCGCCGCCCAGGCCCGGGTCCGGTCCCAGTCCACGGGAGCGTCTCTGAGGGCCGTCCCCGGTCGCGCGAGCCCCGAGAGGACCAGGAACCCCTCGCGCCGGAGCCAGTCGTTCATGCGGAACGATCCGAGGCTCGCCTTCCCTCCGTGGTCGGAGAGGACGATGACCGCCGCGTCCCGCGCAGCGGGCTCCGCGAGGATCCTGGCCAGCTCCTCGTCGGCGGCGCGGTAGACGTCTCGGATTGCGGTCGCCAGGGGATCCCCTGACCGATGTGCCGGGTGGCCCGGGTCGGCCGCGGACCAGAAGGCGTGGTGCGCCCGGTCCACGCCGATCTCGACGAGCCAGAGCAGGTCGGGCCCCCGGGTCCGTAGGATGTGCCGGGCCGCGGCGCCCCGCGCGCGGACCATCGCGAGGATCTCGGCGAGGAGCGCCTCCCGGTCCTTCGCCCGGAAGCCGACGGCGTCGGCCCGGTAGCCCGGGACGGCCGCGCGCAGCTCCTCCCCGAACTCCGGCGGGTGCGTGGGCGGCCGCACGGGATCGGGCGCGAGGAAGTCCGAGACGACGACCCCGTTCACGGCAGGAGGCGGGAACGCGGGAGGGACGCCGAGGAGGGCGACCGTGCGTCCGGCCCGCGAGAGAGTCTCCCAGACCGGCTCGGCCCGAAGGTCGAGGGAGGTCGCGACGCGCATCTCGCGCGTGCCCGGGGCCCGGTTCCGGAACCCGAAGAGCCCGACCCCGCCCGGGTCGCGCCCGGTCGCCGCGCAGGCCCAGGCGGGGACGGTGATGGGCGGCCGGCAGGAGCGGAGCGGTCCCCAGCTCCCCCGGGCCCGGAGCGCCGAGAGGGCCGGCAGGTCGCGCGCGTACTCCTCGAACGCGAACCGGGGCGCCGCCCCGTCCCATCCCACGACGATCACGCGCGGCACCCTCACGCGACGAACGGGTCCCCGGTCGCACGGATCGCCGCGACGACCTCCGGGCGCATCGCTTCGGGGGGGACCTGCCCCCCCCGGAGCCACTCGCGCACGCGGGTCCCGCTGAAGGCGAGCCTCTCGGTCTCCGCGTGCGGGCAGGTGCGGTCGGAGGCCGTCTCCCCGCAGGCCCGGCAGTGGAAGAAGTCCCCGCGGAGGGGGAGCGCGACGATCCCCAGGTCCGGGAACCGGCCGATCGCCTCGATCGCCGCCTCGGGCGGATAGAAGCCCCCGACTCCCGCGTGGTCCCGTCCCACGATGAAGTGGGTGCAGCCGTGGTTCCGGCGGATGATCGCGTGGTGGACAGCCTCGCGCGGCCCGGCGTAGGCCATCGGGAGGGGGAGGACGGCGAGGAGAGTCCGGTCGCGCGGGTAGTAACGGGCGAGGGCCGCCTCGTAGCCCGCGACGAGGGCCGCGTCCGTGAGGTCGCCGGGCTTCTTCGGGCCGACGACGGGATGGACCAGCAGCCCGTCGCAGAGGGCCAGGGCCATCTTGTGGAGCGACTCGTGGCCCCGATGCGGGGCGTTCCGGGTCTGGAACCCCGCGACCGTCCGGTGGCCCCGTTCGGAGAACGCGAAACGGGTCTCGGCGGGGGTGAGCGCGCTCCCGGCGCGGACGGGGGCGGGAGCGAAAACCGAGACCGGCCCGACGACGATCCGGTCCCCCATCTCCCGGGCGCGGGCGACGCCGGGGTGGCGCGGGTCGCTCGTCCCGAACGTGGCGGCGGCCCACGCGGCGGGGTCGAAGGTCTCGACGGAGCGGACCTCGAGGATCG
>JAKEIC010000018.1 GCA_022614695.1 Planctomycetales bacterium | reverse complement strand
GTTCTTCGGCACCTCGATCGTGAACGGACAGATCGCGACCGTCGCGGGGGGCGGGCCCGCGCCCGTGGGCGGCGGAGTGGGAGATGGCGGGGCGGCGACGAGCGCGATCCTCAAGGACCCGGCCGGGCTCTCGAGCTGGGAGGGGCTCTTCCTCTTCATCGCCGACACCGGCCACAACCGGGTCCGGATGCTCGACACCACGGGGATAATCCAGACGCTCGCCGGCACCGGGGGGTTCGGGTTCAGCGGGGACGGCGGGATTCCGCAGCTCTCGACCCTCTCCTCGCCGACGGGAGTCCTGGTGGACACGAGCGTGAACATCTTCGTCTCCGACACCTACAACAACCGCATCCGCATGGTGAACCTCCAGACCTGGATGGATGTCTGGGCGGCGTCCGCCTCCGACGTCCTCGTCGTGGGCTCCACGGGCTCGGTGCTGCGTCCGAGCGGGGCGTCGCTCCCGGTCTCCTCGGCCGGGATCCCCGAGCTCCTCGCCGCCGTTGCCGGCTCCTCGGCGAGCGACGTCCTCGCCGTCGGGACGAACGGGACGATCCGGCGCTGGAACGGGACGGCGTGGTCCGGGGAGGCGAGCGGCACGACCTCGTTCCTGCTCGGGGCCTGGGCGCTCTCCGCCACGAACCAGGTGGCGGTAGGCCAGGGGGGGACGATCCTCCGATGGAACGGCTCCGGCTGGTCGCCGGAGACGAGCGGGACCACGCAGTGGCTGAACGACGTCTGGGGCGCCTCCGCCAGCGCGGTCTACGCGGTCGGGGGCGGGGGGACGATCCTCCAGTACGGCGGGAGCTGGACGACGATGACGAGCGGAACCACCGTCAGCCTCAACGGCGTCTTCGGGACGGGGGCCTCGAGCGTCTGGGCCGTCGGGGACGGCGGGACCATCCGCTTCTGGAACGGGGCGACGTGGTCCGGACAGACGAGCGGGACGACGCAGAGTCTCTCCGACGTCTGGGCCTCCTCCGCCACCGACGCCTGGGCCGTGGGGAAGGGCGGGACGATCCTCCACTACACGGGAGGCTCGTGGACGACCGTGTCGAGCCCGACCAACCAGGACCTCACCGGGGTCTTCGGGAGCGGGGCGAGCGACGTCTACGCCGTGGCCGGCACCGACACCGTGATCCGGTGGGCCGGCACGAGCTGGACGCAGCTCCCGACCCAGTCGAGCGTCAGCTACGCGGGCGTGACCGTGCCGGCGGCCGCGATCCAGTCCCTGACGCAGCCGCCACCGCTCTCGGCGGCGGCCGTCGTGGGCCCGCGCGGCGCGGCGCTCGACGCGGCCGGGAACCTCTTCCTCTCGAGCACGGGCACCCACCAGGTCCTGCGCGTGGACGCCGTGACCCGCGCGGTGACGGTCGTCGCGGGCACCGGGCGCTCCGGCTTCGCGGGGGACGGGGGGCAGGGAGGGCCCGTCGGCGCGCTCACCACCCAGGAGCTGCGCGGCGTCTGGGGCCCCTCCGCCACGGACGTCTTCGCGGTCGGCGCCGGGGGGACGATCCTCCGCACTGGCGGCTCGAGCTGGGCGCCCATGGCGTCGCCGGTCACGACCGACCTCGCGGCCGTCCACGGGACCTCGGGCTCGAACGTCTTCGCCTGCGGCGTGGGAGGCGTGGTGCTCCGCTTCGACGGCTCGTCGTGGGCCCCCCTCCCGAGCGGCACCACGGACGACCTGAACGGCGTCTTCGCGGCGGGGGCGACCGACGTCTTCCTCTGCGGCGCCCGGGGCACCCTCCTCCGGTGGGACGGCGCCCGCTTCTCGACGTTCTCCTCCTTCAGCCCCGGCCCGCCGACCAAGGCCTTCCGCGCGATCTGGGGGAGTTCCTCGAGCGACGTCTTCGCCGTCGGGGACGGGAACTTCGGCTCGAGCCAGGGCCCGATCTGGCACTGGAACGGCTCCACGTGGACCCTCCAGGTCCCGAACGACCTGACGAACCTCTGGTCGGTGTGGGGGACCTCGGGGACGAACGTCTGGGCCGCGGGCGACTGGCTCGGGCTCGCGGTCGTGAAGCGCTGGAACGGCTCCTCCTGGAGCAACGAGTCCATCACGGCCTTCTCGCCGGCGCTCCGGACCGTCTTCGGCCGGAGCGCCTCGGACGCCCTCACGGCGGGCGTCTACGGGGGGCTCCATTCCACCAACGGGGGCGGGACCTGGACCGCGGTCGCGACGAGCACGACGGTGGACTTCCGGGCCGGGGTTGCCTTCAGCGGGGGGCCCGCGTTCCTCGTGGGGGAGGGCGGCTCGATCTACCGGCAGGCGGCGAGCGGCGGGGCCTTCGCGCTCCAGCACGGGGTGGCGATGCTCAACAACCCGAGGGGGCTCGCGATCTCGGGGAACGTCCTCTTCATCGCCGACACCCTCAACAACCGGATCCGGGCGGTGAACACCGGGAGCGCCCCGTTGACCGTCTGGTCCGGCTCGAACGCGATCACGCTCGCGCCGGGCGGCATCGCGACGGTCGCGGGCGGCGGCACCGCCAACACGGCCCCGTTCGGCGACGGGGGCCCGGCGACGACCGCGACCCTCTCCTGGCCGATGGCGGTCTCCCTCGACGCCCAGACGGGAGACCTCTACATCGCCGACTTCTTCCGGAGCCGGATCCGCCGCGTGGACTCCTCGGGCGTGATCACCAACTACGCGGGCTCGGGGACCTTCGGGTTCTCCGGGGACACGGGCGCCGCCACCTCGGCGAACCTCGCCTGGCCGGAGGGGGTCTCCGTGAACCGCATCAACGCGACGACGATCGAGACCTACATCGCCGACACGTTCAACCACAGGATCCGCCGCGTGGACAACGGCGGGACCATCACCACCTACGCGGGGACCGGGACGGCCGGATGGAACGGGGACGGCCTGGCCCCGACGGCGACGCAGATCGGCTATCCGACCGCGGCGGTCGCGGCCGGGACGGACGTCCTCATCCTCGACAACGGGAACCAGAGGGTCCGGCGAGCCTCGGGGACCCCGGCCGCCGTCTCGACGGCCTGCGGCACGGGGGCGGCCGGGTTCAACGGGGACGTGAAGCCGGGCGTGAACACCGACCTCTCGGGCCCCGACGGGGGCCTCGCCTGGGATCCCGCCAAGTCGTCGGCCTTCGTCGCCGACTCGGGCAACGATCGGATCAGGAGGTTTCGCCCGTGATGGAAGGCACTGCTCCACGTCGAGCCCTGCTCCTGGTCGGCCTGGCCGCCCTCGCCGCGGCGCCCGGATGCGGGCTCTCCCTCACCGCGGGCGGGATCGGCTACGTCCTCACTTCGGACAAGGACGACGACGAGACCCCGATCCCCAACTCGCCTCCCGCCGGCTTCGTCACGACCCCGGCCGGGCTCGTGAACGACGTCATCCGCGTCGAGTACCGGGTGATAGACGCCGAGAGCGATCCCGTGAACGTGCGCGTCACCTGGTCCTCGGACGGCGGGGCGACGTTCCTCCCCCTCCCGCCCCTCATGGCCACGGCCGCGACGGGCCTCCCCGAACACGAGGGGGTCGCGAACCTGGCCACCTCCCCCGCGGGGACCGTGCACGTCTTCCTCTGGAACAGCTACAGCGACCTCCTGAACGGGGGCAAGACCGACAACTTCTCCCAGGTCCGGGTCCGGGTCGAGGTGACGCAGGCGGACGGGATCCCCGGTCCCCTCCTCACGACCGGGACGTTCGCCGTCTGGAACCGCTACACCGCCTCGGTGGCGGGCGGCCAGGCCTCGCCCTACCTCGCGAACATCGTGACCCCGGCCGGGTTCTCGCGGGCCTCCGACGGCGACCTGATCGTCGCCGACCCGATCGGACAGAAGGTGGCCCGCCTCGACTACGCGACCGGGGCGATCACCGTCGTCGCGGGAACGGGAGTCGGCGGATTCAACGGGGACAACCTCCCCGCCACGACCGCGCAGTTGAACTACCCCTACGACGCGGCCGTGGACGCGGCCGGGAACGTCTACATCGCCGACGCGGGGAACTCCTCGATCCGGCGGGTGGACGCCGTCACCGGCTTCATCTCGACCGTGGCCGGGGGCAACGGATCGGGCTTCGGCGGGGACGGAGGAGACCCGAGGTTCGCGAACCTCGGGGGGCCGCTGTCGGTGGACGTGGACTCGCTCGGGAACCTCTACATCGCCGATTCCGGCAGTGACCGCATCCGGTTCGTGAACCGGACGGGAGCCGCGATCACGTTCACGTTCTGGGACGCGACGTCCCTGATCGCAGGCTCGACGGTGCAGCTCGTCGTGCAGCCGAACACGATCGAGACGATCGCGGGCGGGACGGGCGGCGGCCTCTCCCCGATCGGGGACAAGGACGACCCGCGGCAGGCGACCATAGATCGGCCGAACGGGATACGGCTGATCAACTTCTTCGGGATCAACCTGGGGCTCGTTTTCAGCGACACCAAGCAGGACCGGGTCCGGATCGTCAGCTTCGTCCCTCCCACCACCCCGAGCAACTCGTCCGCCACGTTCTTCGGGCGGAGCGTCCCGAACGGGACACTGGACACGATCGCCGGGGGCGGGCCGACGCCGCCCACGGGGGTCGGGGACGGCCTCCCGGCGACGAGCGCGATCCTGAACGACCCCATCGGGACCACCCAGTTCCTCGGGGGCCTCCTCCTCATCGCCGACTCGGGCCACAACCGGATCCGCATGGTGGACCCGCTCGGGACGATCTCCACCCTCATCAACATCTTCGGCGGGTTCGGATTCGGGGGCGACGGCGGCGTCCCCCAACTGGCGACACTCGCGTCCCCGCTCGGGGTCCTGATGGACCAGAACCTCAACATCTTCGTCTCGGACGCCTACAACAGCCGGCTCCGCATGGTGAACCTCATGTTCTGGAACGACGTCTTCGTCCCCCCGGCCTCGACCACCGCCACCGCGGTGGGGGGGAACGGCGCGATCCTCCGGACGGACGGGACGACCTTCTCGGTCTCCGGCGTGAACGCGCCCGAGCTGCTGATCGGGGTCCACGGCTCGTCGGCGAGCGACGTCGTCGCGGTCGGCTACGAGGGGGGCATCTACCGGTGGAACGGGCTCGGCTGGTCGAAGCAGGCGAGCGGCACGAGCCAGCTCCTCTCGAGCGTGTTCGCGCTCTCGGCCACGAACCAGGTCGCGGTCGGGATCTTCGGGACCATCCTCCGGTACAACGGCTCGACATGGTCCGCGGAGACGAGCGGGACCACGCAGTTCCTCTCGGACGTCTGGGGGGCGACCGGGAGCGCGATCTTCGCCGTCGGTTCGCAGGGGACGGTGCTGAACTACGGCGGCTCCTCCTGGACCACGATGTCCAGCGGAACGACGGTGGACCTGGACGGGGTCACGGGGTCGTCGGCCACCAGCGTCTGGGCCGTCGGCGACGGCGGGCTCATCCGCTACTACAACGGCTCCACGTGGACCACCCAGGGCGGCGGCGTGACCACCCAGGACCTCAAGGACGTCTGGGCGGCCGACGCGAGCAACGTCTTCGCTGCGGGGGACGGCGGGACGATCCTCCGCACGACGAACGGGGGCGGGACCTGGAGCCTGATGACGGTCCCGACGAACTTCACCGACGACGTGAACGGGATCTACGGCAGCTCGGCGACGAACGTCTTCGCCGTGGCGGCCGACGACACGGTCCTCCGGTGGAACGGCTCGAACTGGACCATCCTCCCGACCGCGTCGTCCGTCACGTACGCGGGGACGATCGTCGGCGCGGGCACGATCGAGTCCTTGACGCAGCCCCCTCCGGTCCAGGTCGCGGCGATCGCCGAGCCGAAGGGCGTCGTGCTGGACGCCTCGGGGAACGTCTTCTTCACGAACTCGGGGACCCACCAGGTCATGAAGCTCGACATGACGACCCGCGCCACGACCGTCGTCGCGGGCACGGGGCGCTCGGGCTACGGGGGGGACGGCGGTCCGGCGGGGCCGAGCGGCGCCGTGACGAGCCAGAACCTGAACGCCGTCTGGGGGCCCTCGGCGACCGACCTCATCGCCGTGGGGGCCGGCGGGACGATCATCCGCTGGAGCGGGGTCTCGTGGACCTCCGTGGCCTCCCCCGTGACGGCGGGGCTCCGGGGCGTCCACGGCACCTCCGGGTCGAACGCCTTCGCGGTCGGCGAGCAGGGGACGTTCCTACGTTGGAACGGGACGGCCTGGACCTCGCTGGCCACGGGGACGACGCTGGACCTGAACGGCGTCTTCGCCGTGGGAGCCACCGACGTCTTCGCCGTGGGCCAGGGGGGGCTGATCCTCCGCTGGAACGGGATCCAGTTCACCGACATGACGAGCGGGATGGCCAACGGCCCCCGCAAGGCGTTCTACGGGGTCTGGGCCTCCTCCGCCTCGGACGTCTTCGCCGTCGGCGAGGGGAGCCTCGGGAGCACGCAGGGGCCGATCTGGCACTGGAACGGGACGAGCTGGTCGCGCCACTTCGGGCCCGACCTGACGAACTTCCTCGCCGTCTTCGGCGACAGCGGGACTCGCGTGCTGGCCGTGGGCGAGTACGGCGGGCTGGGGGCCGTCTACTCCTGGAACGGCTCGGCGTGGGCGTCGGAGACGAGCGCGACCGGGTCCGCGCTCCGGACCGTGTTCGGGAGGCCGGGGACGGAGTTCTTCTCCGCGGGGGACTTCGGGACGCTCGAGTCCCGCCCGGCCGCGAGCACGACCTGGACGGCGACGACGACGAACACGACGGTCCAATTCCGCGGCGGGATCGCGTTCACTGGCGGCCCCGCGTTCGTCGTCGGCGAGGCGGGGACGATCTTCCGTCAGACCTCCGCCGGCGGGGCGTTCAGCCTCCTCGCGGGCCAGTCCGTGCTCTCGGAGCCCACGGGCCTCGCGCTCCGGACGATCTCGGGCCAGTCCGTGCTCCTGGTGGCCGACTCGGACAACGGCCGGATCCGGGCGGTGAACCTCGGGACGTCCTCGGTGACGTTCTACGGCGGCTCCACGACCCCGATCGGCGTGAACCCCGGCGCGATCGCGACCGTGGCGGGGGGCGGTCCCGCCGTGGCGGGGGACGGGGACGGGGGCTTCGCGACGTCGGCGAGCCTCGCCTTCCCGGCGGGGATCGTGGTGGACCCCGCCACCGGGACCCTCTACGTCTCCGACACGCTCCACCACCGCATTCGCCAGGTGAACCCGACCACCGGGATCATCACGAACTTCGCGGGCAGCGGGACGGCCGGGTTCGGGGGCGACGGCGGGTCGGCCACGGCCGCGGCCTGCCAGCTCAACACGCCGATCGGGGTCACGTTCGACGCCCTCTACCCGCTCTCGGCGGCCGTCGCCGACGACAGCGGCACGCTCACGACCCAGTCCACGGCCGCCAACGACGCGACGACGAACGACATGGCGCTCTATCCCGCGAGCCTCCCGACCCTGAACGACGCCTACTACCTTGGCCACGGCTCCGTCTGGAGCGGGCTGCGGTTGCAGGTGGGCCAGGCGGCGAACGGCGCGACGACCCAGCCCGTCGTGACGTGGGAGTACTACCGCTCGACAGGAGTCTGGGCGGCGCTCTCCGGCGTCTCGGACGGCACGGTCTCATTCCGTGTCGCCGGACTCCAGGACCTGCTCTTCACGACCCCCACGGACTGGGCGACGACGACGGTGAACGGGATCTCGGCCTACTGGGTGCGCGCCCGGGTGACGACGGCCCCCGCGGGCACCTGGACGCAGGGGCTCGGGACGCAGGCCTGGGTACGCTCCTACTCGACGGCCGTCGCGGCGACGGCGTCCGACCTCTACATCGCCGACGCGGGCAACCACGTGATCCGCCGCGTGCGCACCCAGTCGAACGACATCGTCACCGTGGCAGGACTCGTGATCGCGAGCGTCCCGCAGCCCGGGTTCAACTCGGACAACCTCGCCCCCACGGCGACGAAGCTCCTCTTCCCCTACGGCGTCTTCCTGGCGGAGGGCGACTTCCACGTGCTCGACGCGGGGAACAGCCGGATCCGCAAGGTCTCGGGCGGCGTCGTCCAGACCGTCGCGGGCACGGGGTCGTTCAGCTTCAACGGCGATCCGAAGCCGGGCGTGAACGCGGATCTGAACGCGCCGGGGGACGCGGCCTGGGACCCCGTGAAGGGCTCGATCTTCATCGCCGACAGCGGGAACAACCGGGTCCGGCGGTTCAGGCCCTGATCCCCAGGTCCCGCAGCAGCTCGGCCACCCGCGCGCGGAAGACGATCCCGCCCGCGCCGAAGGCGGCGGAGAGGAGGATCGCGAGGAAGCCGAGGAACTTGTCGCGGGAGAAGAAGAGCCCGAGGACGCCGAGCGCCATCCCCGGGCCCGCGAGGAAGAGCGGGGAGACGAAGGGTCCCGCGAAGAGGGCCGGGATCGCGATCATCATCCCTCCCATGGCGAGCATCCCTCCGGTGTCCACACGGTGCGAGAGGCGGTAGCGGCCCGAGGCGCGGATCTCCTCGGCGACCTCCGCCACGCGGGCGGCGTGCTCGGCCGGGTCGACGGGCGGCCGCGGGGGAGCCGGGGACGCGGGGGCCTCGGCCGGCCCCACGAAGATCGCCCCGCACTCGGGACAGGCCACCTTCCCCGAGGAGAAGGCCTCGGGGATCTCGACGGCCCTCCCGCACGAGGGGCACGGGCGCGCGGGCACGGGCCCATCGTACACTGACGCGCCCCATGTCCGGACGCCTCGCCCTCGTCACCGGCGCCACGGGATTCGTCGGGAGCCACCTCGCCGAGGCGCTCGCTGCCGCGGGGTGGCGCGTGCGGGCCCTCGCGCGGCCGACGAGCGACCTCCGCTGGGTGCGCGCCATCCCCGGGGCCGAGGTCGCTGCCGGGGACGTGACGGCGCCGGCCTCGCTCGATGCCGCCGTCGCGGGCGCCGGGACCGTCTTCCACTGCGCGGGTCTCACCGCCGCGCGACGGTCGCGGGACTACGACCGCGTGAACGCCGGGGGCACGCGGAACCTCCTCGAGGCCTGCGCGCGGCGCCGCGACCCGCCCCGGTTCGTCCTCGTCTCGAGCCAGGCGGCGGCGGGGCCGAGCGCGGTTGGAGTCCCGGTGACCGAGGACGTCCCCTGCCGTCCCCTCTCGCCCTACGGCGAGAGCAAGAAGCGGGCGGAGGGGATCGTCCGCGAGAGCGCGGGTCCCGTCCCGTTCACCATCGTCCGTCCTCCGGCCGTCTACGGCCCGCGGGACAGGGCGACCCTCGAGTTCTTCAAACTCGTCTCCCGCGGGATCCTGCCCGACCGCGGGCGCCGCGACGCGCTCCTGTCGCTCGTGCACGTGCGGGACCTCGTGGCAGGGATCCTCCGAGCCGGGGAGGAGCCGCGCGCCGTGGGCGGGACCTACTTCCTCGCCCACCCCGAGCCCGCGCTCTGGTCGGGCATCTTCGAGGCGGTCGCCGAGGCGATGGGCCGCCCGAAGCTGCGGAGGGTCCCGTTCACGAAGCCGGTCCTCTGGCTCGTGGCCCTCGGCCAGGAGATCGCCGCGGCGGCAACCGGCCGGGTCCCCCCGCTCTCGCGGAAGCGGCTCCCGGAGTTCCTGCACACGTCCTGGGTCTGCTCGTCGGAGAGGGCCGCGAAGGACCTCGGCTGGCGGGCGAAGGTCCCCCACCGCGAGGGCCTCGCCGAGTCGGCGGCGTGGTACAAGCGCGAGGGGTGGCTGTAGACTCGCCCCGATGCGCCGCGTGATCCTGCGCGCTCCGGGAGACCTCCGGGTGGAGGAGGTGCCCATCCCCGAGCCGGGGCCCGCCGAGGTCGTGCTCCGGATCCGAGCGGCGCTCACGTGCGGGACGGACCTGAAGACGTTCCGTCGCGGCCACCCGAAGCTCCCGGTGCCCGGGCCCTTCGGCCACGAGTACGCCGGCCAGGTCCACTCGGTCGGGGCGGGAGTCCACGCGTGGAGGGCCGGTGACCGCGCCGTCGGCACCCCGACCGGTCCCTGCAACGAGTGTCCGCCGTGCCTCCGGGGCCAGGAGAACCTCTGCAAGACGGCCTTCGACTCCCCGGCCGTCGGCGCGTTCGGGGAGTACCTCCTCGTCCCGGCCCGGATCGTCCGGACGAACCTCCTCCGGGTCCCGCCCGGTCTCCGCGATGACGAGGCGGCGTGTCTCGATCCCCTGGCGGCGGTGGTCCACGGGCAGAGGCTCCTCGGGCCGCTCGCCGGGCGGCGCGTCGCGATCCTCGGGGCCGGGGCGACGGGGCTCCTCCACGTCCAGGCGGCGAAGGTCGCCGGGGCCGCGCGCGTGGTGGTGGCCGGCCGCGGGGCCGACCGGCTCGCCCTGGCGGAGAAGCTCGGCGCCGACGCGACACTCGACATCGGCGAGTCGGGAGAGGGAGGGGGAGCCTTCCGCGTGGCGGCGGTCCGCGACCTGGCCGGGCCCGAGGGTCCCGACGTGGTCATCGAGGCGGCCGGCCGCCCCGAGGCGTGGCGGCTCGCGACCGAGGTCGTCCGGCCCGGGGGCGAGGTGCTCCTCTTCGGAGGCTGCACGACGGGGACGCAAGTGCCGATGGACGCCGAGAAGCTCCACTACGGCGAAGTGACCGTCCGGGGCGCGTTCCACTACACTCCGCGCGACGTGCGCGCCGCCCTCGACCTGCTCGTCGCGCAGAAGGTCCGGGCGGCGCCGCTCCTCTCGGTGCGGGTGGGGCTCGACGGCGTGGCCGGCTCGCTCGCCGGCATGGCCGAGAGGAAGGTGCTCAAGGCCGTGGTGATCCCGTGAGGGCGGCCGTCGCCTACGACGTCGGCGACGTGCGGGTGGAGGAGCGGCCCGATCCGCGGCCGGCGGCCGGGGAGGCCGTCGTGCGGGTCACCGCGTGCGGCGTCTGCTCGGGGGACGGGCTCGGCTGGTATGTGCGGAAGAAGCTCCCCTCGGTCCTCGGCCACGAGCCGGTGGGGGTCGTCGAGAGCGTCGGCGCCGGCGTCCGCTGGCCGCGGCCTGGCGACCGGATCTTCCTCCACCATCACGTCCCGTGCGGCAAGTGCCACCTCTGCCGCCGCGGCCACGACACGCAGTGCCCGCAGTTCAAGGCGACGGCCCTCGACCCGGGCGCCTTCGCCGAGCGCGTGCGGGTCCCCGCGCCGAACCTCGCCGGGGACGCGCTCGGGATCCCGGACTCGCTCCCGGACGACGAGGCGATCTTCCTCGAGCCGCTCGCCTGCTCGCTGCGGGCCGTGCGGAAGCTCCCGCTCGGCCCGGGCGACTCCGTCCTCGTGATCGGGCTCGGGACGATGGGGCTGCTCAACGTCGTCGTCGCGAAGTTGCGGGGGGCGGGGCTCGTGATCGGCTCGGACTTCATCCCGTACCGGCGGGAGGCCGCCCGGCGCCTCGGTGCCCACGAGACCCTCGACCCGGGCGCCGAGGACGTCCCGGGCCGGGTGCGCGCTCTCACCGAAGGGCGGGGGGCGGACCACGTGATCGTCGGGCCGGGCGGTTCGAAGGCGCTCGACGCGGGGCTCTCATGCGTCGGGCCCGGCGGGACCCTCCTCGCCTTCACCGCGAGCCCGCCCGAGGACCGCTGGACGATCGCGCCGGGGCCGCTCTACTCGGGCGAGGTCTCCCTCGTCGCGAGCTACTCGTGCGGGCCCGGCGACACGCGCGAGGCGCGGCGGCTGCTCGTGGAGGGGGAGGTGAGCCTCCGCCACCTCGTCACCCACCGGTTCCCGCTCGAGGGGCTCGCCGAGGCGCTCCGAGTGACGGCGGCGGCGAAGGACTCGCTCAAGGCCGTCGTGTACCCGAACGGGCTGCCGGGAGGAGGACCGCGTGGCTGAGGCCGTTCGCACGGGAGGACTCAACGTGAGCAAGGTGCTCCGCTTCCGCGAGGGCTTCTCCTGGGAGGGGATCGCGCCCGCCCCCTACAAGCGCGAGACCCACACCTGGAAGGACGTCGCCCGCCACGTCCTCATCGGCGAGGGCGGCGAGACGCCCCGGTTCCACGTGCGCTACTTCGAGGTGGCGCCGGACGGCTGGACCACCCTCGAGACGCACCGGCACGAGCACGTCGTCGTCGTGATGCGAGGCCGCGGTGAGGTCCGCCTCGGCGACCGGACCGAGCCGATCTCGTTCGGCGACGTCGTCTATGTCGCGCCGAGCGACGTCCACCAGTTCCGGTGCGCGGGCGGCGAGCCCTTCGGGTTCCTTTGCCTGGTGAACGCCGAACGCGACCCGCCGAAGCCGGTTCGGGGCGGAGGCGTGTCAGGGTCCGGCGCGGCCGGCGGCGAGCGCTGACGCGACCCGCTCCTCGCAGACGAGAAGAGGCGGGACATCGCGATGGGCCGCCTCACGGAGGATCTCCTGGGCCCGCGGGAGCACCGCCTCGAGCCGCGTCTCGGGGGTGGAGCCGGCCGGGCCGCGCCCTCCCGGCCAGGCGACGAGAGCGCCGCAGTTCGCGAGGTAGTCGGGGACGTAGAGGATCCCGCGCCGGTGGAGATCCCCCGCGAGACCGTCCTCCGCCAGGACGCAGTTCGCGCCCGGGACCACGGCCCGGCATCGCATGGCCGCGACCGTGCCGGCGTCGAGCACGTCCCCGACGGCGCACGGGGAGAGGATGTCGCACGGGGTGGCGAGGACCTCCCCCGGCGGGACCACCTCGAGACCCGGCACCTCGTCCCGAGCCCTCTCGACCGCGGCGGGGTCCACGTCGGCCGCGACGACGCGGGCGCCGGCCGCCGCCGCGGCCCGCAGGACCGACCGCCCGACGAGCCCGCAGCCCTGGACGGCGATCCGGCGGCCGCGAAGGTCCTCCCGGCCGAACGCGACCCCGGCCGCCGCCGCCATCGCGGCCGTGATCGTCCGGGCCGTGGCCGGTCCGCTCCAGTCGTCGCCGCCAGCGTCCACGTAGCGCGGACACGTCTCCCGCATCGAGTCGAGGTCAGCGGGCGTCACGCCGAGGTCGGGCCCCGTCCAGACGCGCCCCCCGAGGGCCTCCACGGCCCGGCCCAGCACGCGGAAGGCGGCGCGCCGGTCCCAGCCCGCCACGTCCCGCACGACGACTTTCCCCCCACCCTGCCTCATCCCCGCGAGCGCCGCCTTGCGGGTCATCGCCGCCGCGAGCCGAAGGCCGTCCCGGACCATCTCGGCCTCGTCGCGGTAGCGCCGGCAGCGCGTGCCCCCGGCCGTCGGGCCGAGGGTGGAGTCGTGGATCACGATCCGCGCGTCGAGCCCCGACGCCGGGTCGCGGACCGGAACGACCTCCTCGGGGGCGGGGTGGATCAGGGGCGTGCTCCCCGCAAGTTCAACCGCTGAGACGCAGGGGTCGCGGAGGAGATCGAGATTGCTCCGTGAAGTGATGCGGTTCCTGTCCCAGGATTCCCTGCTTCTCCGCGTCTTCCGCGCCTCTGCGGTTCACTCCCATCCCTCTACCGCGGCCGGACGAGCGCGCGGCCGACCTCGGCCCGGATGTGCGCCCGCGAGGCCCGCGCCTCCTCGCGCTCCCAGGAATTCACCGGGTTCCAGTCGTCGGTGAGGACCTCCCCCAGGCCGACGACCTTCTCGAGGTCCGGGATCGCGCCGGGCGGGTCGAGGGGGCGCGCCGAGGCGAAGATCTCGAAGTTCGGGCGGGGGCTGTCGGCGTGGGCGAGGACGGCCGCGACGTGCGGGAAGACCTCGCGCAATGTCCTGTGGATCGCTGCGGCGGCCGGGCCGCCCGGGACCCCGACGAAGTTCATCCCGAGCACGCCGTCCGGGCGGAGCTTCTCCCGGCAGAGACGGAAGCACTCGAGGCTCGAGAGGTGCTCGGGGAGGAATTCCGACGAGACCGTGTCGAGGACGATCACGTCGTAGTCCCCCGCGCTGGCGGCGAGATACCGGCGGCCGTCCCCGAGCGTCCAGGTCGTGCCCTGGACCCTCCCGAAGTGTCTCTCGGCCGCCTCCACGACGACGGGGTCAATCTCGACGATCTCCACGCGCCCGGCCCCCGGCGGGAGGAGCCGCGGAAGGGCGCCCCCGCCCCCGCCGATCACGAGGACCCGGTCGAGCTTCGCGGCGAGACCGAAGACGAGCGAGAGCCCCCGCACGTACTCGCAGCGGACGTCGGTCGGGTCCTCGCGCGGGACGTGCGTGTGGAGCATCCCGTTCAGGAGGAGCCAGATCTCGTCCTCGTGGGGGGCGACCACGACCTGGCCGTAGGGTCCCTCGCGGGCGTAGAGGGCCTTCTCCTCCGGTTCCCGCGCGGCAACGGCCGCGCCGAGTGCCCCGAGGAGGAGGGCCGCCGCCGCCGGGCGCGCGCGGCGTCCCGCGAGGAGCCCCCCGGCGGCGAGAAGGACGAGCCCGATCCCGGTCCCGAGGAGGATCTTCTTCACGCCCACGGCGGGGAGCAGGACGAACGCGCTCCCGAGCGCCCCCGCCACGCTCCCGAGCGTGCTCCAGGCGAGGATCTGCCCCGCCGCCCGTCCCGACTCCCGGCCGGCGAGCGGGTGGAGTCGGACCGCGATCGGGCCGGCCGCCCCGAGCACCACGAGCGGCGGCGCGACGAAGAGCATCGCCGCGGCGAGGAGACCCGTGCGCGCCCCGAGACCCTCGGTGGCGGCGAGGATCGGGTCCACGAGCGCCAGCGTCACGAGGACGAGGACGCCCCCCGCCCCGGCCGCCCCGAAGAGCAGCGCCGGCGTCGGCCGCCTCTCGACGGCCCGTCCCCCCCCCCAGTACCCCGCGGAGAGCGCGACGAGCGTGGCCGTGAGGAGGGCCCCCCACATCTCGATCGTCGCGCCGAACGTCGGCGCGAGGACCCGCGACGAGAGCAGCTCCACGACGAGCACCGCCGCCCCCGTGAGGAAGACGACCCCGAGGAGGATGGGCGCCGGGAGCGCCGGGCCGGGCCGCGGGGGCTCGGGAGACACCATGAGCGCGGGGATTCTATACTCGGAGCGCCGTGCGCCGGTCGTTCCTCCTGGTCGCGCCGCTGCTCTCCTGCGCCGCGTGCGCGTCGGGACCGATGGGGCCGACGGGCCCGCCGGCCGCGGTCCCGGGGGAGAGCGTCCGCTCGAAGGACGGGATGCCCGTGGTCCGGGTGCCGGGCGGGGAGTTCATCTCGGGCGACCTCGTCGGCTGGGGCGACGAGCCGGGGCCTCACACGGCGAGGACGGCGGAGTTCTGGGTGGACAAGTACGAGGTGACGAACGAGCAGTTTGCGAGATTCCTCGACGCGCAGGAGGGCGACGTCTCGCGATTCGCGGACCCGACCGTGCGCGGGCTCGTCCGCGATGGGCGGGACGGGTCCTGGTGGCGCGCGGAGCCGGGGCGCGAGCGCCACCCCGCCTCCGCGGCCACCTGGCACGGCGCCGAGGCCTACGCGCGATGGGTCGGCGGCCGGATCCCGACGGCCCTCGAGTGGGAGAAGGCCGCCCGCGGGACGGACGGGCGGACCTATCCGTGGGGCGAGGAGACCCCCGACGGGACCTACTGCAACTTCCTCCAGACGGGCCTCGCCGACACGGCCCCGGTCGGGAGCTTCCCGAGGGGCGCCTCGCCCTACGGCGTGATGGACATGTCGGGGAACGTCTACGAGCGCGTGATCGGGAGGCGGGGCCCGGGCTCCATCCGCTCCGGCGGCTTCGTCTGCCCCATGGCCTGGCAGATGCGCGCCTCCGACCGCTGCGGCTACGCGCTAGACCGCAGCCACCCGAGCGTCGGCTTCCGCTGCGTCATGGATCGCCGGCCGGAGTAGGAGGGCCGACCGACGGGGGACGCGTGGGTTCGGGGAGCGGGCTCGGATCCGCGGTCGCGGGGCTGCCGCATGCGAGAGCCTGCCGTGCACGGGCCAGAAGGAGCAGACCGATGACAGTTCCTCCGAGCGCGGGGGCGAGCGCGGTGATCGACGTGGTTCGCCATCCGAGGGGCATCCAACTTGTGCGGACGTAGTCCATCCAGACGAGCAGCGCCACCGCAACGGCCTTGGCAACCGTCCCAGCGGCCGCCCCCGTGACGGCAGCGATGAGTAGGGTCGCGGCGACGGCGCGTCCACGCCTCAGCACGATGAACGCCACGGGGCTCACAACGAGGGCCGTTGCCCAGGCGAGAAGCACGATCCAACCGCACGCGATCACCCAGTGGATCCCCCGTCGCCCCTGTTCGGCCTCGATCCACAAGGCGAGCCCCACCCAGCGACTCGCGGCCTGAAGCTCATCGAGACCGAGTGCCATGAACGCCCCGAGGCCGACCCACGCCAGGCAGCCGACGGGCACGCCGGGACCCAGGGAGGGTGCCCCGGCGTCCTCGAACCCCTCGACATCCCGACGGGTCTCCGCGTGCCACTCGCGGATCGCGCGAGCCATCTCCAGGATCCTCTTCCCCGGGACGGCGACGCCGAAGTGTTCGGACAGCGAGTGGGCAAGCAGGTCCTGGACCTGTTCCGTCGTCGCTCCGGCTTCGAGCCGGCCGAGGAGCGGCAGCGCGACGCAGGCGTACTCTCCCCGGGGCGGGCGGACGCCCAACGGATCCCAGGCGTCCAAGATCTCGTTCAGCTCGGCTTCGAGAGCCTGGAGCCGCCGCTTCCTTCGGCGCTTCTCTTCGCGGCGTCCTCTGGGTGACTCGCCGGGCACGAGTGGGTCGTTCGCCCGCAAGAGTACGACGGTCCCCCGAGACGCCGAAACGCGAGTTCGCCCTTCGGCCCCCCCGGCGAACCAGCCTCTCGGTTACTGCCCCGGGAGGAGTCGAACCTCCACAGCAAGATCCAGAGTCTTGCGTCCTACCATTAGACGACAGGGCAATCCGACGGGGGGGGACGATACGAAGTCGCGGCCGCCGCGTCCAGAGTTATGCGGCGAGCCGCTACGCCGGCGCGAGCTTGAGGACCACGTGGCCGTCCTCGACGGCGACCTCATAGACCGCGAGCGGGAGCTTCGCGGGGCCCTTCAGGATCGAGCCGTCGAAGGCGAACTCGGAGCCGTGGCTCGGGCAGCGGAAGCGCTTGTCGGAGCCCGCGAACCCCACCTCGCTCCCCCAGTGCGTGCACTTGATCGAGACCGCGCGGTACTCGTTCTCGTCCACTCGCGCGACCAGGACCGTCTCGGCGAGGTCGGGGGACGTGACCTTGAGTTCGCCTCCCACGGCCAGGTCCGCGACCGGGACGAGCTTGAGCTTCCGCTCGACCGCCCGCACCTCGATCGGCCGCGCGCGCAGGTTGTAGGCCTTGCAGCCCGGCAGCCCGCCGCAGAGCGCGGCCGCTGCGGCGGCCGCCCCGCCCGCGAGGAAGCCCCGCCGGTCCGGCGCGTGTTCGGGAGTGCTCATGAGCGCGAGCCTACGCGCCGCCGAGCTTCTTCTCAAGCCACGCCCTTGCGCGCGCGACGGCCTCGGGGACTTTCGCCGGGTCCTTGCCGCCCGCCTGCGCGAGGTCGGGCTTCCCGCCGCCGCCGCCGCCCACGGCCTGCGCCGCATCCTTCACCCACTCGCGCGCGTCGAGGGCGGGGAGCGCGGACGCCGCGATGAGCGCCGCCTTCCCGTCGGCTTGCGCCGCAAGGAATACCGCGACGACCCCGGCCTTGCGCGCCTGGTCCACGGCCGTCCGGAGTGCGTCCACGGTCTGGGCCCCGGCGTCGGCGACGAGGATCCGGTGGCCCCGGATCTCGGCCGCCCTTCCGAGGAGCCCCTTCGCGGCCGCCTCGGCCTCGGCGCCCTTCCGTCCCGCCTCCTTCTGCCGCAGCTCCCGGTTCTCCTCGAGGAGGTCCTTCACGCGCTTCCCGACGTCGTCGGCCGGGACCTTGAGGAGGCTCCCGAGGTCCTGCATCGTCTTCCGCCCGCCCTGGACCCGCCGGAGCGCCGCCGTCCCCGAGACCGCCTCGACCCGGCGGATACCCGCCGCGACCGCGCCCTCCCCCGTGAAGGTGAAGAGGCCGATCTCGCCGGTCGCCTTGCAGTGGGTCCCGCCGCAGAGCTCCACGCTCACGTCCCCGTACCAGACGACGCGCACGCGGTCGCCGTACTTGTCCCCGAAGAAGGCCATCGCCCCGCGCTTCTTCGCCTCGTCCATGGCCATCTCCTGCTCGCGGAGCGGGATGTTCTCGAGGATGTGGCCGTTCACCTCGCGCTCGATCTCGGTGAGGAGGTCCTCGGCGACGCGCTCCCCGTGCGAGAAGTCGAACCGGAGGCGGTCGGGCGCCACGAGCGAGCCCTGCTGCTGGACGTGGGTGCCCAGGCGCTTCCGGAGCGCCGCGTGCAGGAGGTGCGTCGCCGTGTGGTGGCGCATGATCTCGCGCCGCCTCTCGACCTCGACCCGCGCCGAGACCTTGTCCCCCACGCGGATCGAGCCCTCGGCGACCCGCCCCACGTGGCGCACGAGGGTCCCGACCTTCTGCGAGTCCTCCACCTGGACGGCGCCCTCGGGGCCGCGGAGGAGCCCCCGGTCCCCGACCTGGCCGCCCGACTCGGCGTAGAACGGCGTCCGGTCGAGGAGAAGCTCCACCTCCTCCCCCGCGGTCGCGACCGGCGCGAGCGCCTTCCCGCGGAGGATCGCGAGGACCATCCCGTCGCTCTCGAGGGTCTCGTAGCCGAGGAAGTCGGTCTTCGGGGCCACGTCGAGGAACGCCGCCTCAGGGCCGCGGTCGAAGATCTCGCCGGAGATCGCGGAGGCCTTCCGGCTCTTCGCGCGGTGGCCCGAGAGAGCTTCCTCGTAGCCCGCCCGGTCCACGTCGAAGCCCGACTCCCCGAGCAGGTGCTCGGCCACGTCCACGGGGAGCCCGTAGGTGTCGTAGAGCTCGAACGCCTCGGCGCCCGACACCTTCTTCCGCCCCTCCTTCTTGAGCTTCGCGCTGAGGTCCGCGACGAGCTTCTCACCGCGCTCGAGGGTCTCCCCGAACCGCTCCTCCTCGGCGCGCAGGATCCGCGTGATCTTCTCGCGCTGCTCGAGGATCTCGGGGTACGGCCCCTTCATCACCTCGCCGACGACGGGGACGAGCGTGTGCACGAACGGCCCCTTCGCCCCGAGGGCGCGCCCGTCGCGGTAGGCGCGGCGGATCACCTTCCGGAGCACGTAGCCCCGCCCCTCGTTGCTCGGGAGGACCCCGTCCCCCACGCAGAACGCCGCCGCCCGCGCGTGGTCGGCGATCCGGCGCCAGCGGGCCGTGTCCTCGGTCCCCGCGGGCCGCTTTCCGACCGTCTTCTCGATCGCCTCGAGGATCGGCGTGAAGAGGGGCGTCGCGAAGTTCGTGTCCACGCCCGCCAGGATCATGCAGAGCCGCTCGAAGCCCATTCCGGTGTCTATGTTCTTCTGCGGGAGGGGCTCGAGTTTCCCGCCGTCCCGCCGGTCGAACTGGGTGAAGACGAGGTTCCAGAACTCGGCGTAGCGGCCGCAGTCGCACTCGGGCCCGCACTCGGAATCGGGCTTCCCGAGGCGGCACTTCCCGCCGAAGTCCCAGAAGATCTCGGAGCACGGGCCGCACGGGCCGTTCGGGCCGTCGGTCGGGGCGTTCGCGGGCCAGAAATTGCTCTTCGCCCCGAGCTTCGAGATCCTGTCACGAGGGACGCGGACGTCCTTCTCCCAGATCCCGTAGGCCTCGTCGTCGTCCTTGTAGACCGAGACGGCGATCCTCTCCTTCGGGAGGGCGAGGACCTTCGTCACGAACTCCCACGCCCACGCGATCGCCTCGCGCTTGAAGTAGTCGCCGAAGGAGAAGTTCCCGAGCATCTCGAAGAAGGTGTGGTGGTAGGCCGTGCGGCCGACCGTGTCGAGGTCCTGGGTCCGGAGACACTTCTGGGCCGACGCCGCGCGCCGGTAGGGGAGGACCCCCTTCCCGAGGAACAGGTCCTTGAACTGGTTCATCCCGGCGCCGGTGAAGAGGAGCGTCGGGTCGCGCGCCGGGACCAGCGAGTCGGACGCGACGACGGTGTGCCCGCGCTCCGCGAAGAAGCGGAGGTATTTCGCGCGGACCTCGTCGGGGTTGATGGTCGCCATGGGAGGGGCGGGAGGATTGCAAAAAACAGGGACAGGCGCAACTCCTCGAGTCGAGAGCAGCCCGGGACTGCTCAGGGAACGGAAGAGGGTCCC
Organism: Planctomycetales bacterium; assembly: GCA_022614695.1. Lineage (GTDB taxonomy): Bacteria > Planctomycetota > JAKEIC01 > JAKEIC01 > JAKEIC01 > JAKEIC01. The sequence goes on along the minus strand of JAKEIC010000018.1, from coordinate 6,859 downwards.
TGAGTAATACATGTATTACATACACCCAGGACCCTCTCCTGCCGGCCACGCCCTCGCGAGGCCGAACGAACGGGAGGAGGCGGGAGGAGCGGGGCAGGGACGCGACTGGGCCGTCGCCGCGCTCGACCGGTTCGGTGGGCGCGTGAAATGGCCTCGGCCGCGGAAGTCGTCACTCCGTTCGCGGCACGATCCCCTTGCCGAACTCGATGTCGAACTCGGCCTTCCGGAACGGCGGGGCGACCTTGTTCTTCACGACCCGCGCGAGAGTGCGGGCGCCGATGTCTCGGTCGCCGTCGCGGATGGCGCCGAGGCGCCGGACCTCGACTCGGACCGACGCGTGGAACTTGAGCGCCCGGCCGCCGGGCGTGACCTCGTCGGCCCCCGGCGGCGCCCCGATCCTGTGGCGGACCTGGTTCAGGAAGAGCATCGCCGCACGGCCCTTCGAGAGGCCGCCCGCGAGCTTTCGGAGCGCGGCCGACATGAGCCGGGCCTGGGCGCCGGGAGAGGACGTCTCGAGCCCCGACTCGAGGTCCTCCTTCGGGACGAGCGCGGCGACCGAGTCCACGACGACGAGGTCCACGCCTCCGCCGCGCACGAGCAGGTCGGCGATCTCGAGCGCCTCCTCGCCGGACGACGGCTGCGAGAGGAGCAGGTCGTCGGGCCGGACGCCGAGCGCGGCCGCGTAGGCCGGGTCGAGGGCGTGCTCGGCGTCCACGTAGGCCGCCACGCCCCCGGCCCGCTGCGCGCTCGCCGCGACCGAGAGGGCGAGGGTCGTCTTCCCCGCCCCCTCCGCCCCGAAGACCTCGGAGATCCGCCTCCGCGGGATCCCCGCGCCGCCGAGCGCGGCGTCGAGCGCGGGCGAGCCGGTCGAGAAGCCGGCGATGGGCTCGGGCGGGTTCTCCCCCAGCCGGAGGATCGCCCCCGCCCCGAACCGCCGCCGGATCTGGTAGACCGCGAGGTCGAGCGCCTCGCGGCGCCGCGCCGCGGCGCGGGCCGGGTCGTGCGGTGTCGCGGGAGGCGCCGCCTGGCGATGGAGGGGCAGGGCCACCGGCTCGGAGTTTATCCGAGCGCGATTTCCGCCGAGGGCCGGTACTTCGCCCCCGACGGGTCGAGGAGGCTCTCCATGAGGACCATCCGATGCGCGAGAGTCTCGCCGAAGTCCGGCTCGGGTCCCTCGAGGGCCTGGCGGAGCCCGCCCGGGATCCGCCCGTCGCGGGGCCGGGCGATCGTGACGTGGAGCGTGAAGCCGCGCCCCTCGGGCGGGAACCCGAGGGGCTCCGTCGCGCGCTCGACGGCGGCCGCGAGGTCGGCGAGCCGACCCTCCGGGTCCATCCCTCCGATCCAGAGGACCCGGGGCGCCCGCAGGTTCGGGAATCCCCCGACTCCGCGCACCCCGAACCGGATCGGCCCCCGGCCCGCCGCCGCCCCGCGCAGCGCCTCGACGATCTCCGGGAGCCGTTCCGCCGCCACATCCCCGAGGAACTTCACGGTCACGTGCAGGTTCTCCGCCGGGACGAACCGCAGCCCCCCGGCCGCCGGGCGCAGCTTCTCCAGGAATCGCCCCACGGCCGCGCGGCACGAGTCCGAGATCTCGACGGCGACAAACGCGCGCACTAGAAGGCGATCATCGCCGCGAACCGGTCGAGGCGCTCCTCGATCAGCGCCCGGTCCACGCCCTTGAAGCCGTCGAGCGAGAATCCCTGCACGGCGAAGCTCGCCACGACCGTCCCGTAGGCGAGCCCGCGCCGGAGGTCCGAGTACTGCGTCTGCCCCCGCTCGGCGAGGTAGCCGAGGAGCCCTCCCGCGAAGGCGTCGCCCGCCCCGGTCGGGTCCACGAGCGACTCGACCGGGTAGGCCGGGAGCATCGAGACCCCGTCGCGCGAGACGAGGAGCGAGCCGTGCTCGCCCTTCTTCACGGCGACGGCGCGGGGGCCCAGCCCGAGCACCTCGCGCGCGCCGCGGAAGAGGTTTCCCTCGCGCGTGAACTGCCTGAGCTCGTGGTCGTTCACCACGAGCAGGTCCACCTTCCGGAGGAGCGCCGTCAGGTCCTCGCGCTGCGTCTCGATCCAGAGGTCCATCGTGTCGGCGACGACGAATCGCGGCCGCGCCATCTGGCCGAGGACCTTGGCCTGGGTCCGGGGGCTCGCGTTCGCGAGGAAGACGTAGGGCGTGTCCCGGTAGCCCGAGGGGATCGTCGGCTCGAACTGCCCGAAGGCGTTCAGCTCCACCGAGACCGTCTCCCTGGAGTTCATGTCGGCGGAGTAGGCCCCCTCCCAGCGGAACGTCCGTCCGGGCTTCGTCTCGAGGCCCTCGAGGTCCACGCGCCGGTCGGCGAGCACCCTCCGGTGGGCCTCGGGGAAGTCCTCGCCCACCACCCCCACGAGCCGGACGGGGGCGAAATACGACGCCGCGACCGAGAAGTAGGTCGCCGAGCCGCCGAGGACGTCCGTCGCCTTCCCCTTGGGCGTCGTGACGGTGTCGAAGGCGAGGGAACCGACGACGACGACGCTCATGCGCGCGCCCCCCCTGTCCCGCCGTTCCTCTCGATCCTCTCCGCCGCCGCCCGCAGCCGCGCGATGGCCCGCTCGCGCCCCACCAGCGCGATCGTGAGGAAGATCTCGGGGCTCGCCGCGCTCCCGGTGACCGCGACCCGGATGGCCTGGCCGACGGCCTTGAGTCCCCCGTGCCGTTCGGCGACGGGCCCGACCGCGGCACCCACCGCCTCGGCCGTGAAGGGTGTCCCCACTCCCCCGAGCGCCGCCGCGACCTCCCGCAGCGCCGAAGCCGCGGCCGGCGTCAGGTGGCGCGCGGCGGCCGCCGGGTCCTCCGAGGCGGCGTCGGAGAGGCAGAAGCGCGCCTTCTCGGGCAGCTCCGCGAGCGTCCGGATCTTCTCCTGGAACGCCCCGGCCACCTCCGCCGTGAGGAGGGCCGGATCGAGCCCCGCCTCCGCCACGAAGGGCCGCGCCCGCTCCGCGAACGCCTCCCGCGGGAGCGCCCGGAGGTAGACGCCGTTCATCCAGTCGAGCTTCTCGATGTCGAAGCGCCCCCCGACGCTCTTCACCCTCCCGAGCGAGTAGGCGGCGACCATCTCGTCGAGGGTCATCACCTCGCGCTCGTCGCCGGGCGACCAGCCGAGGAGCGCCACGAAGTTGCGGAGCGCCTCCGGGAGGTAGCCGAGGGCGCGGTAGCGGAGCACTCCCGTGGGGATCTCGACGACCTTCCCTCCCTGCCCCTTCTTCTTGTAGTCCTTGCTCATCTTCGAGCCGTCGGGATTCAGGATGAGCGGCAGGTGGGCGAAGGTGGGGGGCTTCTCGCCGAGCGCCTCGTAGAGCGCGATCTGCTTCGGGGTGTTCGAGAGGTGGTCGTCCCCGCGGATCACGTGGGTGATCCGGAGATCCGAGTCGTCCACGACGCAGGCGAAGTTGTAAGTCGGGAACCCGTCCGACTTCACGCAGACGAGGTCCGGGTCGCCCGAGATGTCGCGCCCGATGCGGCCGTGGACGGCGTCCTCCCACTCGATCCGGCCTCCCGGGAGCCTGAAGACGAGCGCGCGCCCCTTCCCCGGGTCCTCGCGCCAGTAGCCGCGGCCGGTCTTCTCGAGCCGGGCGGCCCACTCGCGGTAGAGCGGGAGCCGCCGGCTCTGGTAGTAGGGCCCCTCGTCCCAGGCGATCCCGAGCCACCGCAGGCTCTCGGAGATGCCGGCGAGCGCCGTGGCGGTGTTCCGGGCCTGGTCGGTGTCCTCGATCCGGAGGATGTGGACGCCCCCCTCGCGGCGGGCCAGCAGGAAGTTGTAGAGGGCGGTCCGGGCTCCCCCGACGTGGAGGTCGCCCGTGGGCGACGGCGCGAACCGCACGCGGACCGGCATCGGGCCGGGACTATCGGACCGGGCGGAGGGGGTGTCAAGCGCCGCGACGCGGCGACGCGGAGACGCGGGGACGCGGCGAAAGACGGACTACGATGCAGCCGTCGCCGAGCCGCCGCCCCGCCGAGTCGCGGCGTCGGAGGTGGCCTCCGCCCCCGCTCGGTTCCTCGTCGCCGCGAACACGACTCCCCCCGCGAGCCCGTAGAGGAGGGTCGTCGCCCGCGAGAGGAGCGCGAGCGCGACCGCGCCCTCCTCCGGGACCCCGAGCCGCGTGAGGAAGAACGCGTAGGCGGCCTCGGCCGTCCCGATGCCGCTGGGAGTGATCGGCACCGCGGCCACGATGTAGATCGCCGGGACGGCGAGGAGGTACTCCGTCGGCTCGAGGGGCAGCCCGATCGCGTGGCCGAACGTGGCCACCGAGAGGATCGCGAGACACTGGCTCACGAGCGAGAGCGCGGCGGCGAGGGCGAGCGGGCGCCAGGCTCCCCGGTACGACACGAGGGCCTCGTCGAGCTTCCCGAGCCCGCGCACGAGCCGGGTCCCCGAGGCCCGCGCGCCCGAGAGGGCGCGGCGGACGGGGGGGCAGAAGTACACGGCGCCGGCGGCGACCACCCCGGCGAGCACGGCGCCCGATACCACACCCGCCTCGCGGTACTCCGGCCGGCGCAGCGCCGCCATCGCGGGACCCGCCGCGAGCAGCGTGATGCAGACCAGCCCCACGAGCCGGTCCGCCACGGTGGCGGCGATCGCCGGGGCGGGCCGGGCGGTCTCGCGCGCGGCGAGGCCGGCCTTCACGAGGTCTCCCCCGTTCTGGCCGGGCAGGGCCAGGCTCGCGAAGTAGCCCACGTAGGTGAGCCGGAGCGCGAGGGGGAAGGAGACGGGCGCGCCGACGGTACGCAGCAGCAGCGCGTACCGGGCGGCGCCCGAGACCGTCGCCAGCCCGTAGGCCCCGAGCGCGAGGAGGGCGGCCAGCGTCCCGACGCGGCCGGCGATCTCCGCCAGCTGGTCGAGGTCGGTCCGGAGGACGATCCAGGCGAGGAGCCCTACCCCGAGGGCCACCCGGACGAGGGTCCCGAGGAGTCGGCGGCGGGTCGGACCCGGCGCCATCAGCGCCGGCCCGGGCTGCCGGACTCGGGAGGCGGGACCGCGGACTCGGGAGGCGGGGCGCCCGCCCGCCAGCGGTCCCACCAGTCGCGCCAGGGGACCGGGTCGCGCGGGAGCGGCCGGTGCGTCAGGCGCTCGAGCGCGCGGTGGGCCTCGACCGAGACCGCGTCGTCGTCGTCGAGCCGCGCGATCAGGTCGGGAATCGCCGGGAGCGCCCCGAGCCGGCCGAGGGCCTCGGCGGCCGCCGCGCGGACCCCGGGGTCGTCGTCCTCTCGGAGCCGCAGGGTGACGTCCGCGGCGCGCTCCTCGGCCCCGAGAGCGGCGAGGGTCCGGACGGCTTCCGCCCGCACCTCGGGCTCGGGGTCCGCGAGCGCCACGGCGGCCGGGCCAACGCCTCCGGGCTCCCCGAGCCGGGCGAGCGCGCGCAGGATCCCGATCCGCACGAACGGCGTCTCCTCGACGCGGAGGTGCAGCACCAGCTCCGGGAGCGACGCCGCGTCGCGCCTCTCCCCGATCTCGACCGCGGCCTCGAGCCGGTCCTCGGGGTCCTCGGCCGAGAGGTCCTTGCGGAGGGACACGTCGCTCGAGGAGCAGCCCGCGAGGAGCACGAGGACCGCGACTCGTCGGGCCGTCCGCACGGGCGAGGCGCGGAATCCTAACACGAGGGAAGGCGCGATGACGGCCCCCCGTTTGCCTTCCCCCGCCGGCCCGGGGAGAATGACTGCGTGGCAGGCGAGAGCGTCGAGAGCGCCGACTCGGTCCGGGCGCGGATCACCGCGAGGGGTCAGGGACACGTCTTCCGCTTCTGGGACCGGCTCTCCGAGGTCGAGCGCGAGGCCCTGATCGAGGACCTCCGCCACGTCCCCGAGGACTTCCCGGACTCGGTGCTCGCCCCCGCTCCCGCGCTCGACCCGCCGGAGCCCCCCGAGGTGATCCCCGCCGCCGGGAGCGCGGAGGAGCGCCGCCGAGCCACCGAGGCGCGCGCGCTCGGGAGCCACACGCTCTCGACCGGGGCCATCGCCGCGGTGATGCTCGCCGGGGGCGAGGGCACGCGCCTCGGCCACGCGGGCCCGAAGGGCACCCTCCCGATCGGCCCCGCGACGGGGAAGAGCCTCTACCGCTGGTTCGCCGAGCAGGTGAGGTTCCGGTCCCGCAAGGCCGGGCGGCCGCTGCCGCTCGTCGTCCTCACGAGCCCCTCGACCCACGTCGCGACGGTGGAGCACTTCCGCGCGGGGGGGAACTTCGGGCTCGAGGGATCCCAGGTCCGCTTCGTCCCGCAGGGGACGCTCCCTGTGCTCGACAAGGACGGCCGGTTCGTCCTGCGCTCGATGTCCTCGCTCACGAAGTCGCCGGACGGCCACGGGGGGCTCCTCGGGGCGCTCAAGCGCGCCGGGCTGCTGGCCGAGTTCCGCACGCGGGGGGTCTACCACCTCTTCGTGTTCCAGGTGGACAACCCCCTCGCGAAGGTGCTCGACCCCGAGACGATCGGGCGGCACCTGATCTCGGGCGCCCAGGCGTCCTCGCGCGTCGTCGAGAAGCTCCGGCCGGACGAGCCGCACGGGGTCTTCTGCCGCCGCGGCGGACGGCTGCACGTCCTCGAGTACAGCGAGATCACGAAGGAGCAGGCCGAGCGCCGCGACGCGGACGGGAAGCTCTCCTTCCGCGCGGCGAACATCGCCGTGCACCTCTTCCGCTGCGACTTCCTCGGGCAGCTCGCCTCCGACGCGCAGGCGCTCCCCTGGCACGTGGCCGAGAAGCCGGCGCGGGCGGCCGACTCCGACGGCAAGGCCGACGCCGTGGAGGTTGCGGCGCGGCGCGCCGAGAAGTTCCTCTTCGACGTGCTGCCGAGGGCGGATCGGACGCTGCTCCTCGACGGGGTGCGCGACGAGTGGT